>JASJBQ010000177.1 GCA_030066455.1 Desulfobacterales bacterium
CGAAGCGCTGCGCCAACCCGGTACCATCATCGGTATATCCGTACTGACGCCCGTATTCAATTCGGTCCAACGCCTGTGCCACATCATCAAGCAGACCCGCCCCGAGGCCCTGGTGGTGCTTGGCGGGGCCCACTGCACGGCATTGCCCGAGCGGACGCTGGAAGAGATCGAAACGGCCGACATCGTCTGCATCGGCGAGGGGGAGCAGACCATGGCCGCCATCTGCGCGCACGCATCGGATGGCGATTGGTCCCTCATCAAAGGCATCTGCTATCGGCAGGATGGACGCATCGTTCGCAATCAAGATCGTGAATACATCCAAGATCTCGACGCGATTCCACCTCCCGCGCGGCATTTGCTGCCGATGCACCGTTATCACCTCACCGCCTCCCGGGTGTCGGGTAGTGACTATTGCCCGACCATCATCGTCGCCCGGGGGTGTCCGTTTAAATGCACCTACTGTTCACGCACCTTCGGGAAGTCGTTCCGCGCCCACAGCGTCGAACGCATCATTGCGGAAATCCAAGGACTGATTGATACCTATCAAATTCGCCAGATCAACATCGAAGCTGACACTCTGACCGCGAACAAACGCTTCTTGACCGCATTGTGCCGGGCCATGATTGCCGCCGGCTTTCCCTCCCGGTTGGCATGGACCTGCGAAAGTCGCGTCGACACGGTGAATGCGGAAGTCTTGAGCCTCATGAAGAAGGCCGGCTGCTGGCAGATCAGTTATGGCGTCGAGACAGGCAGTCAGCGCCTGCTGAATAAAATATCCAAGGGGGTAACACTCAAACAGGTCGAAGATGCCTTCCGCATCACGATGCAACTCGGGATCACCATCCGTGGTTTTTTCATGCTGGGATTGCCGACGGAAACCCCTGCAGAGAGCCGGATGACCATCGACCTTGCCAAACGACTGGATCCTCTCTATGCTCAGTTCACGGTGACGGTCCCGTATCCGGGCACGCAAATGTTTGATGAATTGCAGGCCAACGGCGAAATCCGGACCTATGACTGGAGCAAGTACAATACCTGGTCGGGGTGGAAAGGGGAGCGGACACTGCCCTTTGTCAGCGCTGGCCGGACGGTGGAAGAGCTGAGCGGCCTGCAGAAACAGGCCTTGCGCGAATTCTATATACGGCCGCGGGTTGTGCTGCGTTTTTTACGCACCATATCCTCGATCTACGATGTTCAGAAATACCTGGCCGGTTTCTGGGTGCTGATAAAAAGTCGGATAAGCCCTGCGACCGGACGATGACCGCCGCGCCCAGCGACAAACCGGCACGCGGGTATCCCGGGGACCCCGGAGAATGGAAAGGAATGCCAGTGGAGCGTCGTCTGCAAGCGAACTTCGACGATAATGCCTCCCTGACCAACTACACCTCCCAAAACCCCATCATCCGCATTCTCCTCGGAAACTTCATGCGTCACATCGGCCAACTGCTCGATGCCATCGATGCCGTAGGTTTGTGCGGTCTCGATGCCGGATGCGGCGAGGGCCATCTCTTGGACTATCTCTTCAGACGGCGCCATGTCCGCGACATGATTGGCATTGACCTCGATGCGGCCAACCTGCGCTATGCCACCCGCCATTACCCGCATTGCGGCTATATGCGCGGCAGTATCAGCGACCTCCCGTTCGCCGACAACAGTTTTGACTACATCCTCAGCACGGAAGTATTCGAACACCTGCCGACCCCGGGGCGTGCACTGGAAGAAGTCAAGCGCGTCGCTCGGCCCGGTGCCCACCTGATCATCTCCGTTCCCTTCGAACCCTTTTTTCATTGGGGCAACCTGGTGCGGGGACTGTACTGGGATCGGGGGGGGCGTACGCCCGATCATGTCAGTTTCTGGCACCGCCATGAGTTCTGCCGTTTTCTATCGACGCAGGTGACCATCGCGCGCGTCTACAGCGTTGCAACCTTTCCGTGGATCTTGGTCGCCGGACGATTTGATTGACGCTCGCCCGGAACCGAAAACCGTTTGCTGGCTATATCGGCGCAGCAATGTCTTTATCACATGAACACCGCCAAACGTGTCCCTGGAAAAATCCGAGCCGTCCGCCAAATCCTGCCGCATGTTCTGTCCTGGGGGTTGGCTGCGGGCGTGGTGGCCGCCGGTTTTTACTACGGCGCTGAGCTGTTTGCAGTCATTCGGCGGGTTGATGGCCGGTGGCTCGCGGCGGGGCTGGGATTTTATGCCGTCAACTATGTCTTCCGGGCGGCACGGCTGCGCCTGTTGTCCGGACAGCGGATTCGCATTTGGCCGGAGGGGCTGCACGCCACGTGTCTTCATGGCTTCGCCACTTACATGCTGCCCCTGCGTTCAGGGGAACTCATGCTGCCGCTCACCCTGCAAACGACGAGCGGTCTGACCATCGGCGAAGGCGGCCACGTGCTTGTCCGCGCCAGGATGTTCGATCTATTGGCCCTCGGTCTATTGACCGTGGCGGCCGCCCTGCTTGCCGACATCGCGCTCGACGATGTCATCCGATGGATTTGGCTGATCGCGGGCGTTTCCCTGGCCGTGATCCCCGTTCTGGCCAGCCGTCTGGGTCATTCCGCCAGCAAAAGCCGCATGGGGTGGCTTCGGCGCTTGAGCGCCTTTGCCGACTGCAAACCCTTTTCAATCCCCGAAATAGGCTTAAGTTTGTCGATATGGATGGCGGTCGCCGGATGCTTTTATGCTGCGGCCCGGGCCATCGGACTCGATCTGGTGCCCATGCAGATCTGGTTTTTGATCACCCTTCAGTTGCCGCTTCAACTCATTCCGGTACAGGGCCTTGCCAATGCCGGCAATCACGAGGGTGGATGGGTTGCAGGACTGGTGCTTATGGGCGTGCCTGCCGCGGAGGCCCTGGAGGTCGCGCTCGCATCCCACGCCATCCTGCTATCATATGCCATTTGCCTCGGACCGACCGCTATGGTCTTGGGCCGCTTCATGGCGTCGAATCAGAAATAGGGGTTAAATCAAACCCAGCCTTCTGAACGGCGAACTTCTTATGACGGACTTCATGACCATCGCCGTAGCGATCTATTTTAGCTGCGCGATTCTCCTGGTTCTCTACGGGTTGAATTGCCACCTGCTGATTCAGCTTTTCAAGCGCCGGTACCCCGGTCGTCTGGAAGAGGACCGGCGCCTGCTGGAAGCATTCTACCGCCAGGGCCAGGGTGCCGCCGGCCGTGTGGTGCACGAACCGCGTTTGCCGCGGGTGACGACCCAGCTGCCCATCTACAACGAGATGAACGTGGCCGAGCGGCTCATCGATGCCGTGGCGGCCATGAACTATCCGGCCGGCCGACACGAAATCCAGGTGCTGGACGACTCCACGGACGAGACCCGCCGCATCGTGGCCCGCAAGGTCGCTCAGCTCAAGGGCCGCGGCGTCGATATTCATCATATCACCCGCCGCCATCGGGAAGGATTCAAGGCCGGGGCGTTGAAAAACGGATTGGCCCTGTCCCGGGGGGAATTCCTGGCCATCTTCGATGCCGATTTCGTTCCGCCACGGGATTTTCTTCTGAAGGCCATGCCTTTTTTCCATTTTAAGCCGGATTTGGGGTTCGTGCAGGCCCGCTGGGGGCACCTGAATGCCGGCGACAGCCTGGTGACCCGTTTTCAGGCCATCGGCATCGACGGTCACTTCATGGTCGAACAGTGGGCCCGCAACACCAACCGGTTGTTCATGAACTTCAACGGCACGGCGGGCATCTTCCGCAAAGCGGCCGTGACGGCGGCGGGCAATTGGCAGGGCGACACCCTCACCGAGGACATGGATCTCTCCTACCGCATCCAGCTGGCGGGCTGGCAGTGCCGCTACCTCATCGATCTGGTGGCGCCCGCGGAAATTCCAAGTGATCTGAACGCCTTCAAGAGCCAGCAGTTTCGCTGGGCCAAGGGCTCGACCCAGACGGCCATCAAATTGATGCCCCGGGTTTTACGTTCCCGGGCCGACGCCTTTGCCAAATTCCAGGCTTTCATGCACATGTCCCACTATGTGATTCATCCCCTCATGCTCACCCTGGCCGTCCTGGCTCCTGTCCTCCTGCTGCACCCGACGGCCTTTTTTCCCGGGGCCTTCTTTTTTCTATTCGGTGCCCTGTTGCTGTTGAGCTGCACCGGGCCCTCGCGTATGTACCTCGTGGCCGAGAAGGCGGTCGGCATCGGCACCTGGCGGACCCTCCTGTTGATGCCGGCCATGATCTGCTTCGGATGCGGCCTGGCGGTCAACAACACCCGCGCGGTGCTCGAGGCCGTTCTGGGTATTCCGAGCGCGTTTGTGCGCACCCCCAAAAGCGGCACCCGGCGACGCAAACACTACCGGATCGGCCATCGGGGAACGATCGGGCTGGAGTTGGCACTGGGCCTGTGGTGCCTGGCCGGGATGGCCCTCTATTTTCACTCCCGGCACTACCTCGTCGGTCATTTTCTGCTGATGTACGCCCTGGGATTCCTCTTCATCGGCGGCCTGTCGTGGATTCATCGGCGAAGGGCAGGCCGCGCATGATCAAATGGGGCCTTTCCGCCCTCGGCTGGCTGGCGGCAACGTTTTGGCTTTCACGCCTGGGGCCGCTCGGCAGTTCACCCTGGATCAACGCCGGTCTTTACCTGGGTGCTTTTGCGGCCATGCTGGCCCTCATGCGCTGCTGGCCGCGCGCGTGGTCTTTCCGAACCGGTGTTGGCGTGATTCTGCTTCTGGCGCTGGCCGGCCGCGTGTGCTTCTGGCCCTTCCCGGTCAGCAACGACGTCTACCGCTATATCTGGGAGGGTTACATCCAACTTGAGGGCTACAACCCCTACCTGCTGCCGCCGGACAGCCCCGAGCTGTCGCGTCTTATTTTCGTGCATATCAAGGATGTCTGGTCGCAAATCAATCACAAGGACCTCACGGCCGCCTATCCGCCCCTGACGCTCCTGCTGTTTCGTTTCCTGGCCTCGGTGGGCCCCACGGCGGGCATCTTCAAGGCTGCCATCCTCGGCTTTGATCTGCTGCTCGTGATGACGCTGGCGTTGATGTTGAAAAACCGCCGCCTGCCGGCGCAGCGCCTTCTCTTGTATGCACTCAACCCGTTGGTCCTGGTCTATGTGGCCGGCGAGGCCCACCTGGATGTGATCCAGGCGGCGCTGCTGATGCTGGGACTCCTTCTGCTGCAGCATGACAGGGCGCCGTTTGGCTTCTTTCTGTGCGGTATGGCCGTGATGGCCAAATACTTCTCCCTGGCCGCACTGCCTTTCATCGTCACCCTCAAAAACCGGCGGGCCTGGCCGTTTGCGCTGCTCGCCCTCGTCTGCTTCCTGCCCTATGCCGATGCCGGTGGGCGGATTTTTCAAAGCCTGCTGATCTTCGGCCGCGAGATGCACTACAACGAGGGGCTGCCCGTGATCATCCGTTTTCTTTTCGATGACCAGGCCCTCTGGGTCTCCGCGGGGATGATGTCGGCGGCCTGGGGGCTGATTTATTTGACGGTCCCGGACCGGCTCCGCAGCGTCTACCTGGCGATCGGCACCCTGCTGGTTTTCCTGCCGACCCTGCATCCCTGGTATCTCCTGCTGGTCGTTCCGTTCATGGTCTTCTTCCCGTCGCGGCCCTGGCTGTTTCTGTGCGCGGCCATGGTGCTGACTTTCCCGGTGCTGGCGGTCGAACACAACACCGGTGTGTTTCAGGAAATCTACCTGGTGAAGCCGTTGATCTATCTGCCCTTTGCCTTCCTGCTGCTCCAGGCCTGGCGGCGTCCGGACGAGGATTGGTCGAACGTCGTCTACGACACACCCGCCCGCGCGGCGGTGGTGATTCCGACCCTCAACGAAGCCGATGCCGTGGCCGCGGCGATCGCCTCGGCCCGCGCCCAGCCCGAGGTCGCCGACATCGTGGTGGCCGACGGCGGCTCGACGGATCAAACCGCCGCGCAGGCCCGCCGGGCCGGTGCCCGGGTGGTGGCCGCCCCGCAGGGCCGGGGCCATCAGGTGCGCGTCGGTATGGACCACACGAATGCCGACGTCATCGTCGTTTTGCACGCCGACTCCCGGCTGGAGCCGGGCGCGGTGCGGCGCATGCTGGAGGCCCTCTCGCTCCGGGAGCGATCACCGGGAGGGGCGTTCGGCATGCGCTTCGAGGGCCGCTTGCGTCCCGTTCGCTGGGTCGCTGGACTCAACCACCTGCGAACCCGCTGGACCGGCATTTCCTTTGGCGATCAGGGGCAGTTCATCCGGCGGGCGGCCTTGAAGACCGTCGGCGGTTTTCCGGATTGTATGCTCATGGAGGATGTGGAACTGGCGCTGCGGATGAAACGGATCGGGCGGCCGCTGTACATTGCCGACGGGGTCCGGGTTTCGGACCGGCGCTGGGCCAAGGGCAGGGTGGGTAGCAATGCGCGCACCGTGATCGGGCTCTTCGTCCGCTACCTCCTTCTGCGGCGGTTGGGCGTCGACCTGGGGGACAACCGCCGGTTCTACCGGCGCTACTATCGCCGGCACCAGGCCGACAACAACTGACGTCAATCGCGCCCCTTGCCTGGCGGCTATCAGGTGGCGTCGGCCGCCAGGCGCACCAGCGCTTCCAGGGCCAGCAGGTATCCGTTCTTGCCCAGCCCCGCAATCTGGCCGGTGGCGGCCGCGGCCGTCATCGAGTGCTGGCGGAAGTCCTCGCGCCGGTAGATATTGGAGAGGTGCACCTCGATCACGGGGATGGCGAGCATCTGGAGGGCGTCCCGCAGGGCCACGCTGGTATGGGTGTAGGCGGCCGGGTTGATGATGAGGCCGTCGACCTCTTCGGCCGCTTGCTGGATGCGGTCCACCAACGCCCCCTCGTGGTTGGACTGGAAGGTCTGAACCGCGACCCCCGCCGCTCTCCCGGCCTGAATAATCTCCGCGTCGATGGCTTCCAGGGTGTGGCTTCCGTAGATGTCGGGTTCACGGCGGCCGAGCCGGTTCAGGTTCGGTCCGTGGATCACGAGGATGCGCTTCATCGGGGTCGTGGGCATCGTTTCAATCTCCTATCAGGCGGCGGAATTCGGCGATGGTGGCGCGGTAGTCCGGGCTGCCGAAGATGGCCGATCCGGCCACGAAAACATCGGCCCCGGCCGCGGCAATATCGGCAATCGTGGCGGCATTGACCCCGCCGTCGATTTCAATCAGCGGGGCCAGGCCGCGTTCGTTCAGCATTTCCCTCAGCTGCCGGATGCGCACCAGCGTGTTGGGGATGAATGTCTGCCCGCCGAAACCGGGATTCACGCTCATCAGCATGATGAAATCGACGTCTTCCAATACCCAGGTCAAGCTTCCCAGGGGCGTGGCCGGATTGAGCACCACCCCGGGGCGGGCGCCGCATTCGCGAATCAGCTGGATGCTGCGGTTCAAGTGAACGCAGGCCTCGGCCTGGACGGCCACCAGATCGGCGCCGGCCTTGACGAAATCGGGAATGTAGCGATCGGCGTTCGCGATCATCAGGTGGACGTCCAGGGGCAGGCGGGTGGAGCGCCGCACGGCTTCCACCACCAGCGGCCCCATGGTGATGTTGGGCACGAAGTGTCCGTCCATGACGTCGATGTGAATCCAGTCGGCACCGGCATCCTCGACGGCGCGAATGTCTTCTGCCAGCCGGGCGAAATCGGCGGAGAGAATGGAGGGCGCGATCAGTTTCATCGGCAGCATGCTCCTGGGGTCGAATCGGTTGCGTTTACTTCCGCCGCTGCAGGCGCACGGCAAAGAAACCGTCGGTGCCCTGGCGGTGGACCTCCGTCCGCAGGCAGCCGTCGGCGGCGAACAGCGCCCCCATTGCGGCCGGCAGCGATGACGGTGGCCTGTCTATAGCAAATTGCGGGTAATTCTTCAAAAACCATGTGACAACCCCCTGGGTTTCCTCGGGCTCGGTGCTGCAAACGGCATAGACGATGACCCCGGCGGGCGCTATCCGCGTCGCCAGCGCGGCAAGCAATCGGCGCTGTGTCGACCGGTAGCGCTTGAAGTCCTTGGGCCGGCGTTTCCATTTGGCGTCCGGGTTGCGGCGCAGAACGCCCATGCCGGAGCAGGGGGCATCCAAGAGGATTTTGTCGTAGCGTTCGGCCAGCCGGGGAGCTTCAGCGGATTGCAGCCAGTTCAACGACCGGGTGTGAACGATCGTGATCCCCAAGCGCCGCATCTCCGTTTCCAGGCGCGTAAGCTTGCGGCGGTCCTGGTCGACAGCCGTTAATCGGCCACGGTTTTGCATGCCCTCGGCCAGGTGGGCGGTTTTACCGCCCAGTCCGGCACAGGCGTCGAGGACTGTTTCACCGGGCCGGGCGTCGAGCAGATAACCCACCGCCTGAGCCGCCTCGTCCTGGACCTGGAACCATCCCGATGCGTACGGATCGCTTTCGAAAAAGCCTTCATCCATTTGATCGACGAGGAGCGCCGCGGGGGAGTACGCCGACGGACGAATGTCGGGTGCATACGGTTTCAAGGCGGCGGCGAGATCCGCGCGCGTCGTTTGAAGAAGGTTGGTGCGCAATACCAGCGGAGGGATGCGATTGACCGCTCGGCAAAGCGCTTCGGTTTCGTCCCGCCCGAACCGTTCCAACCAGCGGGCGATCATCCAGGGAAGGAAAGAATGGGTGGCGGCCAGGTCCTGAATCGGGTCGTCCCCGGAAAAGGAAGGCGCCAGGGCCTGCGGTTCGCGCAGGGCGCGCCGCAGCACCGCATTGATATAGCCCGCGGCCCAGGGGCAGTCGACGGCCCGGGCCAGCTCGACGGCGGTGTGGACGGCGGCGGCGTCCGGGACGCGGTCCATTTCCATGATCTGGTAGAGCCCCAGGCGCAGGATATTGACGACCCGGGGGTCCTTTTTGCGGGGCGGCTTGGCGGAAAGAGTGTTCAGGATGGCGTCCAGCCGGTAGCGCCAGCGCAGAACGCCGAAAACCAAGGCATTGACGAAACGCTTGTCCCGCCGCGGCAGAACGGCCTCGGCATGGAAGGTTTCCATCAGGCGGTCCAGCGTAACCGGGGAGGATTCCATGCGGACGAGGATCTCAACTGCCGCCCGCCGGGGATCGGATGCCATGCAGGGCTATTCCATCCGGGCGCCGGGCGGTATGGAGCGGCCCCTGAGAAATTCGGCCGTCGGCATGCGCCGCCCGCCCGGTCCCTGGATTTCGTCGATGGTGACGGCGCCGTCGCCCGTGGCGATGCGCAATTCGTTGTGAAAGCCGGCCAGCACCGTTCCCGGCTCGGCCGGCTGCGGCGCCCGGGAGGGCTTGATCTGGAAAATTTTCAGGTGCTGATCCCCGAAGAACGTGTGGGCTCCGGGCCAGGGCGTCACGCCGCGAACCAGGGCGTCGATCTCGCGGCTGGTCTGCGACCATCGGATACGGCCGTCGGATTTGCGCAGCATGGGGGCGTAGGTGGCGGCTGCGTGATCCTGCGGTTCGGGCTGGATACGATCCGCGGCCAGGGCGTCCAGCGTCTCCACGAGGAGTTCGGCGCCCATGGCGGCCAGGCGGTCGTGGAGGCTCGCCGCCGTGTCCTGCGGCTGGATGGCCGTCCGCGATTTGAGCAGCATGTCGCCGCTGTCCAGGCCCTCGTCCATGATCATGGTGGTGACCCCCGTCTCCAGTTCCCCCTTGATGATGGACCACTGGATGGGGGCCGGGCCGCGGTACTTGGGCAGGAGCGAGGCATGCACGTTCAGCGCGCCCAGCCGGGGCATGTCCAGGTGGCGTTTTTTCAGAATGTGGCCGAAGGCGATGACGATGAACCAGTCGGGCGAGTGCTGGCGGACCGCTGCGGTGAACACCGGGTCGTCGTAATTCTGCGGCTGCACCACGGGGTAGCCAAGCGCCAGTGCCGTGGTTTTGACCGGCGGCGGCGTCAGTTCGCGGCCGCGGCCCTTGGGCCGGTCCGGCTGGGTCACCACGGC
>JASJBQ010000178.1 GCA_030066455.1 Desulfobacterales bacterium
GCATCAGTTGGCCGTTCTCTACCCCCAATTTGGGCATCTTTCCTGAACATCCTGTCAACAGTATTAAAACCGTCAGAACGATCTGAATGTGGTTATTCATTTTTTTCATGATCGATACGCTTGGTGAAAGAAGCCCTCAACGTCCATTGGGCCATCCTGATGCGATGGAGATGCGTGTCATTTGGCCTTACGGATATGGTCATTTTTTCTTACTTCCCCTGCTAATAGGCTAGATCTCTTCCGCAGAGCCCGGCGAACGCGGCGATTTCGCCCTGGATAGCGTCGGCATCGCAGAGATCCTGGCCACGCGCCCGCATCGCTTCGGGATCGACGGCGCCGACGAGAAGCCCGAGCACCATCCCGCGGTGAACGTTGTCGCCACCCGCATTCGCATCCGCAATCAATGCCTCGAAGGGCCGTTCGGCGTTATTCCAGGCGTGGAACATGGCGAGCGGAAGGCCATGTTCGGGGTAGCACGCCGTGGCAAAGGCGCCCATCACAACCTGATCGGCGCCGGGATCTTCGGCCAGTAGCGCCGGATCGAATCGCGCCTGGCTTCGATCCATGTGGAGGTGCCACATGCGATCGCGCGGTATATTCCCGGGACCGTCGTGGTTTCGATACTCGGCGAAAAGCTCGCGTCCGGTAAGCGCGGGCATGCGAATACGGGGCGCAAACGACGCGACGGCTTCGCGTAATGCCATGCCATGAAGCAGATCGTGGAGGAGGGGCACCGATACCGCGAGGGCACTCGAAACGATCTCCGAGCGATGGGTGATGACTTGATGATCGAGCGCCGCACCGGTGGCCAGCATCGCATCCTCGGGAATCAGCATCGAAAGCACCATCGGCCGAATCATTCCGCCGTGCGAGCCGATCGACCAGACGTTTCGCTGATGCTCCGCGGCGCTCAAAGGATCGGCGCCGCGGGTGTAATTTTCGAACCACCTGCGCAGATAGATTTCCGTATACGGATCGCGATTGAGTCCCGGTGTCGTCAGAAACGATACCATCGCGTTTACAAAGCGCTCCGGATCGTAATGGCCCGCATCGGCAATTTGCCGCAGCAAGACGCGTACGAGATGCGCGGCCACCGTGTTGTCTCCGGCGTTGAGCCCGTGGTGGTAGTGGTATCGTTCATCGGCGGCGGCCACGGCGTTCCCGTGGGATCCCTCGCGATCGCGCAGTGCGAACCCCATTTCGGAATAGGTCGTATCGTAAAACCGGGCGTGGTCGTGCAGGATGTCGTACGGACGTCCCAGTTTTTGGGCCGTCTCGACATCAGGACGATAACGCATCCCGATCATGAACGCCTCGGGATGCGGGTGACGCGGCGCTTCGAATTGCGTGACGCCGCCGGGGAAGTCCGACGTGATGTTTTTGCGGTTGTAGTACCAGTGAATCGGCATGGCGAGCGCGTCGGCCACGAAAAGCCCCCAGAGCGCGCCTTCGATTCGATCCTGTATGGAGTGCGCCATTTTTTCCTCCCGGCGTTCGATGGTCACGTATCGTTGAACAATATTCGTAACCACACAACAGCCGATCGCAAGATGATTCGTTTTACTTTCCGTATTTCAATTTAGATGCAATCGGAGCAACATGCTGTTAATTATTAACCGTTCCAGATGAATGGTTAAGATTCAAAATGCGATCCTTTATTGACAAGTACCATTGGGCCATAACCAATGCGACCGATTTGAGACCGGTCTTCCCCAATTCTGCTTTTTCAATCATCTTTGTTTCCTTTTGTTCGATAGATGAGCCCCATTCATTACGAGCCGCCAAAGACAAGTCGGTCGATATCATTTCCATGTTCAGTTGATCGATACCCCCAGGAGAGTGAAATCATCCTTTGAAACGTCCGCGTGGTTCAATTGCTTGATCGAACCGACCAGCATTTCAAAGTCGTTGTCGCTGCCCGAGCGGAACGGTCAGAAAATCATCGTGGAAGCCCGAATGCTACCCCAAAACGGTGGCACACAACGCCGCATGCGCAAAAACTTCGGCGTTGGCCAACGGGATGTGGACCACGCGGCGAGCCTGCAGGTGGAGATCGATAGCGGGCCCACCACAGAACGCTGCTGAAAATGTTGGAAATCAAAAGGTTGGTGCCGGGTGCTGCCGCACTATAGATGCGTAATATGCATGGCCACCAAAATCCATCCCCGGTTATTGCAATCACGCATCAGAAAATCCAGATCCGCATCCTTGACAGCTATTCTGGAATTGTTAATTTGACCATGTGATTAGCATTTTTCTTGCATAGTGCAATCCCGATCATCAAATGTTAGTTATATCTTCGTTTCAGATTTCAACAGACGATACCCGGACATTCATTCAACTGAGCTTGGTTTCTTACTCCAGCTGTCGCCATTGCGCTACCATCAGTTTCATCGCCAGCCTTTCTAATTAAAATTCTTCCGCGGCCCATCCTAAAATCGAATTCAAAGCAACAATACCCCTCTCCTGCTCTATGCGTTGCCAAGTATTAATTAAACTTGACTCTCGCTGAGTCGCCGGAATTACATCGCGTAGTATGTCGGGTGTGGTATTGGGCGCCCTCATAGTCTGCAAAGGTGAAAGAATGGATATCAAGGCCGTAAAAAATCGATTTAAGAAAATGCTGTTTTCATTACCGAATGTGGTTTCTTTGGGCATTGGGCCAAAGATTCGTGATGGAAATTCCACCGGAGAAACCGCCATAAAAGTATTTGTTTCCAAAAAAGTGGATCGCAGCAAGTTGGAAGCGCATGAATGTGTACCCGATGATCTGGATGGGGTGCCGACGGATGTGGAGGTGCTCGGTCCATCTGTAAAATTTTAGCGATGAAAGGAGGCCGTTCGATGGACAACTACAAAGCAGCCAAACAGGATAAGCGCGTTGTCAGTCGATTTACTGCCGACTCCAATTTCCTTGGAATCGGAGTGGGTCCCAAAGAAGTTGGCGGAAAGCCGCAACCGGATCTTGCGCTGAAATTTTTCGTTCGGACCAAGAAAGCCAAAAAAGATTTGACCACCAAAGAACTACTGCCGAAGAAGGTATCCGAGTTGCCGACCGACGTGGTCAAGCTTGCGCCTCTTAGGGCAAGGGGAAGTTTCGTGCAGAGACTTAGACCCGCCCTTGGAGGTAGCAGTGGCTGTGTCGTTGTTCCGGGCCTCAATTATACAGGGACCTTGGGGCTGGGTATGCGGGGATACGGCGGGCTGGCCGACAGAACTTTCGTTCTGAGCAATAATCATGTCCTGGCTAACGAGAATCGTGCCAATATCGGCGACCCTGTAATTCAGCCGGGCTCCTTGGATGGCGGTGACCCGACGAATGACAGGATCGGTGAATTGTTCGATTTTGTTCATTTGCAGTTCGCCACTTTTGGGCAACCCAATCCGCCGGTGAACAAGGTGGATGCCGCCTGCGCCGAAATCACCCGTTTTGGGGATTTTTCGCGCGAAATCTTCTGGGTTGGCTACCCCAGGGGATGGCGGACGCGTGCGAATGTTGAGGATCTGGTTTCTCAAGGATCTACCCAGGTTCAAAAAACCGGTCGCACAACAGGATACACAACAGGCCATATCGCCGCGGTCGCTTTTGACGGCTGGGTCGGCTATGACAGTGGCGACGCGTATTTTGAAGATCAAATTCTCATTCAACCCGGAAGTTTTTCAGCTCCAGGCGATTCAGGCTCCTGTATCTTAGACATGGATGAGAACATCATCGGGCTCCTGTTTGCCGGCGGTGCGACCCATACGATCGGTAATTATATTGAAGATGTGTGGCAGCTGCTGTCGCCGATCGACTTTTCAGACGGTCGTTTAACTTAGTATCAATGTTGTTTGGGTGCCCACCTGGCCCTATAATTGCGCCCTGACGACGATCAAGGTGTGATGCGACTTTTTTTTGATGGGATGATACGGGTTCATGCCGCATTATCTCCTCAGAAGCAGAATAATGAGGAAATAATATACCATTGCCAACCGATTCATGTTCGAACGCAATCGGGTCACAATTTTATACTGTCCTGCGTGCGATTGATGGTTGGTGGAGAATTGGCGTCAACCCAAATGTTGCAAAAGCCGGAGGGCTTCAGAGCCAAGGCGCCAAGGGTGCCGCCGTCGTCCATCTACGGCAAGCCTTTGGCAACGCTGGGTCTGGCGTCCTACGGCTTTCCCGAGGGGTCAATGAGATGGCCTCAAATCGGCCCGATTCTTAAGTTCACCAATGGATTATTCCTCGGACGGCGCTTCTATCCATATTTTTAACCACACGGCAGCCGATCGCAAGGCAACTCGTTTAAATTGTTATCTTTGAATTTGAACGCTATTTTTGCAGCTGGAGAATATCGAGACGTTCATTGATATCTATGAGGAAGGATTCAGCTCAGGATATAGCGTCTACGGAAGACGCATCTTTAAAGGTGTTAACGGATTAGTTGGCCGAGGATTGGGAAAGGTTGAACCGTTTGGCCAGATCGGCGGTTCGATTGCCATTTAGGCCACATGGTGAACATATATTTCACTGGACGCTCGAGGCCCCTTGAAACCGCAACCGTAGAGCCAGGGTTAATCAGCGGCGTCGGCCCACTGCCCCGCCAGCCATTCCCGCATCGCCGCCGCCGATCGGTCGTCCAGTGGCACGCCCTGCGATTCGGCTCGCAAAATGATGGACTCCGCATAGCCTTCGCGTATCTGTTCCGTAGACGGCGGCGGATCGGCCTTGAGTGACACGCCTCCCATAAGTGCTCCCTTCACGACATTGCCCACGGACTGCCGCCCCACCCGGACCATGTCCTCCCGCAATTCATCCCGCACCCAAGCGGTGCATTCGGTCAGGTTGAATCGATGGCCTCGGGCGTATTCGGCCAGTTTTTCAAAGAGTTGGGGCCAATTTTTAGCAGACAACCGCGGCATCTCCGTCGCTTGGCAGATGCCTTCGATGATCGCCGGCAACTTCAACGAGGATGAATTGTACACCGCCGTTGCCCGATCCAGCGGGGAATCATGCCGACTCGGATCCCAAACATAAACCCCGCGGACTTGTAGGCCGGCACCTGGCACGGACCGTAAAAAGCCGTTGAGCGCGGAGTGACCGAACCAATTTGTCGCTTGGATCTGTTTGCCGAATTTATCGTGCAGCGATGAACCGAGATCGGACAGATACACGGGGTTGTCCGACCTGGCCAGGTATTCGAGCACATGCTCGACAGCGTCACTAACCGTGGGCTCCGTAGCGGTTTTTGCAGGCTCGACCGTCGCGGATTGTTCGGCCGTCGGTTTTGGACTGAGCCTGGAGTTAAGTTCATCCTCGTCATCAACCGGGTCGTCGAGACCGCGCACCAGCGAAATTAGCTGTTCCGCACCGACAAACAGGTGGGCGATGCTTCTATACGCGGCTGACACTTCGCCTGCCGAGAGAAGGCCGATTCGAAAATCCTTAGCCCTCAGAACATGCAGCAGCGGTGTGAAATCAGAGTCGCTCGATGCAATCAGCACTTCATCGTACCGCACATTGCCTTCAAGGGCTAACATCACATCGATTACGATGCGAATGTCCGCCGCATTCTTCTGCTGACGGGTTACAGCCGGGCAGTCAATGACTTCAAAACCGGCCCTCGTGAGGATTGGGCGAAAACGTTGCAAGTATAGCCGACCGTAGTCGTTCCCGAGTTCGGCGTCTTCAACCCAGCCGTTTGGATTCAGGTATGCGCGTTGAACAAGCAGATCACGCCGCATACCAGAAGGTAGTTGGAACTGCCGGAACCTCTCCAGCCAATGGGTAACGTCATTGGCAAAAGCCAGCGCGGCTTCGCGATCCAACTCCAGCAGGCCACTGAAGATGTTGTCGAAATCCACATATAGCGCCGATCTAACACGTTCTGGCATTACACGTTCCATTCATCAAATCCATTGACGCCCAGATTCTATCAAGAGTGCCGATCTGACCCTGTTTCGGTGCCGTTACCGGGGCATTTGTTGCGCGCGTTTAATTCCACCCATTTGTCCTCCGGTGGCTTGAGAAGATGCGGTACACCTTCTTCAATTTGCCCGCGCAACACTGGATCCAGATTGGCATGATATAACGTTTTCACCTTCTTCAATCTTTCGACCGATAAATTTTTTGCGCCTGCCAGATCCGCACAGCGCAAATCGGCACCTTGTAAATCGACTTCATTAAAATCGACTCTGACCATATGGGCCAGCCCCAGATTGGCTTTTTGGAGCTGGGCACCGACCAGATCGGCGTCCGTGAGGTTGGCTTCCCGCAGATCGGCTGCTTTGAGGTTGGCGCCCCGAAGGTCGGCTTTTTTAAGATTGGCGCCTCTGACGTCCGCATCTTGCAGATCGGCTTTCCTGAGCCGGGCGCCTTCCAGATCAGCATTGCGAAGAATCGCCTTGACCAGAAAGGCGCGAAACATATCCGCATATCGCAGGTTTTTTTTCTTTAGAAAGGCCCCTTTTACGGAATCGATGCGGTCCTGTTCATCTTCAATCCTCCAGAAATCCGCCGGCTTCGTGGAGACATCGATCTCTCTCAGATCGGCGAACACGCCATACCCCGCCTTGTCAAACAGCCACGGTACCAGCATGCCGACATGGGCCACATTCAAATCTCGATCAGCGCGTACGCCGCCAATCGCACCGTAAGATACCATCCAAAGTATCAGACCGATTATGACCATGTATAAAATAAGGAATCGATGGCGGTGGTTGCGGGAAAGTTGCCGATCACTCGGCGCGGGCGCCGGCGCGGGCGCTTCAGGCCTCATGGTTTTTCCCACGGAACGGTAGAAAATGACCGCCAGCAAGACGGATATGACAATAAAACCAACATGGAGCCCGGTCCCAATCCACTCGCGGCTGGGCAGATACCTGATCCAGAAGCCCACAAGCGTTATCGGAACGATCCACCAGGCAAGCAGGATTGTACCCAGCCCCTCAATCCGGTCCATGGGGGATTGATTTTCGGACAACCATTTATTGTGGCGACGAACGATCGCATTCACCAGCCACGGATAGGATCGCTCATCCAGGGTTCTTCCATCCGGAAATATGGCTGGTAATTTGGCCAGAGCCATCCAGAGACGACGTAAGTAGAAATGAAAATAGACGAATACGCCGATCAGGACCAAGGGCGCTGCAACGTAGAAGGATACGATTGGAATCTCGGTCCCAATAATCGGCAGGGGGGTGGAGGCCGAATCCGTCACCAGCCGGGCATCAATGGTGGTGGCGATCGTCAGCCATGAGTAAACACATGCAACCAGCAGGATGAAAAAGGTGTTCCGTGCGTTTTTTGAAATTTCTTCGACCGCCTTGAGCGGTTGGTCGATCGGACTCTCGTCTGAAAGCTTCGACCCGCTCATGTCGGCGCCGGCGAATTCCGTTCCCAGAAAATCGGCGTTCTGGATGATGGTATCTCTAAGGCTCGCTCCCACCAGATTGGCTTTTTTTAGGTTGGCGCCGCTTAGATCGGCATTCTCAAGGTCGGCATCATTCAATCTGCAAAGAGAGATATCGGCATTCTTGAGGTTTGAACCCCGCAGTATTGCCCGGGCTAGATTTTGATTCTTTAGGTCCGCACCCTCAAGATCAGTGAAACTGAGATTGGCTTGCCGGCCTTCATTTTCGTTGGATGCGATCCATCTTTGGTGCGCAGCAAGCTTTTCGCCAAGTTCCTCATCCGACAGCGTCCGTAGTTCGTTTCGGCGGTTGTTACCGCCGGAAGACGCAGCAGAAGTGTTCTGCGGTATGTCATGTTTCGGATTCAATCGATTGACTTTCGGGCGCCTTGACAATCGTTGGTAACTTGCAAATTTGTTTATACTCAAAATTTTTCAAAACTATAGCCGATTGATTTTTTGTAAAGGACATACGATCCAATGGCGATGCGTACGATGTGGATGGCCCTTTTAGTTTTGGGTCTGATTTGCCAAGCCTTGTTTGCGAGCCTGGTCTGGGCGCAGCCAACAATGCCACCCGGATTAGACGCGAATCAAGTGCCGTGGACCGGTCTGTCCTATCGCGCCGAAAGCCTATGGGTTGATGTTACCACCGAGGTGCAACTGACGGCTTCTTCGGAAGCCGAGGTGAAAACAGCACTGGTTGCGAGCCGTCAGGGGTCGGCGATCGAGATCCCGGCCTCGGGTGCCTACCAGCTGGTCAACCGCACCATCATCGATTCCACTTTTAAGTCACCTGTTGAGATCGTGAACCAGACCTGGTTCGATCCGAAGGATGCCACCGTGTTTGGAAGAAATCGCCTTCGTCGGGGAGACGATGACTTTTACAAAGCCTACCGATTCGCGCATGAAGGTGTTTTTCGGCATCGACGCGAACCCAAAGATAAGCAGGAAACCCGACAGGCTCCCGAAAAATGGACGGATGTCCGCGACACATTCTATTCCCACGACCTCGCCCGATTGGGATGCCCCAACGTATCCGAGCGCTTGACATTGCTATACATCGTTTCCGCCATTGATTGGGCGGCAAGCGACAAGCCGCATTTATTCTGTATTTTCGGGAAAAGACAATTGTTTCGGGTACAGCTCAAATCAGCAGGCGAGCAAGCGGTGGCAACCGACTATACCGTCGACCGACAAGGCAGCCAGCACCACCGTCAAGAGGAGATGAGCGCCCATAAAATTGAATTGGAAGCGCTGCCATTGGAATCGGACCTCGAAGATACGGAGAACTTTTCATTCCTTGGGCTGCACAAGAATATCATCATCTTTCTCGACCCGGCCTCGAACTTGCCGGTGCAGATAGGCGGTGAAATCCGTTCATCCGGCAAGGCGACCTTGAAATTGCATTCGGCTCAGTTGAAGTAGGCGCAAGCGCGCTCTATGTACAAAACAAAAAGGATTGGTCTACACTTTTTACATTTTTCTCGCTTCTTGAATCATCGCTGTAAAACAGATATTTCCCTACCGTTTCAAATCCATTCCTATTCTGTCAAATGTGCAAATCTGACCCAGTTGTTTCTTGACCCGATTGTTTTCGACCAGCATTTATCTGTCTTGGATCGTTTACTTCTATCAATTTCCTGATACGATCACGGCGCACAAAAATGACTGTAGCCGAAATGCTGACGAAGAGGGCCGTGTATTGAATCATGGGTATCGGGGCCGTCTCGATAAAGTGCGAGATAATCGCCGTCAGGATTCCAGCAAGGTATAAGAAATCTTTTTTTTGCGTTTCCCACATACGGATCAAGCCCAGCCCAGAGGAAATGCCTGCGATCACTGTAGCTAAAACAAGGGTGTCGTCCGGTGGGTGGAAATGCGAGGCAATGCCGAAAACAAGGATGCCGACAAGCACGAACCAAGGAGAACGCTGGACGGCTTTGACGGCGGCCTTCCGGATCGATTCCTCTTCAGGTTCCCCAGATTGATCAGCCGTGCGACGGCCGATCTCGTTGGAAAGTTCGAGAGCTTCATGGGGTGCTGAATTCTTGTCGATTGCATCCAATCGCTGCCGAAGTTCGCCCAGGTTCAGGTTCGAGAGGTCCATGGTGGCTCCAGGGCTTGGATTAGGGAAATTAATATGATGGGGAAGGTCTCAACATTAGGCCGTGCCGTCAAGAGTTGACGGCTTGATCCTGTTGTATGTTTTTACAGGAGCGATCCGCCCTGACAAGCAGCGGGTATATTGTTTCAGGAAAATGATGATAAAGCGCCACCAGCCCCATTACAATGGCGATTGGCAAGACGATCAGAAATTGCTTGGTTCCGGTGGCCATGCGTTCCCCCGGTTGTCTTCGGAGCGCCGGATGTTTAGGATGAAGTAAAAAAGTGAGGAACGTCCCGCAACTATCCCAGATAGCAAACTCCGGGATTGAAGAGCATCGAGGCAATGCCGCCTTGATGGGTACCGCCTGTTTCACTCGTCTGCACGCGGC
>JASJBQ010000179.1 GCA_030066455.1 Desulfobacterales bacterium
GGCCGCCGTGGCCCGCGCCGGCGGCGGCTCCCTGCCCCTGCTGGAAATCCCCAGCCAATGCCTCATGGTGCAACGGGAGGGCCTCAGTGCCCAAGCCATCGAACGTTTCATGCGGCGGGAACTGCCCCCCATTATCGGACGCATCGAAAACGACGTTTTTATCCTGGATTTGAAAACGGTCCAGGAGGATGAATTGGCCGTGATTGAAACCGCTTTTCGCCATCTGCTGGAGAAGGAGCCGCAATGACCCACGCCGTTTCCGTGAAACCCGAAGGTAAGTCGGCCGAACAGCCATTTCTGTTGTCCAAGACCCGCGCCATGTGCCCCCGGGGCGATTGCCGCCCGTCGACACCCGCATCATCCGGGGAACTTGCGGACGACCCGCTTCTGCAGGAATTCCCCGGTATCCAGAGCGGGCCGGCTTTCGTCGAAGCCGCCGCCGGCCTCCTCGAGACTACCGCCACATTCAGTGTGCTGGCCATGCGACCGGACCGTGCGTCGGGGAGCGAACCCGCGCCGACGTCCGAAAAGCTGCTGGCCTATCGCATCAAAGCCGCCCGGGCTGTCGCACGGGTGGCCGACGACGAGGAGGCGTTCTGGGGCCTTCTGACCACCGAAACCCTCTGCTGCGTTTTGCCCGGAAGGGACCAGGCCTCGGGTGTCGCCGCCGCCAAAAAGGTCCAATCCCACCTGAATGCCATCGATGGGCAAAGTCTCACGATCGGGATTGCGGCTTTCCCCTGCCTGCGTTATTCACCGGCCGACGTCATTCACAACGCCGGCAAAGCGTTGAGCCATGCCGCTTTTTTTGGCCCCGGAGGCCGGGCCTGCTTCGATGCGGTCAGCCTCAACATCAGCGGGGACAACCACTATGACGCCGGTGAGATCGATGCGGCCATTGCCGAATATCGCAATGCCCTCAGGATGGATTCCCGCAACGTCAATGTGCTCAACAGCCTGGGTGTGTGCTTTGGCGTGCGCCAGGAATACGACAAGGCACTGACGGCGTTCAGCGCGGCCGCCAAGGTCGACCCGCAGGAGGTGCTGGCCCTCTACAACGCCGGTCTGGTCCACCTGCTGCGCGACGATCGCAAAACCGCGCTCAAGTTCTGGATGCAGGCCGCCCCCCAGGGAAAGGAGGTTTTCGAGCTCAATTTCCAGATCGGCCGCTGCCTCCTGGAGACCGATCAGGCCGAAAAAGCGCAAGCCTACGCCCAGCAGGCGGCGGATCTCCGGACGGAATCGGCGCCGGCCCAGCGACTTCTGGGCGACGCCCTGTTGGCCCAGCGCCTGACCGACCAGGCCATTGCGCCTTACAAGTCGGCGCTGCGCATCCATCCCAACGACGCCGCTGCGCTTTCGGGCCTGGCCCGCTGTTACGAGCTGCGCAACGAAAATCTGGAAATCGCCCTTTCCTTCTGCCGGCAGAGCGTCGAAATCGCCCCCGAAAACGGTCGGGCCCATCTGCGCCTGGGACGCCTCCTGGCGAAAACCGGCCAGTTGGAAGACGCCCTGCAGGCCTTCCGGCGAGCGCAAGACCTTGGCGAGGATGCCCGCGGATCGATCCACACGGTGGAAGAACGCCTGGTCGAGAAAGCCTCCTGAAATGCAGGCGCTCGTCGATGCGATCCTGGCGGAAAGCCTGCAGGTCAAACGCGACGCCGTGACAGGCCAGCGTGAAACGCTTGTGGCCGCCGCCGACATGCTCGTCACGGCCATCGTCTCCGGCCACAAGATCCTGCTTTTCGGCAACGGCGGCAGCGCCGCCGACGCCCAGCACCTGGCGGCCGAATTCGTCAATCGCTTCCAGATCGACCGCCGCCCCCTGCCGGCCATCGCCTTGACCACCGACAGCTCGATCATCACCAGCATCGGCAACGATACGAGCTTCACGCAGATCTTCGCCCGCCAGGTGGAAGCGCTGGGCCAACCGGACGACGTGGCCTGGGGACTGAGCACCAGCGGCGAATCGGCCAATATCCTTGCGGCCCTGGACACCGCCCGGCAGGCCGGGCTGCACAGCCTGGGCATGACCGGCGCCGGCGGACGGATGGGGGACCACGCCGATCTGCTGCTGACGGTCGCATCTGCCAACACGGCCCGGATCCAGGAGACGCATATCACCATGGGCCACATCCTCTGCCAGCTGGTCGAATACAAGCTGTTCCCCCACGAGGTGCCCGGCGTCCGGGCGTCATAAAGCGGCGTGTATCCCTTGCCAAAGCCGACCAATCGGTGTAATTAAGGGCCCCTTTAAAACATCCGATCCATTACAAGGAGTTTAGTCCATGCCGATTTATGAATATGAGTGCCAGGACTGTGGAAAAACTTTCGAATACTTGGTCCTGGGTGATCCGGAGCCCGCGTGCGAGGCCTGTAAAAGCAAAAAAGTATGCCGTTTGATGTCGGTCTGCGGATTTTACAGCAAAGGGGCGGGGGGTGAGACGATCAAATCGTCGGCCGCCGACTCGTCCTGCGGCGGCTGTTCAGCCACCAGTTGTGCCGGGTGCGGTCACTAATGCCCGGCACGGTGCGCATCGGCACCCGCGGCAGCAAACTGGCGCTCTGGCAGGCCGAGTGGGTCAAGTCCCGTCTGGAAAACCTTCATTCCGGGCTCACGGTCGAGCTGACGATCATCAAGACCAAGGGGGACAAGATTCTCGACGTGCCGCTGGCCAAGGTGGGCGGCAAGGGGCTGTTCGTCAAGGAAATCGAGGAGGCCCTCCTGGCGGGCCGCATCGATCTGGCGGTGCACAGCATGAAGGACATGCCGGCTGAAATCCCCACGGGGTTGTGCATCGGGGCCGTGCCCGCACGCGAAGTCCCGGCGGACGCCCTGATCTCCCGCGAGGGCCAGACCCTGAACGCACTTCCCCACGGCGCCCGCATCGGCACCAGCAGCTTGCGGCGCGCTTCCCAGCTGCGGCGGGTGCGGCCCGACATCGAAATCGTGGCGCTGCGCGGCAACCTCGACACCCGGCTGCGCAAGCTGGATGAAGGCCGGATGGATGCCATCGTACTGGCCGCGGCTGGCGTCCGCCGGCTGGGGCTGGAGGCGCGGATCAGCCAGAAGCTGAGCGCCGAGGTCATGCTGCCGGCCGTGGGCCAGGGCGCGTTGTGCATCGAAACACGCGACGGCGACGATACCGTTGCATCGTTGGTGGGACCTCTCGAGGATAAGGCCACCCGGATCACGGTTACGGCCGAGAGGGCTTTTCTGCACCGGCTGGAGGGAGGGTGCCAGGTGCCGATCGCCGGCCATGCCACCCTCCACGACGGGCAGCTGACCATCTGCGGTCTCGTATCCGATCTCGAGGGCCAAACGGTTATCAAAGCAACACGGGACGGCCAACCAGCGGAAGCCGCGAGCATCGGCCGGGATCTGGCCGAACATCTTCTCGCGCAAGGCGCCCAGGCGGTGCTCGATCGTCTGCAAACGGAAATACCGTCATGAAACAAGGAAAAGTCTACCTGATCGGGGCCGGACCGGGCGATCCGGGCCTTTTGACATTGAAAGGGCGGGACTGCATTCGCAAGGCCGACGTGGTGGTTTACGATTATCTGGCGGCCCCGGCACTGCTGGCCCACGCCGCCCCCGAGGCCGATTTGATCTATGTCGGTAAAAAAGGGGGCGACCACACCCTCTCCCAGGACGGAATCAACCGTTTGATCGTCGAAAAGGGTCTGCAGGGTCTCGTGGTGGCGCGCCTCAAGGGTGGCGATCCGTTCATCTACGGCCGCGGCGGCGAAGAGGCCGAAGCGCTTCTGGACGCCGGGGTGGCTTTCGAGGTTGTCCCCGGGGTCACATCGGCGGTGGCCGCGCCGGCCTACGCCGGCATCCCCCTGACCCACAGGGATTACACCTCGACGCTGGCCTTCGTGACCGGCCATGAAGACCCCACCAAGGAAACCTCCCAGATCAACTGGTCGTCGTTGGCGGCCGGCATCGGCACCCTCGTCTTCTTCATGGGCGTCAAAAACCTGCCCCACATTACGACCCGGCTCAGGGAGCACGGCATGGCCGCTGATACGCCCGTGGCCCTCGTGCGCTGGGGCACCACCAACCGGCAGCGTACCGTGACCGGCACCCTGGCAACGATCGTTACCGTAGCCCGTGAAGCCGGCATCAAGGCACCGGCCATCATCGTCGTCGGCCGGGTGGTGGAGCTGCGCCAGCGCCTGCGCTGGTTCGAGGACCGTCCACTGTTGGGAACCAACGTCGTGGTCACCCGCGCCCGCGCCCAGGCCAGCGACCTGGTGGCGCGCCTGGGGGATATGGGTGCCAACTGCTTGGAATACCCCACCATCGAAGTGGCGCCCCTCGAGGACAAGACCCGGCTGGACCAGGCCATCGACAATCTGGCCCGCTACGACTGGATCGTCTTCACCAGCGTCAACGGCGTCCTCTATTTCTTCGAGCGCCTGTTCGCACGCGGATTCGATGTCCGCGCCCTGCACCATATGCGCACGGCCGTCATCGGACCGGTGACCGCCGAGAGGCTGCGGGGTTTTGGCCTGCAAAGCGACATTCTGCCCGAGAGCTACCGGGCCGAGTCGGTGGTGGCCGCCTTCAAGGATGAGGCCATGGCCGGCCAAAAGGTGCTTCTGCCCCGCGCGGCCGAGGCCCGCGCCGTGCTGCCCGACGAACTCGGCAAAATGGGGGCCGAAGTCGACGAAGTGATGATCTACCGGGCCCGGCAAGTCACCACCGGCGCCCGTCAGTTGGTGGAGGACCTGCGCGCGGGTCGGATCGACCTGGTGACCTTCACCAGCTCTTCCACGGTCACTAACTTCAGGGCCTTGCTGCCGGACGCCGAAGCCGATCAGCTCATGAACGGGGTGCGCGTGGCCAGCATCGGGCCGGTGACCACCGAGACGGCCACATCACTGGGAATCCGGGTGGATATCACGGCCGACGAATACACGATCCCCGGCCTCTGCCGGGCCATTCAGACGCTGTACGCTTCTCCGGACGCCCCCTGAAGCGAGGCATCACCGGCGGGCCGCCGCCGCAAATAACGCGCAGACGACGGGACAAGAGAGGCATTGACCCCTGCGGGTCCGATGCGCTATCTTAGCGGCGATGATTCGCCCATATCCGGCACGTGATCATATACCCGGGCGCCCGACGGGAGACGCCCCTTATCACCCCCATCCGGGCCGCCTCGCGAACCCCTGAACACCTGAAGTCCGATACGCGTTCCGACAAGACTTCAAACCGGCTGCCAAGGGCCGCGATCCGTACCTCCGGGCCGGAAGGCCCCGCTCGTCCGCTACGCCCGCAAGCTCAACCGGCCGCTGACTTTGCGACCGCCAACCCAGAGGAGCCGTCATGAGGTCCTTCAAAGACCCGTTGGACACCTTTCCCGGAAAGCTGCAAAGAATCAAGGAAACGATCATCACCAACATCGTCTTTCTGGGCCAGATCCCCGCCCCCACTTTCCACGAAAAACAGCGCGCGATTAAATTTCTGGATCGTCTGGTGGAATCGGAGGTCGACGAATGCACCACCGACGGCTACCAGAACCCCATCGGCATCATCCGCGGCCGCGACAGCAGCCGCGCCCCCATCGTCGTGGTGGCCCATCTGGACACGCACTTCGGCAAGGACGTGGATCACAATTTCACCATCACCGAAAACATGATCCAGGGGCCGGGCGTTCTGGACAATTCGGTCGGCATCGGCACGATGGCGTCACTGCCGACGATCTTCAAACACCTCAACCTGCGTTTCGATTCCGACATTATCCTCGCCGGCGTGATCCAGTCGCTTGGCAAGGGCAACCTGAGAGGCATCCGGCACCTGGTGAAAACCTGGCCCACGCCCATCCGGGCCGCCGTCTGCATCGAAGGCGTCGAGCTGGGGCGCCTCAACTATTACTGCGACGGCATGACCCGCTGCGAGATCAAATGCCAGGTGCGCGAACAGGAGGGCATCGAATACCGGTTCAAGCCCAACGCCATCCTGGTGCTGCACGAGGTCATCAACCAGATCCTCGAAATCCGCCTGCCCCAGAAGCCACGCAGCCGGGTGATCATCGGCAAGATCAGCGGCGGCCACAAGCACGGCACGATCGCCTACGAAGCGACGCTGGGGCTTGAAATCCAGAGCGATACCGACCGCATGGTCAAGGCGCTTTTCAGCGACATCAAGGACATCGTCACCGGCATCGGCCACGAATTCGGGGTCGAACTGGAGGTCCATACCATCAGCAATGTCACGGCGGCCCGTTTGAAATACAACCATCCGCTGGTCAAGACCACCGGCGATATCATGCGCCGGCTCGGCATCACCAGCGTCGGCGAACCGAGCGAGTCCGAGGTTTCAATCTTCCTGGCCAAGCGGATACCGGCCATCACGCTGGGGCTCACACGCGGCGAGAACTATCACCAGCCCAATTCGAGGATGGAAATCGAGCCGATGTTCCGTGGCATCGCCCAGGTGATCGGCACGATTCAGGCCATCGACAGCGGGGTATGCGATGAATAAAACCTGGCTTCAAACCAACACCTTCCATTACAGCCAATTCAGTGACATCGAGGGTTTGGTGGATGAAAAACACAAAAAAAACCTGAAGATTTCCCTGTGCCTGCCCACTCTCAACGAAGCGAAAACGATCGGCAAGGAAATCGTCATCATGAAATCGGAGCTGATGACACGTATCCCGCTGCTGGACGAAATCGTCGTGATCGACTCCGGATCGAGCGACGATACGGTGAGCATCGCCAGATCCTTCGACGCCAAGGTCTATCTGGCCGACGACATTCTGCCGGATCAGGAAAAATTCCGGGGCAAGGGCGAGAACCTGTGGAAAGCCCTCTATATCTGCGAGGGCGACATCATCGTCTACCTGGACGCGGACATCAAGAATATCCACCATCGCTTCGCTTACGGGCTATTGGGGCCGTTGCTGCTGAACGACGGCATCAAGTACACCAAGGCCTTCTACGACCGGCCGATCGCCATCGGCAAGAGCCGGGTGCGACCAACCGGCGGGGGCCGTGTGACCGAACTCGTCATCCGCCCCATGTTCTCGCTCTTCTTCCCGGAGCTGACGCAGATCCTGCAACCGCTCTCCGGGGAATACGCCGGTTACCGCGATGTTTTCGAACGCATCCCCTTCCCCATCGGCTACGGGGTCGAGACCAGCATGATCCTCGATATCTGCGAGCAGTGGGGGTTGGATGTCATCGCCCAGGTCGACCTCGAAAAGCGCGTCCACCGCCACCAGGACACCAAGGCCTTGGGCCGCATGTCCTTCGTGGTGATGAAAACCTTTTTCAACCGTTTGGAGAAATTGGGCATCGTCGAATTCCGGAAGGAAATCTACGACCAAATCATCCAGTACCAGCTTGTCAAGAACAAACTCCAGCCCGACGTCCTCATCATGGCCGGCGTTGAGCGCCCGCCGATCTGCGACCTGGAAGAATATCGCGCCAAATTCGGCGGGCGGGCCTAAAATACGGCCTGAGCCTTGCGCTCCCCACGCAGATGACTTAGTAAAAGGCATCCTGACCAGCGTGTCCCGACGGACACTTACGCCATGAGGATCGTTTGTGCCGTGAGCGCCAAACCGCTTGAAGATCTGCATTGCCGCAGGATCAATTACCTGCGTATTTCCGTGACCGATCGCTGCAATTTGCGTTGCATCTATTGCGTTCCCCGGGAGACCCTCCCGCGGCTCAAGCATACCGACATCCTGCGCTACGAGGAGATCCTGCGCATAGTGCGCATCGGGGTGTCGCTGGGGGTCGACAAGATCCGGATCACCGGCGGCGAACCGCTGGTACGCAAAGGCCTGATGGGGTTCCTGCATGAACTCAAGACCATCGAGGGTATTCGTGAGGTCAATCTGACCACCAATGCAGTCCTCGTGGGCCCCTTTTTGGAAACGTTGCACGCGGCCGGCATTCGCCGTCTCAACATCAGCCTGGACACCCTGCGCCGGGAGCGCTTCGCCCGCTTGTCGGGCCGTGACTGTTTCGATCAGGTCTGGGAGAACATCCTACGGGCGGAGGAACTGGGATTTGCGCCGCTCAAAATCAACGTGGTCGCCATGCAGGGGATCAACGACGACGAATTCGAAGCCATCGCCGCGCTCACCCGCAGGCGGCCTTTTCACGTCCGCTTTATCGAATACATGCCCATGGGCAACCCCCAGCTGCGGCAGGACCCGTTTGTCTCCAATGAAACTGTCCGCCGCCGAATCGCCGCTTTGGGGAAACTGGAACCCGTGACGCGGGGGCCCAGCGACGGGCCGGCCGAACGCTTCCGCCTGCCGGGTGGCGTCGGCGAGATCGGCTTCATCAGTCCGCGGACCCATCACTTCTGCGGGGCCTGCAACCGGCTTCGCCTGACCGCCAGTGGCCACCTGCGCCCCTGCCTGCTGTCGGACCGCGAGCTGGATATCAAAACCCCGATGCGCCGGGGTGCCGATGACGACGAACTGGCCGCATTGTTTTTCCGCGCGGCCCGGGCCAAGCCCTCCTGCCACAAGCTGGGCACTGAGGGCGGACGGGAGGTGAATTCGCAGATGAACGCGATAGGGGGTTAGACGGCTGTGCCGCCCATGCGCCGAAGACCGCGCAGGTCGGGAGCGCGCGCCAGGCTTGCAATCGAACGGGAAGGGGTTATTTTTTAATATTAAATATAATTTACACAAAAAAAGTGCCCGGACCGCTTCGTGGGAGGCTATCAGTTACTCGCACACAATATTACGGTCCGGGCTTTTTTTTAATACCTGCAGCCGTTCAGCTCAGGTTCCACGCCGCATCACCTTTTCATCTGCTCGCCGCACATCAACGCAACATGGCCCAGGCATCATTGCTGCCATTATCAAGACGGTTCCGGCAGATCAAGCTTTTTTTATTCGGTTTTTTTCCATCGGCCAGGTTCGAACGGCAGGTCGGCGGCGGGCGTCCGCACCGTCGCAAACGCCACCGATCCAACGCCCCAAAAACGATAGACATCCCGCCCTTGCGTATTCAGCGCATGAGGGCCGGGAGGAAGGTCACGATATCCGGAATGAGCATCAGCAGACCAATGCACAGGAGATAGGCCGGAAGAAAATAGGCCACACCGCGGAAAACGTCCTCCAGCGGGACATCCCCAGCCATGCCGCCGACCACGTAAGTCGTTGCGCCCACCGGTGGTGTCACCGCCCCCAGGGTGGTGACCACCGTGATCGTGACCCCGAACCAGACCGGGTCATAACCCAGTTCGGTGGCCACCGGGAAGAAGATGGGAATCGTGATCAGCAAAAGCGCCAGGGCATCCATCACCGCCCCGCCGACGATATAGATAAAAAAAATGATCGCCATGACGCCCGCGGGCGGGATCGCCAGGTCCACCACCCAGGCCGCGATGTCGAACGGAATGCGGGTGACGGCGAGGAAGCGGCCGAATATCAGGGCCCCGGTGACGATGACGATGACCATGCAGGAAATCCGCAGCGTGTCGGTGATCGCGGCGAAGAACCCTTTCCAGGACAGGCGCCGCTGAACCACGGCAATGGCTAAAGCCAGGAGCGAGCCGGCAGCACCGGCCTCGGTGGGGGTGAAGACCCCGAAGAACAGCCCCAGCATGACCAGCATAAAAAGGATCACCATTTCCAGTGCACCGCCCAAGGCCACCAACCGCTCCCTGAAACTCACCCGCGGTCCCACCGGTCCCCAGTCGGCATGCCGCCGGCAGACCCAGACCACGGAGAGCATGAGCAGCAGCGTCAGCAGCACCCCCGCACCGACGCCGCCGTAGAAAAGCCGGGCGATGGACTGCTCGGTGGAAAGACCGATCACGATCAGAACGACGCTGGGCGGAATCACGACCCCCAGGGTGGAGCCGCAGGCGATGGCTCCGGTGCTCAGCCGGGTGT
>JASJBQ010000183.1 GCA_030066455.1 Desulfobacterales bacterium
TTCCATCATTCCGGATCCCCTTCGATCATCGTCGATCACGACTTCACCATCGCCATGGCCAATTCCAAGTTCGAGGAGTTGACCGGCTTCACGCGCGATGAAATCGAAGGCCGGATGAAATGGATCGAATTCATCGCCGCCCACGACCGCGAGAAGGTCACCCATTATCACTACACCCGCCGCACGGCAGAGGACGAAGTACCGTCCGAATACGAATGCCAGATCACCGACCGCCACGGAAACACCCGGGATATCTTCATCAAGGTGGGCATGTTGCCCGAACCCGGCCGCGCGATCGCCTCGCTGATCGACATTACATCGTTGAAGCAGACCGAGAAGGATCTGCGTGAGCGCGAGGCCCTCTACAGCGCCATGCTCGAGGGCTACGAGGGCATGCTCTACTTCATCTCCGATGACTACCGCATCAAGTTCATGAACGAAAACCTGGTGCGGGCCATCGGCCGCGATGCCGTCGGGGAGATCTGTTACGAGGCCCTGCACAACCGCCGTACAAAATGCCCGTGGTGCGTCAGCGACCAGGTCTTCGAGGGCGAGACCGTGCGTTTCGAAATCCGCAACCCCAATGACAAGAAATGGTATTTCAGCGTCAACGTGCCGATCCAGATGGCCGACGGGACAACGTACTGCCAGGCCATGATCCGGGACATCGACCAACGCAAACAGATGGAGGAAGCCCTGCGCGATAGCGAGGCCCACCTGCGCCAAGAGAACCTGCGCCTGCGCTCCACCATCAAGCAGCGCAACAAGTTTGGCGACATCGTGGGTGCCAGCGACGCCATGCAGGAGGTCTATGAATTGATGCTGATGGCGGCGGCATCGGACGCCAACATCATCCTCTACGGTGAATCAGGTACCGGCAAGGAGCTTGTGGCCAGCGCCATCCACAACATGAGCGAACGCCGCGAAGCCAATTTCGTGCCTGTGAACTGCGGCGCCATCCCGGAAGCCCTCCTCGAGCGGGAGTTTTTCGGCCACAAGAAAGGCGCCTTCACCGGCGCGACCGAGGACAAACAGGGCTATCTGGACGAGGCGGACGGTGGGACCTTGTTTCTGGACGAAATCGGTGAAATCAAACCGGACCTGCAGGTCAAGCTGTTGCGGGCCATCGAAGGCGGCGGCTACACTCCCATCGGTAGCAACGAGGTGCGCAAACCCGATTTCCGTATCATTGCCGCCACGAGCCGCAATCTGACCGCAATGGTCCAAAAGGGCAGGATGCGCAGCGATTTTTTCTACCGCGTCCATGTCATTCCCGTGCATCTGCCGCCGCTGCGCCAGCGCAAGGAGGATATTCCACTCCTGGTGGAGCATTTTCTCAACGCCTACGATCGTAAAATGCGGCCGGTCATCGGTGACCACATCCGCCAGGCCCTCCTTGATCATGATTGGCCCGGAAACGTGCGCGAACTCCAGAATGTGCTCTATCGCTTCGTAACCCTCAAACGTCTGGACCTCACCGGCGAGACCATCGGGGAGGCAGCGGCGGGGGAAAAAGAGATGACAGGCGAGGACGCGGCGCCGCAGGCGGAAGTTCCCACCCAGGACCTGGCTTCAGCCGTAAACGCTTATGAAAAACAAATCATCAGCGCCGCTCTGGCCCGATGTCGCTGGAATCGTACCCAAACCGCACAGGCGTTGGGCCTGGGGCTGCGTACCCTCCAACGCAAGATGAAAGCCTACGGTATTCAATAAATTCCTTCCACAGATGTGACCCGAGAATTCGTCCGATAAACCGCGCCAGGTTCGTCATAGAGTGCGTCATTATTGTCGCAAATAATTTTCTTATATTATTCCGATAGGTTGCAGTGATTTATCATCCTACCATGTCAAATTTGGCGTACCTTGGCGCCCATATTCCCTGCCGCCACTTGTCCGCAGAAGCCGACTGAATCTAAATATATTAATTTTTTCAGACTGTTATATGTTTTTTTATCCTCTCCAACAATGTGGCACACAATTTGTTAACATTTCACACTAATTTAATTCGTTCACGTCTAACCGGGCATCCTTCGGGAACCCCAAACCAACGATAAGGAGTCACCATGACGGCTTACAACACCGCCCTCGACCAGAACCCCGCACGCCTCAATCTTGTCGCCAGCCGCCAGCGCAGCAGCCGCAGCAGCGGAATGATCGGCAAAACCATGGCCGGCATCAACCTGCTGGCCTTCTGTGCCATCGTTATCGGCAGCTACCTGACGATCTAGTCGCTCAATGCGAACGCGCCGGGGTGTTTCCCGGCATCGATTCGATAGGCATTGTCGATCGCCCACTCCGATAGCGCCAGCCCGATCGGAGGTGCGACCACGGAGATCGGCGATCACCCGGGCATTTTAAAACAGCAATGGCGGGCCGTTCCTTTTGGCCCGCCATTGCTGTTTGCGCATCGGTTTACGAACACCCGGCGCTGAGGCGTTGGAGCCGATATTAGCCGCCAGTGGCGGGGGCGGCCGTCGGGGGCATGGCCCCCGTCCGGGTTTCAATCTCCGCCTTGGCCCGCAGCATTTCAAGGTGCTGCCGCACCACCTGCCCGTCTTTTTCTTTCTTGATATTCTGGGCAATCCGCTCTTTGGCTTCCTCGTATTCGATGGTACCGGCCGGACGGCGGTCCGTCAGTTTGATCAAATGATAGCCGAACCGCGTTTCCACGACTTCGCTGACCTCGTCCTTTTCGAGCGCGAAGGCGGCATCTTCAAAGGGTTTGACCATCTGGCCGCGACCGAAATAGCCCAGATCCCCTCCCCTGGCGCTGCTCGGCCCCTCTGAATGCGACTTGGCCAGCTCGGCGAAATCCTCACCGGCTCTGACCTTTTTCTGCAGGTCCCTGATCTTTTTCTGGGCGGCCTTTTTCTGGTCGTCATCCGCCTCCGGTGCCACCTTGATGAGGATATGACTGGCCTGGATTTGCTCCGGCGTCTGGAACAGGTTGGTATTCTCCTCGTAAAAGGCCTTCATTTCATCGTCTGACACCTGGACGTCGGCCACAAGCTGGCCGATCAGCTGCTGAATGGCCAGGCCGCGTCGTATCTTACGCTTGAGGTCGTCTTCGGAAATTTTGAGCGTGCTCAGAGTTTTCTGAAACTCCTCTTCGCTGCCGAACCGCGCTTTGACCCGCGCCATTTCCTGGCTCACGCGCTGCTCGACGACCTCGATGCCTCGGGCCTGCGTGTCCTGGTAGAGCAGTTCCTCCTCTATCATGCGACCGATGACACTCTCGCGAACCATCGGCATGGACTCTTCACCGACCATTTGCCCCTGCTGGGCCATCTGGCCAATCGTCTGCTGAAATTCGAAATCGAAATCCTCCTGGGATATGGGCACACCGTTGACCGTGGCCACCGAAGGAGAATCGGGAGCCTGATCCTGGGCGGTTGCAATGCCCGTCGCAACTAAAAACATCAGAAACACGCCTGTCCAGCGGTACAGGTTGGAAAGCATCAATTGATCTCCTCAGTAAAAGGCGGATGCAAATGCCGTTCTAAGTCGGTGCGGTGAATGTTACGATCGCCGGCGGATGTTGAGCCCGGCCGATCGCACGGGGCGATTCATGCGCGACGCGCGTCTTCCGACCGAGCCTCGAAACAAGCCGTCGTCGCGGCAATCCACAGGGCATGTGGGAATTCGGCAGGTTGGCGATTCGTGCGAGGCACGATAACGCCTCTGATGGTCAAAGGCAAGCAAAACCCTCAGCTTTTCATTTTCGAAAAACCGGGGATCAGCGTCTGGGTGCTGTTGACACCGTTGAGCTGGCGAACGTTTTCATGAACGAATTGGGATATGATTTCGGCGTCCGAACTCAGCAGGTCGCGCGTGAGGACAATTTTGACGAGCAGGTCCACCTCCCCGTGGACGGAATGAATTTCGATAACCTCATCCAGTTCAAAGAGCTTCTCGACGATTTTGTATTCCCGCTTGGCCTGGACGCGCATCAGGATGAATGCGGTGATGCCGCGCTGCATATCCGGGTAATTGCATTCTTTCAGTTCAGCCATTTGCCTGCGAAACGCCTCCATGTCTTTGGGTATCAGTTTATCGACGCCGATGCCGTAGCGGCGCTGGCGACTCGCCTGCCATTGATGGTGCGCGATGTAGGCGCACAGGTCGTCCAGCGTGCGCTCGGCGAAAGCGTCGATCAGCCGCCCCCGTCGAACGATAGCCTGAAGGGGGCGGTAGATGCTCCGGTACCAGTCGCCGGCGGCCTCGTGAAAATCGCAGGGGCGCCCCTCCTGGCTTTGCAGGTGCGTTTGATGGCGCTCGATCTGCTCGAGCAGACTGGCATACTGCCCGACCTCGGTCAACCGAATCTCGCCCGGCAGCTGGGTGCGATCGGCGAAATCGGCCCGTTCGCGATAAAGCAGATCCTGCAGGCTGTTGCCCGAAGGGATAAACTCGACGATATGGGCCCTGATTTCATCGTGATTCAATTCGTTGGCGGCGGCGATGCGGTGATTGCCATCGAGCACGTAGAAATTGTCCTTGATCTGGTAGAGCTTGACCGGCGGCAGCACGCGCCCTTCGCGCATGGCCTTCTTGACGCGCTGCAGCCGCTCGGAAGGTAGCCGTTTTTTGAGCCGGAACTGGCTGTCGAAATCCTGGTAGCGGCCGACGCTGCCCACGATCCGATCGAGGGCCACCGTACGCACCCCCCGTACCCGGCTGTCGTAGGCCGCCTGACGCTGCTGCTCTTCCTTGAAATTCTTGATCGTCCGCGCAGAGGCCTTGGATGCCGGACCTTCCCGTATTTTCTTGATCCAGTCAGGCATGATCGAATTCCAGGATGCTGTATCCGTAGGTGTTGATGATGGTCGTGGCGACGGTGCGCGTCTGCCGCTCAGCCACACAGCTGAACCGGCGATGGATGTGTCCGTGGATGAAATAGGCCGGCCGATAGTTGTGGATCAGCCGTCGAAAGCATTCGAACCCACGGTGGCAAAGATCCGCGCCGTCGTGAATCCCTCGCGGCGGCGCATGGGTGATGACAATATCGACCCCGCCCCGCCACCAGGCCACCGGTCGCATGCGTCGCACCATCCGGGCCATTTGCTTCTCGGTGTACTGGTAGGGCCCGCCATTATACCACATGGAGCCCTCCAGGCCCATGAACTTGATCCCCCGGAACCGGACGACACGCTCATGGATGTTGCGGCAGCCGCGGGGGGTGTGGTCCTTCATACGAATGTCATGGTTCCCCTTGACGTAAAACAGGGGCACATCGAAAGCATTGGTCAGGTGGCTCAGGTATTCCGGAGGCAGATCACCGCAACCCAGCACCAGATCGACAGGGCCCAAACGGTCCTTGTCGGCGCGGGGGTAAAGCCGCGGATCGATGACATCCGAAACCGATAATATGCGCATAATTCGTACCGCTATGAAGCCAGTGAGAGCGGGCCCATCCCTTCAGGGAACAGGGTCGCTGCGATCTCCGGGCCCGTACCAGAAACGAACGCCATTGTAAACCGAACACACGGGGGCGGCGGCATTATTTTCCGTAATCCATGCAAGTCACACGATCGCCGGAGTTGCGCAACCCCTTCCAAGCGGATAAGATGAATACGCTCCCAAACGACCCTATCGAGGGAAGGCATGCCCCAGACGCGCTATGATGTCATTCTGACCGACCAGATTGCCGCGGATCGTGATTTGCAGGAAGTCACCGCAGCCCTGGCCCGATTGCTTGGCCAGGATGCGCACCGGGTCGCGGCGCTCATCAAAAAGGGCGATCAGATCCTTAAACGTCATGTGGATGCGTCAACGGGCCGGCAATATCTCCGGGCCCTGAATGCAGCGGGTGCGGTGGGCCGCCTGAGACCGACCGCGTCCCCGAGCCGCCCGGTGTCTTCCGATGGCCGGCGTCATGCGAGCGCCGCTGCGTCCGATCTGGCCGTCCGCGTCATTTCACCGCGAGCGCACCCCGCCGATGTGGCCTTTGCCCCGATCCAGGCCAACCGAATTACCCATGCCGAAGGCGGCATTGACGTCAACCGCATCGACACGCCCCCGATCCCCTATGGCGCCATTGCCCTGCTGGCCGTTTACGAAGACCCAGAGGATGAAAAAAAGTATCTCCTGGTTTTTATCAAAGACCAGAAGCGCGCCTATCGCTGTGACGCCAATCGCATCGTGTTCAGCGACTTTCCAGGCACCCAGGCAACCAGCGTCATCGCCTCGCTTCGCCTTTTCCTCGAATGGATCGCGAGCCGGCACGCGGCCCTGCGGGTGGACCCTTCCACCGCCGGCTTTATCGAGGGCCGCCCGCCGGCCATACTGGAGATCGATCCCGTGCGCTACACCACCATGCTGGGAAAAGCGCTCAGCGCCATGGCGGCCGACCCCGTGGCGTAATCCCGCGCTCGACGGCCTTTCAGCGACCAGGGCCCCACCGGCAGATCAGTCCATCACGGGGGATAACGGCGCAACGGGTTTACCCCGGGCTATCGCCGGCGGCCTTGACGGTGTCGACGATGGCATGCAGGGCCTCCGGGTAAACCCAGGACGCGATCGTACACCCGTTGGCGAGGAAAAAGCGGCGGTCGCCGCCGGCGGCAAGCCCTTCTTGGACATGCGCGCGCAAAAAACGTCGCGACCGGCGGGCCACCAGGGTCTGGTCGATCCCTCCCATGAGACAGGCGTCGGTTCGATCGCGAATAGCGGCCAAATCGGGGCCCTGGGGACCACGGTCCCACCAGTTGAAGACCGGCACCGGCAGATCCAGAACATCGTCGAAAAACAAACCGTCGCCGTGAATGTGGGCGGTATTCATGACCGCTTGGCCGGCAATCGCTTCCAGGAGTCTGGCGGCATGCGGTTTGACGAACGCGAGAAAATCTTCACGGGGCAGGATTTCAGATCCGGCGGCAACCGACAGGAAGATCCCCGCCGCCCCACGCGCAAGCGATTCGCGGCAGTAGGCGATGAGGTTATCCGTGATGACTTGCAAGGTGCTCGTCAGGGCCTCCGGATAACGCCTCATCAGGCGTTCCATGTTTTCGCCGGCCAGACCGCGTCGCAGGCTCTGCCAGGGATCGAAAACCGTGTCGACGAAGTAGGCCCGACCGTCTAAAGCGGCCTGAATTGCCTCAATGGCCTTCAATTGCTTCCGCCACCCGGTCGCCGACGGATCGAACGGACCGAATTGGCGTAGGTCTTCGGGACCGCACACCGTATCAACGCCCGCCGGAGCCGGATAGAAGTAATCATTCATCACCTTGAGAAAATCAAAGTCATAGTGGTCGAAATAGTCAAGACTGGCACGGGCGAAACCATCCCCCCCGGCATGCTGAAGGCCGAAGTGGTACCAGAGTGAAACCGGCGGCCGGTCCGGCGCGTGTCCCGCCAGGACCGCGTCAATGCGTTCGATCTTGTTCATGTCAGCTTACATTCCGGATAGTGGGGTGGATTTGACAGGCTGAACGCCGCTGGCGCTCGCCATGGAAATGATTCACGCCCGGGTGACGATTTTGACGATGACCAAGGTGATGTCGTCTTCGGGCTGGAGCCCCCCGGTGAATTCATAGAGGGCCGTGCGGACGTCTTGGACGATGGTTTCCGCCGGCATCCGCGCCGATTTGCGGATCAGGGTTTTGAAGCGTTCCTTGCCAAACATCTCGCCCCGGGCGTTGCGGGCCTCCCAAACCCCGTCCGTACCGACGGCAATGATCGATCCGGGAGGCAAATTGTCCGCATGCCCGACGTCGATGGGCCAATCGTCGCTGATGCCCAGGGGCAGCCCTTCGCCGCCCAGCTCCTCGAAGCGATCCGCATCCGGATGATAGACCAGGGCCGGGTCGTGTCCGGCCCGCACCCAGCGCAGTTCACGCCGACGACGGTCCAGTTGGAGGGCGAAGAGGGTCATGAACCGGTCGGTCGTGCTGAAATCCTCGAGCAGGGTCCGGTTGAGATCGTCGACGATCTCGTCCAGCTTGCCCGGTGCGGCGAAACGCTCGCGCATGGCCGTGCGGGCCGTTGCCATCAGCAGGGCCGAATCGACACCGTGGCCGGCGATGTCGGCCACGGTCACGGCCAGGAGATCGTCTCCGGCCTCGCTGCCACGCGGCTGCTTGAGGTAATCGAAATAGTCGCCGCCGATTTCTTCGCAGGGAATGCTGATACCGGCAATGTCCAGCCCGGCGATCTGCGGCGGTTTCTTCGGCAACAGGCTTTTCTGAACCTCGCCGGCCAGAAGCAGCGAGCGCTTTTGTTCGGTCAGATCGGTGACAAAGGCCACATGACCGAGCTGTTGGCCATCCTCGTCGAACAGCGTATTGCCATGGATCAGGACAGGCACACGTCGACCGTCTTTGGCGACGTAGGCGCCTTCAAAAACACGGATCTTGGATTTTATCAGACGTTCGGCAGCATGCGTCGCAAGGAAGCGCTTGAACTCTTCGGTGGCCAGGGCAAAGGGCTTTTTACCGATCAATTCCCGACGGTCATAGCCCAACATCCGGCAATAGGCCTCGTTCACTTCGATGATCCGCCATTGGTCGTCCATCATCACGAAACCCTCGGCCGCCGTCTCGAGGATGCGTCGGAACTTGGCCTCGCTGCGGCTGAGTTCCTCCTCGGCCAGTTTGCGCTCGGTGATATCGACGACAATCCCCTGGTAGTAAATGATCTTTCCGTCGGCATCGCGTTCGGTCGTCGTGGTGTCCTCGACCCAGCGGACGTCTCCGTCGCGGGTGACGATGCGGTAGAGTTGGGTGTAATCGCCGATATCCCGGGCGGCATAGGACTCGATCTCCTGTCCCAGACGCTCATGGTCGTCGGGATGAACGATGTCGGCAAAATTAATTCTCTCCTCCAGAAAATCTTCAGCACTGTAGCCGGTAAGCGCGATGTTCTCGGAGACATAAACCAGTTTGGTATCCGGCGCCGGCAAGCGCCTGAATAGAACGACCGGGCTCTTCTCGACAATCTTCATCGCCAGGCGCAGACGCTCACGCATATCATTGGCGTTGGTGATATCGACGGGGACTTGATCGGTCATAACAGGAATCCGTTCGCTAGATTTATTAGTGATTAAGAATAGTCAGCGGTCGCGGGGATGGCAACCTCGCCGCCGCCTGCGGAATTCGCGCCGATGAAGCGGCCGGCTTGGTACCGGATGATGTTTTCACGCTGAATTTATTATAGAAACCGACTTGCATGGGGTTATATTTCAAGCTATGAAGAAAGAAGCAAGCTGTAACCGGGCCCCAATGGTCTGTCGACCGATACCGCCGGTCGTCCAGCGGACAATCTTATTGGTATGGGGCCGATGGGCCCGGAGCCTGAAACCGGGCCGCTCGTTGAAATGACCAAACGCCGTGCGAGCAAGGGAGGGCCGAAGGTATGCGTATCATCGTCCAACTGTGTGTGGTCACCTTGATCTTCTCTCTGATGTTCAGTCTGCTATCCGTTCCCGTGCTCCAGGCCCAAAGTGAGGCCGACCATCTGCTGAAGGCCGCCACCCAGGGCAATCTTGAAAATCTGGGACAACTCCTGGACAGCGGTGTGGATGTCAATGTCCAAAACAGTGCCGGATGGACCGCCCTGATGAAAGCTTCACTGGAGGGCCGCGGCAACATTGTCCAGGAACTTCTGGCGCGCGGCGCTGATGTCAACATCAAGGAGCGTGCCGGATGGACCGCCCTGATGCAGGCGGCGCAGTTCGGCCATCTCGATATTGTCAAAATTCTGGCCGCCAGGGGTGCCCGTCTCGACGACCAGAGCGTCAACGGTTCCACCGGCCTCATGTTTGCCGCCTTAAACGGTCATGGCCAGGTTGTGAATTTTCTCCTCGGTCAAAATGCCAAGGTGAACCTGCAGGATCGCCTCGGACGCAGTGCCCTCATGCTGGCGGCCTCCGAAGGCCATGCCGCCATCGTCAAACAGTTGTTGGCCAAGGGCGCCAAAGCCGACCTGACCAACAAATCCGGCAAAACCGCCCTGGATGTCGCCACGGCCGAAGGACATGATCAGGTG
>JASJBQ010000188.1 GCA_030066455.1 Desulfobacterales bacterium
ACCGGCGATACACCGGTGGCGGTGATTTCCGGCGGCGAAAAACGCCGCGTGGCCCTCTGCCGCCTGCTGCTGCAAAAACCCGACATCCTGCTGTTGGACGAGCCCACCAATCATTTGGACGCCGAGAGTGTGGCCTGGCTCGAACACCACCTGCAACAGTATCCGGGCACCGTGATCGCCGTCACCCACGACCGCTACTTCCTGGACAACGTGGCCGGTTGGATCCTGGAACTCGACCGCGGTCACGGCATCCCCTGGAAAGGCAACTACAGCAGCTGGCTCGAACAGAAGCAGGAGCGCCTGCGCCGCGAGGACAAAGCTGAAAGCGCACGCCAGAAGACCCTCGCGAGGGAGTTGGAGTGGATCCGTATGTCGCCCAAGGGGCGGCGCGCCAAGGGGCAGGCCCGCATCAATGCGTATGAAGACTTGCTGGACCAGACCGCGGACGCCCGGGAAAAGGATCTCGAGCTTTTTATCCCGCCGGGGCCCCGCCTGGGCGACGTGGTGGTCGAGGCCCGGGAGGTGCGCAAGGCTTTCGGAGACCGCCTCCTGGTGGAGGCAATGAATTTCCAGCTGCCGCCGGGGGGCATCGTGGGGGTGATCGGCCCCAACGGCGCGGGTAAGACCACCCTGTTCAAAATGATTACCGGCCAGGATGAGCCCGACGGCGGCGAGATCCGGATCGGCGACACCGTGACCCTGGCCCATGTCGACCAGGGACGCCAGCTCGACGGGGACAAGACCATTTGGGAGGAGATCACGGGCGGCGACGAGCAGATCGAGCTGGGCGGCCGCATGGTCAACTCGCGCGCCTTCGTGGCCCGCTTTAATTTTTCGGGCGCCGAGCAGCAGCGCAAGGTGGCCGCCCTTTCCGGCGGCCAGCGCAACCGGGTCCACCTGGCCAAGGTGCTGCGCCAGGGTGCCAACGTGCTTCTTCTCGACGAGCCCACCAACGACCTGGACGTGAACACCCTGCGGGCCCTGGAAGAGGCTCTGGAGAACTTCGGCGGATGCGCGGTGGTCATCAGCCACGACCGATGGTTCCTGGACCGTATCGCCACCCATATCCTGGCGTTTGAAGGTGACAGCCGGGTGGTGTTCTCCCAGGGCAACTGGAGTGATTACGCCACCGAGCGCAAGGAACGCCTGGGGGCCGACGCCGAGGTGCCCAAGCGCATTAAATACCGGCAGCTGACCCGCTGAATGCCCGCGATCGAAGAACATTAACCAACATTCAATATGATGGAGGGGCTATTGTCCGAGGCTCTGACCCGTGAAAGTCTTCAACGGTATATCGATAGCGGCGGCATAGACGCTCAGATTATGCCCCTGGATGCGCACACGGCCACCGTGGAAGATGCGGCCCGGGCCCTGGGGGTGGAGACCGAGCAGATCATCAAGTCTCTGGTTTTCATGGTGGCCGGCGAACCGCTGCTTGTGATCAGCAACGGCACGGCCCGGGTGGACCGCCGCAAATTGGCCGCCCATCTGGGGATAGGCCGCGGCCGGGTCAAGTTTGCCTCGGCCGATCAGACCGTGGAGATTACAGGCTACGTGGTGGGCAGCATGCCGCCCTTCGGCCATCGGCAGGTGCTCAAGACCCTTGTGGACCCGGCCGTGACGCGATTGGAAACGGTTTATGGGGGAGGGGGTGCCGTGGATGCCATGCTACGGCTAACCACGACGGAGCTGTTGCGAGTCACGGAGGCGGAGGTGGTGGCGATCGCGGAGGAGGGGTAGTCGCAATTTTACTTCGGAGTCGCTATCGGTATCGGGTCTCGAATTATCGGTAGAGATTTGCAGGAACGATTCCGATAGCGATACCGACCCCGATTAATTCACGCGTAGGTGTATCCGACCGCACCAGGGTAACAGCCATCTTTACCAGGAAGGGGTTAAATCATGCCCGATCGAATCGACATTCTGGACGGCCTGCGACGTTCCGGGCGGATTCTGGAGGCCTTTGTCCGCACCATCCCTGCCGAGCACCTTGGCCGCATCCGTGACGAGGGCTGCTGGAGCATCGCGGAGCACGTCAGCCATCTGGCCCAGGTGCAACCCATGCTGCTGGAGCGGATTTTGCGTTTCATGCGCGAAGACCTTCCCGCGTTCACACCCTACATCCCCGGTGCGAGTGAAGCCGAGGAGCGCCCGCCGGTCGTCGAGATGACGGCCGCTTTCGAAGCCTTCAACCAATACCGTGCCAAGCAGGTGGACCTGCTCGAATCCGCCGACGACATCACCTGGCAGAAAACCGGCCGCCACCCGGAGTATGCCCAATACTCACTTTACATCCTGGTCCGGCACATCCTGATGCACGACCACTGGCACATGTACCGCATGGAAGAACTGTGGCTCACGCGGGACGCCTACCTGACGAAGCTCTCATGATGGCATGGTAATCTTGGCGCTGAAGTCCAGGAGGCCGGCCCACCAAGCCCGGGTGCAGGCGGCTGGAAATCAAGAGCCCTCCATGGCTCCTGCATTTCGGCGTGAAGGCGCCCACCTTTCCATTTCGCCAGCGGCGGGTCGGGTCACTGCTCCCACTCGTGGCCGGCAATGATGGGGCTGAATCCTGCACGCACCGTCTGGGCGGCTTTTTCCAGATAGGTTTGGACCACATCCTGATCTTCCTTAGATGGGCTTTTCCCGGGCTCAAGGGCGTATCCGGCATGATCAGCGTGTCCTCCCTGGATCGCAAGGGGCAAGGCGCACGGGCCCGGCAAGCGGTTATCCCGTGCCCGGGGCTTGGAACAGGGACTTATCGACACAAGGTGTTCAGGCCCTGCGGTTCGTCTCGAGCGCCATGCGGCGTCGGTCCTAACGCGGTATCCACCCGCCGCAAACCGGGAAAACCTGGCCGACAAAGCAATTGGCGGCGTCCGAGCACAGGTAGGCCACGAAAGAGGCATCCTCGCTTGCCGCCACAAGCCGTCCAAGCGGCACTTCCCGTTTTAAACGGTCCTGAAATTTGGGGTTGGCCTGGATTTCTTCCGGGAAATAGCTGGGATTGTCGACAAAGTTCTGCGCAATGGCATTCACCTGGATATTGTGTCGCGCCACCTCGACCCCGAGGGCCTGCACATAGGCGATCTGCGCACCTCGGGCGGCACTGTAGGTGGAGGTCCGTCGCATGCCCCTGAGGGCCGAGGCGCTGCCGATGACGATAATCTTCCCGGACGAACGCGCCACCATTTGCGGCAAGATCGCGCGCGCAAGACGCGGCAGCGGGTGGACAAGCGCTTTGAAGACGGTGTCCCACTCCCGGTCGGTGACTTCCGCGGCCGGCGTCGACGGCGCACCGACGGCCAGGTTGGCGACGAGCACATCCACCTGGCCGGCCGCGGCGACCATCTCAGCGGGCGCTTCGGGATCGACCAGGGCGCCAGTGTGTTGGATAACTTCGGCGCCCTGGGCGTTGAGCGCGTTGCAGATGGCCGGCCCCATGAAAATATCCGCTTGGGTGACCAGGATACGCTTTGCGTTGAGCGTGGGTTGCATGCCTTTTTTCCTTTTCGATTGGGGTGCCAAGCTAAGGGGATCGGTTGCCGGACGGTCGACGCACGATATGAATCACGTCGTTCGGGTAGATCAGGTCCGAATCCCGGATGCGGCTGAGTTTAGCAATTTCGGGGTACTGGAAGGGGTCCCCCAGGTATTGGGCCGCAATGTCCCAGAGGGTGTCGCCGCGGACGACAATGTGGCGGATCTCCTCGGCTGTCGCCGGGGTGGATGCCTCCGTCACCGGAGCCATCCCCGCAGCGCTTGTGTCGCCCGGCCTCTCGACCGTCAGGGTGAAGGTCTTGGTTTCGACCCGCAGCACTTCGTTGGGCAGTGCCGGGGCTGGCGGTTCCGGCTGCACGTGGGACCGCTTTGGGTTCCGTTGGCCCTCCTCCGTCTGCGGGGCCGTCTGGGGCCAGGAAGGTGTTGGAGCCCAATCCTTTGCGGCGGGAACCGATGGCGCTGCCTGGGGAGCTCTGACGGCTGTCGTCTCGGTTGATGGCGGTGCGTTCTGTTCGTGGGTGGCAAGGCCTGCTCCGATTTTTTCTCCGGGCGAGAGGGACCGTGGCCCGGTCTGGTGGTTTACCAGCCAGACACCGGCGCCCAGGGCCACCGTCAGGGCCAGAAAAAATGCGGCGACAAGGGTGTCGCGATACCAGGGTGGACGACCGGTGCGCAGCGCCGGTCCGCCGGGCGCGGTTTCAAATGCCGTGCGCACTTTTCCCGGAGCTGACGGCCTGACCGCCGTTTGAGGTTCACCCCGGATCGGTGGTGGCAGGGCGGCCGTTTCAACCGGGCGCCTGGGGGCGCCCGCCCGGCGTCGGCGTGCATCCGGTTTGCGTTCATCCGCTGCCGACGCTTGGGGGGCGGGTTTTGATTCCGCAGGTCTGCGCGGCGTTTCGGCCGCCGGGGTCGAAGGCCGGGGCGCGCCAATCTGGGTCTGCGCTTTACGCAGGCGGGCTTCGAGGCCATTTTGCACCGGGGGCGTTTCCCGCGCATCGTATAGTTTCTGGAAGGTGGTCTCGAGAAGGATGCGCTTGCCATCGACCCGGTAGGCATCGAAGATGTCGATGGCTTCGGTCGCCGCAAGCGCGTGGCGTTGCATATCGTCGGGCGGCCGCACGTCCTCGACCATGTCCACGACGAAACCCGTCAGACCGGTGGCGAGTTCGGCGATGATCAACTGGCTGCGGTCAGCGTCGGGCGGCGGCTCCAGCCCGAGTTTGCGCCGCAGGGAGACGACCACCACCACTTGACCGCGGTGGTTGACGGCCCCGAGAATCGAGGGCGGCGCCTTGGGGATACGGGTCCACGCTGGCAGGTCGGTAATGGCGGCGATGGTATGCGCCGGCGCACAAAAGAGATAGGACGCGACCCTGAAGATCGCCAGGTGGCGGTTATCACCGGGTGGGTTGGAAATCGCCATGCGGCTGTCCGTATCCGATGAAAGGCAGGGCCTGCCCGCATACGGGCTCGGTGGGCGGTCCCGGCCGATAGGTATCCGGCTCAGGCTTGCAATGCGTATAGACTATGCGCGCGTGTGGGTTTTTGTCAAATCCGGGCGAAGGCCCGACCGCACGCGCCCCGACCTGCGGCGCCAGGCCGCCAATAGGCGGGGACGGCCCGCAGCAGATCAGCCATTGACCGCCGGCGCTCCAAGGTAATTGGTGCCGGCCGGCCTATTGCGGTGTGTCCGGCGCCGGCGGCTCTTCCCCGGTTCCGGTGACCGCCGTGTAGAAATCCTTGATTTTGGTGACGTCGAACGCGGAGAGTTTAAACGCATAGGGGCTGTCGGATGAGCGGGCGGTATAATCGGATTCCACATCCGCGGCCGGTCCGAAGATGTCCAGAGTTTTGGTTTCGCCCCCCTTCAGCGCCAGGCGATACCGGAGATCGGCTTCGACCGGCGATTGGTCTTCATCCAGGTAGGCGCTGCATTTCAACGGGCTGAGGGCGGAGAGCAGCTGATCCACCGTCGCGGCATCGACGGGCTCGCCCGTGGCCGTCAGCCAGCGGGGCTCCTCGGGGGCCTCGGACTGCTCCTCGGCGGGCGGGGGCGATGCCGGTGGGTCCTTTTCCGCAGCCGCGGGTTCTGTGGCCGGGGATTGCTTCTCCACGACAAGCGCCTGCCCTTCGGCGGTGAGCTCGATGGCGCTGATCGTATGGCGGTCAAAAGCCAGGACGGTTTTGTCCCGCAGATCGTCGGCGGTTTTGTCAAACGCCCAGCGGAAACTGCCGGCGGCGTGATAGACGTTCTTATCCTCGCCGACAAGGATGTGGGTGTGGCGAAAGGTGCCCGCGGCCTTGCCCACCGCGAACCGGCGCACCAGCTTGTCCTTGTTGAAGGCCCGGACGTCGATGCGTCGGTCCGCGTCCAGGTCATAGCGGGCGAAGCTCTGGGTTTCGGAGACCAACGCGGTTACCTCGAGTTCGGCAATGGAACGTAATATGCGCTCGACCTCACCGCCGTCGGCGGGGTGGCCGGCCGGCTCCAGGCGCCATTTTCCGTCAGTGCGTTTCAGGGTGAGTTTACCCCCGGCCTTCTCGATTTCGATGCGGGTGATGTCTTCCATTTCGAGACGGGGGGTCTCAGGCAGGGTATAGTGCACCCGGTCCTGCTGGTTGAGGAACAGATACAGCCCCAACGCCACGATCACGATTCCCAGCAGAACATACTCTTTTTTGAGCTTCATTATCAGCCTCGCGATGGTTGGTGACACAGTCCGTTTTGCGCCTGGATCCCCTTCTCAAAGCCTGATTGGCGGCAGTGGTTTACGCCGAGAACATGGCCTGGATGCGCTTCTTGCGGGTCGCGCGGCGCAGCCAGACCAGGAGACCGAAAGCCACGACCAGGACCGGAATCCCAATCACGTTGAACGCCTTGGTCATCGTGCGGGTGGCGATTTCCGTTTCCTCGAGCGGGTTGAAACGCTGCTCCTTGCTGCGCATGGCGGCCACGCCGGCGCGGTCGTTCAGATAATCGATGACATTCATGACGAACATCGAATTCGGGCTGCGCCCCCCGGCTTCGAGGATGGTGTCCTGGATCAGATCGCTGGAACCGACCACTAAAATATGGGAAGGCTCGCCCTGGTCGCGGCGGGCAGGGGCGCTTTCGATGGCGTTCAGATCGACCGCGCCCGCTTCGGCCTCCGGGTTTTCGGCGGCGATATCGGCTTCGGCCGCATCCGCGTCCGGTGCTTCGGCGGGGGCTGGTTTTTCAGGAACGGGCTGGCCCGCGAAGTAACTGGGGAAGCTTCCCTTGAGCAGGTAGGCCAGGTGAAACTGCTGCTGGTCTTCCGGCGGCGGCGGACCACCGATGGCCATTGGATCCAGGGTGATCCGCTCGCTCATTTCCCAGGACTGCGGGGAGGAGGAAAACAGGCGCGTGGCCTGAATGCCGCCTGCCTCCAGGCGTTCGGGGTCCAGTTCCAGCGGCGACATCTTGAGGGCGATCAGACCGCGGATGCTCTCGAGGTAGGGTTCGTCCGCGTTGATGTTGGCGCTCTGGATGAGGGGGGCGAAATAGATCGGCCGTTCCCCGCCGCCCATGTCTCCCGAGAGGCGCTGGCGAAAGCAATTTTCATCCAGTACGATCGAGGGCCTGATTTTGACCCCCCAGTTTTCCAGCAGTCTTTCCAGCCCCGTCTGGATCGGAGCGAACTGGGGCTGCTGGCGGAAGACGGGCTGGCCGGGCGGCGTGCTGTCGCCGATGGCATCGAGGAAGAGTACCAGGCGCGTGCCGCGCATGAGGGCCTGATCGATCTGGAAGAGGTCGTAGTCCGTGAAAAGCGCGGTGGGCCGGGCGATGATCAGGACTTTCAGGCTGGCCGGGATCCGGTCTTCTTTCAGATCGATGCGCTTGATGGAGTAGCTGTCCGAGAGAAGCTGCATGAAGGTGCCCAGCGGACTCTGCGCCGGTCCGCCCATGGGGGCGCCGGCGCTGAGGATATGGGTGCCGTGGCTCACGAGGTAGCCGATCTTCTCGTTGATGTCCACCAGGGCTTCGATATTCTCGTTGATGATGTTCTCCATGTCTTCGACCGGCGTCATTTGATACTGGGTGCCGACGATGGGAAGTCGAAAGACGCTCAGGAGCGGGGTCGAGATTTGCTTGTCCCCGTAGGTCATGGTGAGCCCGATCATGCCGTTGCCGGCGGCGATATCGGCCTGGGGGATGTCGGGCCAGTTGACCTGCATGATCTTGGCGGCCCTTGCGGCTTCGGCGGCCTGGGCGTCTTGGCCCGGGTCGATGTGGGCGTAGTCGAGTTTGCCGTACACCTGTTGGTTGAGGGGGACGATGATTTCCTCCAGGCGCCGGGCGAAGGCGGGCAGGTCGTCAAGCCCCATGTACGTTGCGACCTTGTTGAGCGAGGAGGACAGGTAGAGCCGGATCTTGATGTCCTCCTTGAGGTTCAGCAGGGCGCTGGTTTTATTGTTGAGTTTTTGGATGGCCGTGGTCAGCTTGTATTCCAGGCCATCGGTGGTGGTGATGGTCGGAATGCGCTCGACCACATCGCCGTGGATGATGACCAGCCCCATGTAGGCCCGTTTGAATTTGACCTCGTCTTCTTCGATCATCTGGATCTGCACGGGGTTGATGCCGTAGTCGTCGGCCATCTGCTGGTTGGCCCCGGCCTGGAGGCCGATATTGCCCTCCTGGGGGCTAACGTCGAAGAAGTGGAAGTTGAAATTGCGGTTGGCGCTCAAGGCGTACTCTTCGAGCAGGTCGCGCAGGTAGCGTTCGGTGTTGTTGTGGGGCGCCGGCAGGTTGTTGGTGAAAAAGACCTTGATCGTCAGGGGCTCCTTGAGGGTGGCCACCACCTCCCGGCTGGTTTCCGAAAGGGAGTAGATCTTGTTGCCCGTAAGATCCCAGCGGAAAAACAGGGTTTGCCCGGCGATGTTGATGAGCACGACCACCACCAGATAAATCAAGAATTTGACATATTTTTCGGATCGACGGACCGCCATGTCAGCTCCTTATTTTTTCTCCTGCATCACGAGATGGGCGGCATACAGCCCCAGAAAGGCGATGCTCATAAAGTAGATCAGATCGCGGGAGTCGACGATGCCCCGGGCGATGTTCTGAAAATGCAGACTGGCGCCGAGCTGACCCACGATTTTGAGCAGCGCGCCGGGCACGAAGAACAACATGCGCTCGATGACCGTGAGCGCGAAGCAGATGACCGCCCCGGTGATAAAGGCGATGATCTGGTTGCGCGTCAGGGCCGAGGCGAATAGCCCCACCCCGGTGAAGGCCGCCCCCATGAACAGCGCGCCGACATAGCCTCCGATGACCGGTCCCCAGTCGAGCGCGCCCATAAAACGAATGAAGATCGGGTAGAAGAGGGTCGGCAGGAGCAGGGCCGCCACCATGACGACGCCGGCCAGAAACTTGCCCAGAATGATGTCGCGGAAGGTGACCGGCAGCGTCAGCAGGGTTTCGTAGGACCCCGTGCTGAGCTCTTCGGCGAAGAGGCGCATGGTGATGGCCGGGACGACGAAGGCAAAGGTCATGGGCAGCAGGTTGAAGAAATTGCGCATGTCGGCCTGGTTGAAGACGAAGAAGGCCGAGAAAAACAGCCACCCGCTGACCAGCAGGAACACGGCCATGACGATGTAGGCGATCGGGGATATGAAATAATCCTGGAGTTCTTTTTTGAGGATGAACACGACCTGCTGCATTTCAGTTCTCCTTGGTCAGTTCACGAAAGATCGATTCGAGATCGCGGGCCTGCTGGACGAATGCCAGCAGGATCCAGTCCGTTTGCTTGACGGCCGTGTAGATCGCGGCCCGCAGGTCGTTTTCGCGCCGGCACGCCAGGGTGACGTCGAGAACCCCGCGGTCGGCGCCGGGCCGTGTGGACACGTCCGTCACCCCGTCGAGCGCCCCTAGCGTTGCGCGGATATCGGCCGCGTCGGCCTGCTGCAGGCTGAGGTCGATCTGCCGTGTGCCGCCCGCGTTGGTTTTTAGGCTGGCGGTGCGGTCGTCGGCCACGATGCGGCCCTTGTTGATGATCACGATGCGGTCGCAGGTGGCCTCGGCTTCGCTGAGGATGTGGGTGGAGAGAATGACGGTTTTCTCTTGCCCGATAGCCCGGATGATGTCGCGGATTTCGACGATCTGGTTGGGGTCGAGGCCCGAGGTCGGCTCGTCCAGGATCAGGATCTCGGGATCGCTCATCATGGCGTGGGCCAGCCCCACCCGTTGCTTGAGGCCCTTGGAGAGTTCGCCGATGGTCTTGTGCATGATATCGTGCAGGCTGCAGCGTTGCACCAGGTCGCGCAGCCGTCCTGTCTTGGCTTCGCCTCGCAGGCCGCGGATGTCGGCAATGTAGCTAAGATAGTCATAGACCATCATCCCGGGATAGAGCGGGGCCGACTCGGGCAGATAGCCGATCAGCCCCTTGACCGCCACGGGCTGTTCGTCCACGTCATGTTCCTTGATGCGGATCCTGCCCGAGGTGGGCTTGAAATAGCCCGTCAGCATCCGCAGGGTCGTGGTCTTGCCGGCGCCGTTGGGGCCCAGCAATCCCATGATCTCGCCCTTTGGAATTTCCAGGCTGATATGGTCCACTGCACAGAGTTCGTTGTAAAATTTCGTAAGCT
>JASJBQ010000189.1 GCA_030066455.1 Desulfobacterales bacterium
ATATGCGCCGCAGGAAGTGACGTCCTGCTGGCCGGAACGCTGCCGACGCCAGCCGTATCCTTTTTGACCCCGAGGCATGGCGCGGCCGCGGGGGTGGTGATTTCCGCGTCCCACAACCCCTATGAAGACAACGGCATCAAGCTTTTCGGGCCGGACGGGTACAAACTGAGCGAAGCCCAGGAGGCCGAACTCGAGTCGATGATTCTTGCGGCGGCTGGCGTCGATGAAGATCGTCGCCAAAAACCGGTCGGCACCGTCGATCGAATCGAAACCGCCGCCGAGGATTATCTGTCCTTTCTGCGCGGCACGATGCCGGAGCATTTCTCATTGAAAGGATGCCGCATCGCGCTGGACTGTGCCAATGGGGCCACTTCGGAGATCGCAGCCAGGCTTTTGGCGACCTGGGGGGCTGATCTGGTGACGCTGTACGACCGACCCGACGGAATCAACATCAACCTTGACTGCGGTTCCGAACATACGGGCGCCCTCCGTCAGACGGTGATTGAACAGCGGGCCGACCTGGGTGTCGCTTTCGATGGCGACGGGGATCGAATGATCGCCGTCGACGAAACCGGCCGGATGCTTTCCGGCGATCAGATCCTGGCCATCGGCGCCCGGTATCTGAAAGGGCAGGGCCAGCTGGCCAACAACCGGGTGGTTTCGACGGTGATGAGCAACCTGGGGCTCAAGGAGGCCCTGCAGGCCATGGGTATCGAGCACGAAACCTGCAAGGTGGGCGATCGTTTCGTTATGGAGGCCATGCGAAATTCGGGGGCCGTGCTGGGCGGAGAAGACTCCGGTCACATCATTTATCTCCAGCATCACAGCACCGGAGACGGCTTGATCAGCGCACTGAAACTGCTGGAGGCCATGCAAGGCGATCACCGCCCGCTCTCGGAACTGGGACGCGTGATGACGCCTTATCCGCAGCGCCTGGAAAATGTGCCCGTCCGTGACAAACCCGATCTTAAAGGGATCAAGGACGTTCAGCAGGAGATCGCAGCGGTTGAAGCGCGCCTAGGCGAACGGGGCCGTGTACTGGTGCGTTATTCGGGAACGCAATCCATTTGCCGTGTTATGGTGGAAGGTCCGGATGAAAAGGAAGTAGGGATCTGTTGTCAGGCGATCGCGGAAGCGGTCGCCACAGCGATTGGCGAATGATCAAAATCAAAAGTAAACCCCTGCCCCGATTTTCCGCCGGGGCAGGGGGCGTGCTTGAACGATTCCCGCATGCAGGGGGCCGCGTCGATTATTCGCGCGATCCGAAGATGCGCAGCAACATCAAAAACAGATTGATGAAGTCGAGATAGAGCGTCAGCGCTCCCTGGATGGTACCCTTGCGAATCACGGCGGCATCGAGATCAGCGGGCATGGCCACGGCCATTTCTTTTAGTTTCTGCGTATCGTAGGCGGTGAGGCCGACGAATACGATCACGCCGATATAGCTGATCACCATATGCACCATGGGGCTTTGAAAGAAAATGTTGACCACGCTGGCGATGATGATGCCGATCAGGCCCATGAACATAAAGCTGCCCATGGAGGTGAGATCCCTTTTGGTTACCCAGCCGAAAATGCTGCAGGCGGCGAAAGTGCCCGAACAGATGAAAAATACCTGCGCAATCGAACTACCGGTGTATGTCAATAATATCGTGCTGAGAGAAGCGCCCATCAGGACCGCGAAGAGAACGAACATGGAGGTCGCGGTCGATGCCTGCATCTTATGAATCCGGGCGCTCAGCACAAAAACCATAATCAACGGTGAAATCAGGACGGCCCAGTAGAGCATTGTCGGGCTGACGCCGCCTTCGGGGCTGGCCCTGAAGAACAAGTTTAGAATCGTCGGGCTGTTGGCGACGAACCAGGCGGTAGCGCCGGTAAGACCCAATCCCATGGTCATCCACATGTATACGCCGCGAACAAAAGTGTTGACGCGAACGAGAACATCTTGTTGCTGAATCGGAACTGACTGCTGCATGGATATCCTCCTGGTTGTGTTTTTCAATAGTGATTAAAATTTGATAGAAGATACCACATTCGCGACCACATTCAACCATTAACAAGATGATAATTCGGTTAGTTTATCAGGGTGTCGCGGTTATTGCCATGGAGACCGGTTAAATGAATGCGGATCGTCTCTACCAAGAATTGAAAGACTTGAGTGAACGCTTGGGAATTGAAGTTTCCGAACAAAACTTTCGGGCCACAGGCATCAAGGCCCGCAGCGGCTACTGTGTTATCCGGGGGACACCCATGTTCCTGATCGATAAAAACAAGCGACTGCAACGCCGCATTGCGATTCTTTCCGAGTTCCTGGGTTGCCGGATCACCGAGGACGTGTTCATGGTTCCAGCGGTTCGTGAGCACCTCGACAAATACCGACCCAAGAGGCCGCGCGCGAACAAGCAACCCGAGCTGTTTCCAGCAAAGCCGGATGATAACCAATAAGTTTACATAATATATCTTATCAGACCCTGAGTCATTCACAATCGCCCGGCACCGGGTGGCCCCCACATTAATCTATTGGATTCCAAACACAAAAATCGCGCATCCGCTCCCAAAAACGTTTACACGGTATCGGAGTTAAATCGGCGCATCAAAAAACGGCTGGAAACGGATTTTCCGTTGGTTTGGATTGCGGGAGAGATTTCCAATCTCAAGCGCCCGCCTTCCGGCCACCTCTACTTCACGCTCAAAGACAGTCAATCCCAATTGAGCGCCGTGATGTTCAAAAATCAGGCACGCCGCCTGACGGCCCAGCCCGAAGACGGTCTCGCCGTCCTGGCCATGGGACGTGTCAGCGTTTACGAACCGCGCGGTATCTACCAGTTGATCATCGAATACGTCGAGCCCAAGGGGCTCGGTGATCTGCAACTGGCTTTTGAGCAATTGAAACGAAAACTGTCTGCTGAGGGCCTCTTCGATCCCACAGGAAAAAAAACCCTGCCCTCACTGCCGCACAAGGTTCACGTGATCACGTCACCCGGCGGAGCCGTCTTCCATGACACCATCAGCATCATTCAGCGGCGGTTTAGCAATATTCCGATTGTGCTTATTCCGACGGCGGTCCAGGGAGCCGGCGCGGTCGAGGCCATCATCCAGGCCATCGCGTGGTTGAACGAACGGCCGGACGCGGAAATCGCCATACTGGCGCGCGGCGGCGGGTCTCTCGAGGATCTGCAGGCTTTCAACACGGAAAAGGTCGCACGTGCGATTTATCAGTCTCGCGTGCCGATCATATCCGCCATCGGACACGAAACAGATTATACGATTGCCGATTTTGTCGCGGATTTACGTGCGCCCACCCCATCGGCGGCGGCCGAATTGGTCGTACCGGAAAAAAAGGCGCTAAAGGAAAGGATTGCAGCCCTCGAGCGTCAGCTCGGTGTAGCCGCAGCGGCCGATCTTGCCAACAGACGTCATCGACTGGAAACCTCTCGCCAGCGGCTGCTGGATCCACGACAGCGTATCTACGATGGACGCCTGGTCATTGATGATCTGACGCGACGAATGCGTATTGGGCTGGACCGAACGCTGCGCGACAGCCGCATCAGATTAACCGCGATATCGGCGCGGCTGAAGCCATACCGCATTCAGGAAAACATCTCCAATAGTAAACTAAAACATAAGCAATTAATTCTTAATATGCTAAAATCTATAGTATTATTAATTAGAAACAACAAATGGAAAAACGAGGTGTTGGTGTCGCGATTGAGGGCCCTCAATCCCATGGCGGTGCTTGACCGTGGATACAGCATTACCCGTAAACTGCCCCAGCGCTCGATTATCATGGATACACGGCAGGTCGATATCAATGATCAGGTGGAAATAACCCTGGCTTCGGGCACCCTTACCGGCCGGATCGAAGGAAAGGATGGCGATGGCGCATAAAACGTTTGAACAATACATGCTGGATCTCGAAAAGATCGTCAAGGAGTTGGAAAAAGGCGACCTGCCACTTGCAAACGCGTTAAAACGCTTTGAAGACGGCATGGCCCTTTCCAAGCGATGCAGTCAAATGCTCGATGAAAGCGAACAGAAAATCAGTCGGTTGATCAAAGACGGCGAGGGGGCATTGACGGAGCGGGAAATTGCGGACCAGGCAGCGGATGTCGACCCGTCTTTACCCTTAGAACGAAGCGAGTCGGATTGAATTCATTTTATCTCAAGTCCTATGTCGAGAACTGGCGCCGGGAAATCAACCAGGCACTGCGCCGCTATCTTCCCGGCGAAGACCGTCGCAACGGTGTCGTTGCCGCCATGAATCACTCGCTGCACGCCGGCGGCAAACGCCTGCGGCCGATTTTATGTATCGCTGCCTGCGAGGCGGTTGGCGGAAAGGGGGCTGATACGCTCCCGGCCTGTTGCGCCCTGGAAATGGTGCACACCTATTCGCTGATTCACGACGATCTTCCGGCCATGGATGACGACCAACTTCGCCGGGGGCGCCCCACCTGCCACATCGTCTTCGGAGAAGCCACCGCCATTTTAGCCGGAGACGCCCTCTTGACCAAAGCCTTTGAGGTGCTGGCCGACCATGCCGCTTTACAGGCACCCGAGCAGCAAATCCGGTGGATGCGGATCGTTCAGCATTTGGCCCGGGCTGCCGGCTGCAAGGGGATGATCGAGGGGCAGATGCAGGACATCCACTCAGAGGGACGCCGCCTGGGAATGGAACAATTGGAGCAGCTTCACCGGCTCAAAACGGGAGCCCTGATCAAGGCCGCCGTCTCCATCGGTGCTGAAATCGGCAGGGCGACCCCTCAGCAGACGCAAGCCCTGAATCTCTATGCCGAAAAGATCGGCCTGGCCTTTCAGGTCCAGGATGACATCCTGAACGTCGAGGGCGATCCGGAGAAACTCGGTAAGAACGTGGGGACGGATCGGTACCGCGGAAAAAACACCTACCCTGCCCTGATCGGCTTGGAAGCGGCCAAAACCCGGGCTGTCAGCCTGATTGCGGAAGCCTTGCGTGCTCTCGACATTTTTGATACCAAGACCGAACCTTTACGGGCGGTCGCCGACTATATCATCGACCGCAACCGCTAGCATGAGGACGCAAACCGAAACAAGCCTCAGGCAACCGCTGCGTGTTCAACCGGACAGCTAAATCCGCGTCCAAAGCGGAATGTCGATGATCACCCGCCCGAGGCAACATCAAACGGACGCACGACTTTTGAATTTGCTCAAAACGATTAACGGTCCCGACGACCTTAAGAAACTAAAGCGTTCACAGCTAAAGAAAGTTGCGGCCGAACTGCGGCACGCGATCGTCGAAGTGGTATCCCGAAACGGCGGCCATTTGGCGCCGAGTTTGGGCGCCGTCGACCTGGCGGTGGCTTTGCACTATGTATTCGACAGCCCGACCGATAAAATCATCTGGGATGTCGGCCACCAGGCCTACGCCCATAAGCTGCTTACCGGTCGGCGGGACGCATTCGAAACGATTCGCCAGCACGAGGGCCTCTCCGGTTTCACACGCATGAGCGAAAGCAGCCATGACGCCTTCACCACAGGCCACAGCAGCACTTCGATTTCGGCGGCGCTGGGGATTGCATCCGCCAAGCGCATCAAAGATGAGAACGCCAAGGTGATTGCCGTGATTGGCGATGGGTCCATGACCGCCGGCCTGGCCTACGAGGGGCTGAACCAGGCCGGAGAGGTCCACAAAGGCAAAAATCTGATCGTCATCCTCAACGACAATGAGATGTCCATCTCACCCAACGTCGGCGCCCTGTCTTCATTTCTGAGTCGGACCTTTTCCGCCGGCCGGCTCCAGGACTTACGCCGGGAAATCGGTGAGTTTTTGAAATCACTGCCCAAGATCGGTGACGACGTCTACCAGTGGGCCAAACGCTCGGAGGAATCCTTCAAAACCTTCGTGACGCCCGGCATGCTGTTTGAGGCCTTTAATTTCGATTATTTCGGTCCCATCGACGGTCACAATCTCGATCACCTGATCGACATCCTTGTCAATATACGCAAGATTCAGGATCCGATCCTTTTGCACGTCATCACCAAAAAAGGCAGGGGCTACCGTCCCGCCGAAGACAACCCGGTTCATTTTCACGGCTGCGGCCGTTTTGAAGTGGCCACCGGCGAATGTGTTCAAAGCCAGGTCCAGCCCCCCTCCTACACCCAGGTTTTCGGCGAAACCATGGTCGATCTGGCCCGCCGTGACTCACGCATCGTTGCGGTGACGGCGGCCATGCCCGAGGGCACTGGCCTGGCGCAGTTCTCCCGGACATTTCCCGACCGTTTTTTCGACGTCGGCATTGCCGAACAACATGGGGTCACGTTTGCCGCCGGACTGGCCACCGAAGGGCTCAAACCGGTGGTCGCGATCTATTCGACGTTTCTGCAGCGCGCTTACGATCAGATTATCCACGATGTCTGCATCGAGGCCCTGCCCGTCGTTTTTGCCCTTGATCGCGGCGGCATCGTCGGTGAAGACGGTGCCACGCACCACGGCCTCTTCGATCTGTCTTATCTGCGCAGCCTTCCGAACATGGTGGTCATGGCGCCCAGGGACGAAAACGAACTGCGGCGCATGCTGCTGACCGCTGTCGAACACGATGGTCCCATTGCCCTGCGCTATCCTCGCGGGACAGCACCCGGAGTCGTTATGGACCCGACGCTCACCCCCCTTGCCATCGGCAAAGGCGAACAGGTCTGCGGGGGGGAAGACGCGGACGTTCTGGTGATCGCCATCGGCCAACCGGTTGCCGAAGCCGTCCGGGCCCATTCCGTCCTCCAGCATGAAGGCATCCAGGCGACCGTGATCAATGCCCGCTTTGTCAAACCGCTGGACACCGACCTGATCGTCGCGCTGGCCGAGCGGATTCCGCGCGTCATCACCGTTGAAGACAACACCCGCGAGGGCGGCTTCGGCAGCGCCGTTCTGGAAGCGCTGGCCGAAGCCGGCCTGAAGGGCATCCAACTCGAACGCCTGGGCATCGACGACGTCTTCGTTTCCCACGGTCCCCAGCAATTGCTTCGGCATATTCACAAAATCGATGCCGATGCCATTGTCGCTGCCGCCAAGCAAATGCTGCCGCAACCCCGGTTGCAGGCCACCACTGCCCAAAGCTGAATACCCGCCACCGGCCGTCATGGCACAACCGTCCAAAATAAGACTGGATACGTTAACTCTCGAGAGGGGGCTGGCCCCCAGCCGTGAAAGGGCCAAAGCCCTCATTATGGCAGGCCGCATCCTGGTTGACGGGGTGCCGCTGTCCAAACCGGGAATGTCGGTAAGCACCACCGCCGACTTGAAATGCAAGGGTGAGGATCTCCCTTATGTGAGCCGCGGCGGGTTGAAACTGCAAGCGGCCTTGGAGGCGTTCAATCCGCCGGTGCGAGGAGCCGTCTGTCTTGACGTTGGGGCTTCCACCGGGGGGTTCACCGACTGTCTGCTTCAGTATGGTGCACGCCGGGTATATGCCGTCGACGTGGGCTACGGGCAGCTCGCCTGGAAACTGCGCCAAGACAGCCGGGTCCTATCCATGGAGAGAACCAACGCCCGCCATCTGAAGCCGGGGGACTTCGACGAACCGATCGATTTGGCAACCATCGATGCCGCCTTCATATCATTGAGACTGGTGGTTCCAGCCCTGCTGCCCTGCTTGCGGCCCGAGGCCTCCCTGATCGCCTTGATCAAGCCCCAGTTCGAAGTCGGCAAAGGCCAGGTCGGCAAGGGCGGGGTCGTTCGCGACCCGCGGCAGCATGAGCGTGTCATCGAGGAGCTAAGCACTTTCTTCCGGACGCTCAGGATTGCCATCCGGGGACATTGTCCGTCGCCGATCCACGGTCCAAAGGGCAATCGCGAATTTTTTATTTACCTGCGCGCGCCCTAACTTCTGCCATCCCCCCGGTTGCATCCATGGCCGGCATGTCGTTGCCTCAGCCTCCGCTGTACACCGGCTCGAGTCGACCAGCGACTGCGGACCGGCATCCGCCGTCCCAAATGACGTGGACGGCGGAATTACCCTTTAAATCCATTTGGTTTTTACTTGATTTTTTTCACGGCTAACGGTACTTGGACACATTTTGGCGGGCTCAGGAAGCCGTACGGATGACCACCCTGCGGTGGAATGCCTGTGCCCAAACCGGCCGCCTCACCTCGGGTCCTTTTGCTTGGGCCGATACTTACCGGCCCCCGCCGACCCAGTCCCCTGAACGGTGCGTTGACATTGGCAGGACACATTTTGAACGTGTTAGAGAGGAGTGTAAATGGCTGTAAATTCCGATCAAATCAGAAATGTCGCCTTTGTGGCCCATAGTGGCGCTGGAAAAACCTCCCTGGCGGAAGCCATGCTTTTCAAAGCCGGTATCATCACGCGCATCGGGCGCGTCGAAGACGGCAACACGGCGATGGATTACGAGCCAGAGGAGCTCAAACGCACCAGCAGCATCAGTACGGGGATTCACCAATTTCCGTGGAAAAAAAACACGGTCACGATCCTGGATACGCCCGGCGACCAGAATTTCTTCACGGACACGAAAAACTGTATGCAGGCTGCGGATTCAGCGCTTTTTGTGATTGACGCCCTCGACGGCGTACGTGTTCAAACGGAACAGGGGTGGGAATTCGCCGAAGATTTTAATCTGCCGGTCATGCTGTGCATCAACAAACTGGATAAAGAACGCGCCGATTACGAGCAAGCGTTTGAAGATGTCAAAAACTCCTTACCGGGCCCCAAACCGATCCTGCTCCAATTGCCGATCGGAGCGGAAGCCGAATTCAAAGGGGTCGTCGATCTGATCAGTGGCAAAGCTTTCGTTTATGACGGCGGCAACGTGTCATCGACCAACGTCCCGGATGACATGCAGGCGGCGGTCGAATCGGAAATGGAGGCGCTCATCGAAAATATTGCCGAGGCTGACGATGCGCTGATCGAACGCTATCTCGAAGGCGAGACGATCACCAGCGAAGAACTCCGTGCGGCGCTGTGCAAAGGGATCAACGAGCGCATTTTTGTGCCGGTTCTGTTTGGGTCGGCCACCGCCAATATCGGCGTGGACAACCTGATGGATTTCCTGGCGACCATTGCCCCGACACCGATCGAACGAGGCGCCAAAACGGGTACGGATCTTGCCGGGAAGGAGGCGATCACCCGCTCGCCCGAAGCGCAAGCGCCTTTCTCTGCTTTCGTTTTCAAGACCGTTGCCGATCCCTACAGTGGACGCCTATCCATTTTCCGGGTTGTATCCGGCACTTTGGGCAGTGACGGCAATTTTTACAATGCCACCAAGGAATCCAAGGAGCGTTTCAATCAACTGCTCACCATCGCCGGCAAAGAACAAAAGCCTGTTGAGGGCGCCGGTCCCGGCGCGATTGTGGCCGTGGCCAAACTGAAAGACACCACCACGGGCGATACACTTTGTGCGGATACGGACAAAGTCCGTTACACGTTCGCGGATCCGCTCCCGGCGCTCATTTCCTTCGCCCTGGAATCCAAATCCAAGGGGGACGAGGATAAAATCTATATCTCATTGAATAAATTGATCGAAGAGGATTCCGGTCTCAAACTCGAGCGCAACTCGGAAACCAATGAAATCCTCCTGTCCGGTCGGGGCCAGGTGCATATCGAGGCCACGATCGAAAAAATGAAACGCAAATTCGGTGTCGACGTCCATCTCAACATTCCCAAAGTGCCCTATCGTGAAACCATCAAGAAAAAGGTCCGTGTTCAGGGCAAGCACAAGAAGCAGACCGGTGGCCATGGCCAGTACGGCGATTGCTGGATTCAGATGGAACCCCTGCCCCGCGGTGGCGGCTTCGAGTTTGTCGATGCGATCGTGGGCGGGGTCATTCCCAAAACCTATATCCCCGCCGTTGAAAAAGGTATCGTGGAGTCGGCCCATAAAGGCGTGATTGCCGGTTTTCCGACCGTAGATTTCAAAGTCACCCTCGACGATGGCTCATTTCATGCCGTCGACTCTTCGGAAATGGCTTTCAAGGTTGCCGGCTCACTGGCCTTCAAGAAGGCGGTTGCGGATGCCAATCCCGTCCTGCTGGAGCCCATCATGGAAGTCACCGTCACGACGCCGGACGAATACATGGG
>JASJBQ010000184.1 GCA_030066455.1 Desulfobacterales bacterium
CCAATAAGGCGTGACAGCGTTGGAAATGTGACCTATTGTGATAATCAGATCAGGGGCAGCACGTCTAAGTAAAGGATAATACTTGAGGATATCCTTAGTATGAGCGTTCCGCGGGCGTGGATGAAGGAGCGGTGACACGTTGGCCTCAGGAATACCCCATATTGGAAAATGCATTTTATTGGTTGTATGCTTGGCGATCATGATCCCTGCCGTTGGTGGTCGTGCGCATGCCGAGGATCGCGCCCTGCTGGTCGGGGTCGGCCGCTATGCCCAACTGGATGCCAGACTCAGCGGCGTCAGCCTGGATATCCAGATGATGACGGAATTCGCGCGCCTGTTGGGGTTTGAAAAAGACGCCATCAAAGTATTGGCGCATGAAGAGGCTTCCACCCGGCAGGTGGTTGCGGCCGTTGAAGACTGGCTCATCGAGGGAGTCGGTCCGGAGGACCGTGTCCTGTTTTACTTCAGTGGGCACGGCTCCCAGATTCCGGATGACAACCAGGATGAAAACGATGCCTTCGATGAGGTCCTGCTGATGTACGATGCCGCCATCGAGCAACAGGCGCGGCACACGACGCTTACGGGTGTGCTGGTCGATGACGTGTTCAGCACCCTGCTGGCGCGAATGGACAGCCGCAATATTCTCGTCATCCTGGATGCCTGCCACAGCGGAAGCGCCACGCGAAGCCTGCGGCTGAGCCCTCGCTCCTTTTCTGTCAATGAGGCGCAAGTCAAGTTCTTTTCGTATTCAACCTATATCGATGCCGCCGGTGGTCGGGGACGTTTCGATCTGATGGAACCCCGTAACCCGGGGGCGGCGGATGACAACTATGTCGTCCTCACGGCCTGTCGCGACGACGAGAAAACGGTCGCGACGGCCCAGGGCAGCATTTTCACCCTGGGCCTGCGGCAGGTCGTCAGGTCCGCGGCCATGGCCGGTGACCCGATTACCCCGGAAGCGTTAAGGCGCGAAGCCACCGAATTTATTCGCGAACAGCTCCGCTCCGAAACCATCCGATTTCACCCGCAGATCGCCGGGAATACAGATCTCCGCAAACGCCCGCTGCAATTGGTTTCCCTGGGGGAAGGCGGGGGTTATGTCCATCAGGAAATGGAGACGCTGGTAAAAAAAAGCAATGAAACCGTCTGGATCGAATTGAACAAAAACTGCTTTGAAGTCGGTGATCCCTTGGAAATCTCCCTTTGGATTCCTGAACCGGGACACCTGAATATCATCAGTGTCGATTCGGATGATCAGGGGACGATTTTGTTCCCGAATCAATATCACCCCCGCAGTCGTGTTTATCGGGGCCGCATAACCATACCCGGCGGCCACCAGAATTATGAGCTGACAGCGGAGGGCAAAACCGGACCCCATCAGATCACGGCCTTTTTAACCCGATCGCCCCTGAATGCCTATGCCGACGGTTTTAGAACGCCAATGGATGTTCTGGCCAGGTTGTCGCCGCTGGGGTCACGGTCACTGGCCTTACGTCAGAAACAGGAAGGACTGGCCGCCGGCCGTGTCACCACCCAAATACGCCCAGAGGGGCACTGTCGGTAGCGCCAAGCGCTAAAATTGCAATGACCATGAATTGGCTCCCAACCACCGAGAAGTTTATGCGCAGATTGCAGGCGCCGCAAATTCTCCTGCCCGTCCTGTTGATGATGGGGGCCGCCTGGCCCGGTCTGGCGCCGGCCATGGATTGCCGGCGTGGCGCCGACTATTACGAGCGCGCCAAAACAGCGGGCGATCGGCAAGCGTCGATTGAATGGTTGCAACGCTCGATTGAGGCCTGTCCCAATTTCAATGCCTGGTACATGCTGGGACGGTTGTTCGCCGCGCAGGGTCGGCTAGACCAGGCGGTCCACGCTTTCTCACAGGCCCGCACGGCCGCGGGAACCGCCCGAACCGAAGCACTGGCACTGGGACGCCAGGGTGAGGTGCTTTCCCAGGCCGGTCAACAACACCAGGCACTGCGTACGCTGGAATTGGCCCACCAATTTCATCCGCCACCCGCCCCGGACTGGCTCGAGACGGCCCTCCGCAAGGCACGAATTCAATCCTATCGGGAGATCATGGCCGCCGCCGACATTGCCGCTTGGCTCGATCCGGGTGCGGCCATCGGCGAGAGCGGCCGATTCGCGGTGCGCCCCGCGGTGAATCTGCCGGTGCATTTTGAATTTGACCGCGCGGATCTGAATGCCCGCGGCAACCGGCAGGTCATCGAGCTGGGCCGGGCCTTGTCGGGGGTTAAGTTGGGCCAGGCCTCTTTTCTATTGGTCGGCCACACCGACAAACGCGGATCCCGGGCATATAACCAGATGCTTTCCGAAAGGCGGGCCGACACCGTCAAAATCGAATTGGAACGGCGGTTTCCATCCCTGATCGGAAAATTGAAAACCGCCGGACGCGGTGAAACGCAATTGCTTTATGACGGGGATGATGAAACCGATCATATGTTGAACCGCAGGGTGAAGATTTCCCTGATTTCCAATTAGTTTCGTTCGCGACCCTCCACAACTGGTGGAGGACCCGGAGAGATTCTATCGATCCGGAGTATGGTAACTTTATTCTGTTTGTTCATTTTCTTTCACGGGAAAGAAAACGAACCAAAAGAAACCGCCGTGTCCCACTTAATCCTGCGCGTCGCTACAACGGACGGCGCGCGCGGAAACTCGCTTCGCTCAGACAGGTCCGCGCGCTTATCCCGCCCGCCGTATCGATGCTCGGCGCGGGACAAAGGGGAAAATCTGAAACCCAAGCAGATTGATACACCCCTCCAAAGGGCTACCGCAGGTTTCCCGCGCTGAGGGAGGCGCCCAACTTGTAGTCGGTCCTGGAGAAGCGATAACATTGAACTTAAGAATAACTGCAACACTCGGGGCCCTCGCCCTCTTGATTGTCGGTCTGGCGGCGCCGGGGGCGAACGCGGCCAACCATGCCCTTTTGATCGGTATCGGCACCTATCAGACCAGGGTTCTGGAAGGCCCACCGCACGATGTGGCCGCACTGGAGGCCATCCTGGCATCCCGATATGATTTCAAAACCGCAAACATTCACACCCTGGTCAATCAGGAAGCGGGCAGGGGCCGCATCCTTTCCGCAATGAAGCAGTTGATCCATGGATCCCGGCCAGGGGACCGTATCTTCATCTACTTCAGTGGCCACGGGACCAGTCGGCGCGACAATCTCATGGCGCTGCCGCTGCCGCATGCCTCCGGGGCCCTGGTACCGGCTGATTTCAACCCCGATCCCGGGCAGTCGATTGAGGATATGATGGCGCAGCTGATCGTCGGCCGGCGCGACTTGCGCCCCATGCTCGAACAGCTGGATCGTGACCGGCAAGTCCTGCTGGTATTCGACACCTGTTTTGCGGGCAACACCGTCCGTGCCGGCGGCGGCAAAAAAGTGCCGGATCCCGGCCGCTACATGCAACTGGCCTCGAGGAGCGTATTCGACGAAGAGCGTTCGATTGGAAGCTTTGAAGACAATAGGCCCCCTGCCCAGCCCTATCCGTATCGAAATATCTTCTATATTGCGGCCTCTTCCGAAAACGAAATCGCCAAAGACATCCAGGAGGACCTGCTCTACCTCTACCCGACCATCGATGGAAAACCGCACGGTGCCCTGACCGACGCGCTGTTGAGGGTTCTTTACGGCCAGGTGCCCGTTGATGCCGACCACGACGGTCAGTGGAGCCAGATGGAGATGTTTACCGCGGTGCGGTCGCTGGTTCAGGAGCGGTTCCAACAAACGCCGCAGGCGCTGCCGAAGCAAGGAGGAAACGCCGCCAACATCCACGCCCGCGCTTTTTTCAGGCCTACGGGCGGCCGCCTGGCGAGCGGCGCCCGCACACCGGCCACCACCAAGCCCCGGTTGCGGATTCACGTCGCCGATGAGCTGTCCCTTTTAGCGGGGCATCTAGCGAAAATCGATGGGGTGCAAGTCGTCGGCACCGAACCGGATCTCACCATCACCCAGGATGGCGATGCGGTGATTCTGGCGCGGCCCGACAAGCATCCGCTTTGCCGGTTTACCGCCTACGATATTCACCAGGTGCTGGATCGCGTCAGACGGCATCTGCGGATTCAACCCCTGGTCAACCTCGTCTATCCGCACCAGCCGTTCAATGTCGAACTCGTGCTCAAGGGGGGAGCCCCCAACAACATCATTTACGAAGATGACGCCTTTGGATTTGAAATCCGAACCGAAAAGCCGGCCTACCTGCTGCTCATCGATATCGATCCGGCCGGCGCCGTGCATGTGCTGTATCCATCCGACAGGTCCGAGCTGATACCCGTGGCCCCGGGAGCGCACCGCATTCCGGCGGAAGGGTTCCGGACCCACTGGCCCTTTGGGACCGAGACCGTCAAATTGTTTGCATTTACGCATCGGCCGCCGATCATGGAACGGCTGGTCGGTAAAGAAGATATTGATCCCGAATCGGCACTGTTCAACGATCTGGAAACGCTGGTCGGGGCCAGGGGGGCTGGATCCGCGCGGGCCCTGCTGCGCCGGGATGCCGCGCAAGCCTCCCTCCATCTCACCAGCTACCCGCGCGCGCCTGGTAAACGATGAGGTCGCACCGGGACGCGTTGCAAAGGAGTTGTGGCATGAAGCGGTTGGGGCTGTTTTGCATGATCATCGCCCTGCTGGGGCCATCGATGTCGCTGGCCGCGGTTCTTAACACCGGGTATTCATCATCCCACGCGCTGGTGGTCGGTATTGATCGCTATGACCACTGGCCGCACCTTGAATATGCCACCCGGGATGCGGCCGCGATGGCGGCCTTTCTGAGGCAAAAAAACTTCCAGGTGACCGTCCTAACCAATCAAAACGCCACGCGAGAAAACATATGGCGCCAACTGGAGACGATCCGCAACAAAGTTGACGCCAACGCCAGGTTTGTCTTCTTTTTTGCCGGCCACGGCCAGACGGAGGATCGGCCCGGGGGAGGCGAACGAGGGTATATCCTGCCTTACGATGCCGATGCCTATGACTGGGAAGGCACCATGCTGCCCATGGACCGTTTGAATCGCAAGATGCGAAGTTACCAGGCCAAGCACATTCTGATGGCCTTTGACTCGTGCTATTCGGGACTGGGTCTGACCCGGGCCATAAAAAGGCACCCGCCCCATGACGCCGCCTATGTTCACAAAATGATGCAGACCCGAAGCATCCAAATCCTGACTGCCGGCAGCCGGTCGGAGCAGGCCATGGAATCCGACGGCCACGGTTTGTTTACCGATCACCTGCTGGCGGCACTGAACGGAGCGGCGGACATCAATGCCGATGGCCATATCACCGCAACCGAAATCTACGCTACCGTGCGCCCCAGCATTACCCAACAGTCCCACAGCCGGCAGACACCCCAGTTCGGCTACATCGAGGGCAACGGCGATATGATTTTCGATCATCAGCCGACCCACAAGGATCGCGCCACCATTCTGGTCGATACCAGGACCGACGGGATTGATGTCTGGGCCGGCAACCGGGAGATCGGGCATCGGCTCAATGCCGGGCAGCACCGGCTGACGGCCTGGGCCGGCCGCACCGCCATCATGGTAAAGAAAGGCGGCCAGACGCTGTATCTAAAAGATGTCCTTCTGCAGGCCGGTCGCCCTTTCCACGTCCGCATCGGGTTCGCCCGGCCAGCGGCGAACCCGCGCGCGCCCTTTGCGATGACAACCATAACGCATCGAGATCTTGATGATTACGCCAATTCCAAGGCCTATGACCTGGATGCCGATGGCCATGAAGAATTTATCACCGCCTCCGGCAGCAATATCTACGCGCTCGAAGCCGACGGGGCGACGCTATGGACACGCAACTTTGCGTTTCCGATCACGATCGACCTGGTGGACCAATGGGATTCAGGACCGGCCATCGCCGTTTCAGGGGCCGATGGCGGCAACATGCATCTATTGCTTTTGAATCGTTACGGAGAAGAGGTGTGGCATCACGTCCGCCGAACCAAACATGATCCCTTTCGCCAACGCGATGGTAGGGGAAGAATCGCCGCTCTGGCCGATATCGACCGCGACGGCCGCAAGGAGATCATCACGATCATGACGGCCGATCACGTGAAGGGCTCACGCGGGATCGTCGTCTATGATCACCGTTCCCGGGAACGATGGCGCTACCCCATGGGACCCAAGCCCCAAAACCTCCTCATATGGCCCGGAAAGGCAGGGCGCCCGGATATCATTGTCGGCACTTACGCTTCAGCCGACGGCCACCGGGAGGTCCACAACAGGACCGATGACCGACAGGCCCTGGTCATCAGCGTCAACAGCGAGGGGCAAACGAACTGGGTCCGCAAGCTGGGCGCCCATTACACGGGCGTTCATGTGGTTCCGGAAAGTTGGGTTCACGGGGATGCGCCGTTTATCTATGCCTTCAAGTTCGCGTCCTCCAAGCTGCGCGATGAAGGGGGAATCTACAAAATATCCCGATCGGGTCAGATTCTCCAGCGCGTTGATACCGAAAACTCCATTCTGAGCGTGGCCGCATCGCCCTCCCCATCGCAGCGCCCCCGATATCTTTTCGCTACGGACAATCAGATGAATCTGTACCAATTCGATGCCGAGTTGAAGCTGCAGCAAAAAAAACCGTTGCAAACCTCATCCAAACACCAGGTATCACGGGTTGTCGGGGTCCACGACTATGATGGTGACGGCGAGAATGATGTACTGGTGTATGCCTATGAAACCCTTCTGGGCCGCCGGGGCCCAACCGCGACTGGAGGGGGCGCCGCCCGCTTTTTTCATTCCAATTTGAACCTGCAAATTTATTCGCAGGATCTATCCAGGTTGCTGAAAACCATGTCTTTGTCCGACGGTTGGGAACAAGTGAGCGGCTTTGCCGTCGTCGATCTTCATCGGTCCCGGGCGCGGCCTTACCCGTTTATGGTTTTGGGCCATGAGATCATCGTCTACAACTATTAAAACGTCAATCGGCAATGCCCGTTGGACCCGGCACGGCATCCCGCCGTAGCAGACCAACGCACGGCCGCTTTGCCCTGAAGCTAAAATCTCATCTTTGGATGACCGCTATAAATTGCTCTGGCCATGTAGACCAATCCCCACGGCCACGCGTCTGAACGGACAAAACGCGCAGGCCCGCAGATTGGGCGGTTGCAAGCTTCCAGCCCACCCAAAGAGAGGAGTATGAAATGAAGCGATGCATTCATCTGTTGATCATGATCGTGAGCCTCACCGTCATGGTTTCATGTGCCGGTCGACATTCGCATTATTACAACACGCAGCGCGGTGCGGCTATCGGGGCCGGTGTCGGCGCGCTGTCGGGGCACCTTCTCGGTCGCGACGGCAGAGCCACCTTGATCGGCGCCGGCGTGGGGACCTTGCTGGGGGCGGTTGTCGGCAATGCCGTTGACCAGCGGCATCAAATTGCACGCGAGGCCGCCTTGAACGATCGGCGCATTGTCTACTACGATCGGGAAGAGGATTATGCGCTCGAGGCCATTCCGGGTCCGAGGGACCAGCAGACCAAATGTCGCAAGGTGACCAAGCGTGAATGGGACAAAGGGTATCTCGTCAGCGAAAAGGTTGAAGAGATTTGCGAAGGCGAAAAGCAGACGCGGACCTACTGACAGCGCAATATGTCGCTCCGGCATCCCGGATCTGAGTTCGTGTCTGAGGGTCTAAACACATGAATTCAGATAGACCGGGGGAATCGCCAGAAGCACTGCGGCTGAAAAAAACCTGTGATGACGTGCCAGCCCCTAACCGATTAAATCTGAAAACGGATTATATGCAGGCTCTGTGTAGCTCTAATTTCGAGGCAAGCACTGGGGGCCACGGAGATTTTTTTGCCTCCTTAGGCCTTTGATCCGATTGCTGGGGAAAAATTGGAATATATCAAGAATAGCCGCCAACCTCCGATGCAGCTATATAGCTAGCACAAGTTCAGTCGAACTGCAGATACGTTGGAGATATACGTAATTTGAGTGGGTTTGCAATAACTGTGTTAAGAAGCTATCAAAAGGGCCAGAAATCGTTATGTATGGTCTGGCCGTCTGGGACGCTCTATTGGTTCGCTATCCGCGCTCTTTATTCCCTACAAAACCAAGATCTAATAAATCGGTTCTCTTTGACGCTGATTCTACTTTACTTTGGACGAGCGGTCCGCGCTCCCAGAGTATTCGATCAGCTCATCCGGGTCTAGCCGAGGTGGAACCTTGGCCCACTCGTATCCTGCACTGGCCTTTTCGAACGCGTAGTCGTAGACCTTGCGCATCGTAACCAGGTCGAACACCATGGGATCGATTTCAGGAAAGGTGTCGTCGGGAATCGCTGCCAGGTTGAAATCGATGTTGTTGCGGTTCGCGAGCACGTAGATGCGGAATAGGCTGGAATCGGCACTCAATGTGAAGACGTCGTTGATGGTGGCAGAGGCAATAGACAAGGATGAGCCCTCAACGATGCTGCGTTTGATCTCTTCGTCCGCCCTGCCGTTCAGGATCACGTAGAGCGAGGCCTCGACCTCGTCCTCCAAGCCGCCCTCCTCCAGCGTTTCCTTGAAGTCCAGCATAAACCCGCGCAGAAATATCTGCGACTTCACACCGCCGTCCACATGCATCTCGTAATAATTCGCTCCATTAACCTCGACATCGAAGTAGACCGGCGGGAACAACACCGGGACCGAGCAGGAGGCCAGAATAACGTTCCGGTAGCGTTTCAGCTTGTCTGTCCGCTTGCTTGATGCAATGGCCCCCATGTCCCAGATACTGAACTCCCGGGTGTCCATGTTCGAGGTGCCGATAAACAAACGGTGTCCGTTGGCATGCTTGGCAGCCACTGCCGCAAGGACGTCGTCGGTGAAATAGCGTTCGATGAGTTCCTTCAGCGGCGCCGTATCCCAGGCCGACTCCCCCAGTAAGCCGCCGAGGAGACTCCGCTTGGTGTAGATCTCGTCAGTGCCGTATTTCGTGTACATTTCCGTCAGTTTGTCATCGTACTCGGATCCCAGGAAGGCGAATGTTGCCTGCAGCGATCCCGTGCTGATACCAGTGACGACCTTGAAGTTGGGTCGCGTACCGGCTTTCGTCCAACCCGACAGGAAGCCGGCTCCAAAGGCACCGGCTGAACCACCACCGGAGAGTACCAGGATCGCGTACTCGGTATTCCCATCTTTGTCCGAATCAAACCAACCTACAGGCTCGTCCCGGATAGACGCAATGAGCGACTGCTCGAGTTGGGAGTCCGGTTCATCCTGGTCATCATCGAGATGCATCGCCCCCCAGGGGTAAGTTATCGGGCTGCCGGCAGGCGGCGCTGGCGGGCGGGTCGATCGCATGGTCGAAAAAAGGATCCAGCCCGTCACCATCAACGTACCAAACACAGCAAAAAGGGACAGCAACAGCTTCTTCAAGGTGTCCTCCGTTCTGGAATGGAGTGATCAGCTGATTCAATCGACACGCCTGCCATGTGAATATCTAAGGATTGATAGAGGGGAAGGGGCGGACCAGTTGGTCAGGTTCACCCCATAGTAATTGGATTAGGATCGGCTATCTCAAGAATTCAGCACCCTGATTAGTGCGGGACTTGCAGATACATGCAATCGAATCCAATTAAAGATAAGCCGGTGTAGTCTGTACTGTTAGGATTTAAAGTTAACTTAAATTGGACCGCACACTAGCGACACGCGGTCCCATTCTGCGTAGTTCCGGATGTAGGAAAAGAGTTTATTTGAGTTCAATTCCCGGACACGCTGGGCGACCAAAACATCCAGGCTTCCCTCCACTTTTCTATATTTTCCGGTTTCGGCCAGAGCAGCGTCCCTCATCATCGTCATCCGGTCTTGCGGTATTGCAAGTGAAGACAGCGCCCTGCTCGCGAGTCGGTTTTTTAGCGCATCCACCCGCTCATCCGTAACAAATTCGGGTAGCCCCCTCCATTGCTGACCAAGGTATTTTATGGCATCTTCTGCCCGGTCGTGAGAAAGGCGTATCAGGAAAAATTGGCTCCCCCAATTTGAAAACGCCTCGGTCATACTGAAAGCGCCATAAATCCAGTGGCGTTCATTCCTGAACCACTGGTTGAGAAGGGATTCCGGTCCATCAGCCATGAGCACCTCAAAAGCCAGTGCGGCCCAGTATCTTGTCGTATTTCTCGGAACCGAACCGAATCCTGCAAGCACGCCTAAACCGGAACCTTTTCCCGACATTTTCTTGTTGATTCTAACCGGGCGGTAGTCCGGCAGAACCTGAGCAGAAGTTGAGGCCTCGATTTTTGAGGAATCGCATGAGGAAGCGGCTTCAGGAAAATCCTGGAATGC
>JASJBQ010000185.1 GCA_030066455.1 Desulfobacterales bacterium
CCAAACGCCTTGGAGGTGACTTTGATACCCGGGGCGGCCTGGTGGCGCTTGTACTCGTTGGCCTCCACGCGGCGAAAGATATCCCTGACGGCCGCCGGGTCGTGCCCTTCCACGATCAGGGTCTCGGCGCTCTTGAACTCCTCCACCATGCCCTTGAGGACGGCATCCAGCACCGCGTAATCGGGCAGATCGTCCTGGTCGGTCTGGTCGGGCTTTAATTCGGCAGAGGGCGCCTTCTCCAGGATCCGGCGGGGAATGACCTCCCGGTCGGTGTTGAAGCAGGCTGCCACCGCGTAGACCAGCGTCTTGGGCACGTCCGAAATCACGGCCAGGCCGCCGTTCATGTCCCCGTACAGGGTGCAGTAGCCCACCGCCAGCTCGGATTTGTTGCCGGTGGAGAGTACCAGGGCGCCGGTCTGATTGGACAGCCCCATCAGGAGCGTACCCCGGATGCGGGCCTGGATATTCTGCTCGGCGATGCCCGGAGCGTCAGGGTCGAAATCCGGTGAAAGGTGCGTCAGAAAGGCTTTGAACATCTCGTCGATCGGAATGGTGTGGTAGGCCACACCGAGGTTGCGGGCCAGCCGGGCGGTGTCGGCATAGTTCTCGGAAGCCGTGTAACCCGAAGGCATGAAAACGGTGGTCACGTTCTCGGGGCCCAGCGCCCGTGCCGCGACCGCCGCCGTAAGGGCTGAATCGATGCCGCCGCTGAGGCCGATCACCGCGCGCTTGAAGCCGCACTTGTGGACATAGTCGCGCGTGCCGAGCACCAGGGCCGATCGAATGGAGGCCGCATCCGAGGCAGCCACCGCGCGGATGCGGTCGTTGGGCGATGCGACGGCGGTGGCCTTCTGACGCGCGTCCATCACCACCAGGTCTTCTTCAAAATCCCGACAGCGCGCCGCGAGCGCGCCGGTCGCGTCGAAACCGGCGCTGGTGCCGTCGAAGACGAGGCTGTCGTTGCCGCCCACCTGGTTGACATGCACCACCGGAATCCCGTATTTGCGCGCCAGCGCCCCCAGCATCCGGTGGCGGAAATCGCGTTTGCCGATGTGGAAGGGCGATGCGGAGATGTTCACCAGCAGATCGGCGCCCTGGGAGACCAGCCGCTCGACCGGATCGTCGGCATAGATGCGCTGGGCAAACGTGTCGGGATCGTTCCAGGCATCCTCGCAAATGGTCAGAGCGAGCCGCAGGCCTTTGAAGGCAATGAGATCACAGCTCCGTCCCGGCTCGAAATGGCGGTGTTCGTCGAAAACGTCGTATGTCGGCAGCAGGCGCTTGAAGGCCCGGAAAAGAACCCGACCGTTCTCGAACAGGGCCAGAGCATTGAAAAGCCCTTTGCCGGCATTGGCCGGATTACGTTCCACGTAACCGGCAATCACCCCGATGCCCTCCAGGTTTTCAACCAGATGCGCCAGGCATTCCAAATTGGCATCGATGAAGGCCGGGCGCTCGAGCAGATCCCCCGGAGGATAGCCGCAGGTGGCCAGCTCCGGAAACACCACCAGATCGCAGCCCGCCTCCCGGGCCTGGCTTGCATGGCGGCGCATTTTGGCGGCATTGCCGCTGAAGTCGCCCACCGTGGTGTTGATCTGGGCCAGCGCGATTTTCATCCCGCCATCCTTTCCATGTACGGGTTTTGCGGTTCATCCTCGGCGCGCGGGCGTAAGCCGGGCACACACGCCGGGCGCGTCCCAAGCCCGTCGAGGCCCACAGCCATAGCAAGTTCCTAAACGGGCGTCAAATGCGGCCGCCGGTTACCCGCGGCCAACTTGTTAGTTGGGCAGTTATCGGTTATAGACTGCCCGTAGACCAAACAACGTACACCGACCTGGTTTCATTCCAACCCCACGCGCCGGGCGCCTGGCAACGCAGGGAACCCTGAAACCAATGCCGTATCTATTCTCCAATCGCTCGGAAGTCTTCGATCTTTCCTTCAAAGTCTTCCATGAACTCATGGCCCGCAAGGTCGGTCAGATTTTGCTGGTCTCCAGCCCCTACGAAGCCTACATCATGGAGGAGGAGGGCCGCCTGGCCCAGCGCATCATTCAGGAATACCGCGGCCTGAACCTTTCGCGCCCCCCTCACCTGACCTGGGTGTCCTCGGCCCGCGAGGCCCTCGTCGAGCTCGACCATCGCGCTTTCGACCTGGTCATCACCATGCCCCGGCTGGGCGATATGCCCGCCCATCGGCTGGGCCGGCGCATCAAGGAAAACCACAGCGACCTCCCTGTCTTTCTGTTGACCCCCAACCCCAACTGGATGGCGCTCGACCCCCGCTGTTTCGACAAACGCTGCATCGATCGGGTCTTCATCTGGAGCGGCAATGCCGACCTCCTGTTGGCCATCATCAAATCGGTGGAAGACAGCTTCAACGTGGCCTTCGACACCCGGCGGGCCCGGGTGCGGGTCATCATCATGGTGGAGGACTCCCCGTTCTATGTCTCCTCGCTCCTGCCCCTGCTCTACAAAGAAATCGTCAGCCAGACCCAGGCCGTCATGGAGGAGTCCCTCAATGAGGAGCATCGTTTTTTCCGTATGCGGGCCCGACCCAAGATCCTGGTGGCGGACACCTACGAAGACGCCCTCGCGCTTTACCGCCAGTACCGTCCCTATCTCCTGGGGGTCATTTCGGACGTGCGCTTTCCGCGCGAAGGCCGCATGGACCCCGATGCCGGCTACCGCCTGTTGAAAACCATCAAAAAAGAGGCGAACGAAATCCCGCTGCTGAACTTCAGCTCCGAAGAGTCCAACCGCGAGCGGGCGCTGCGGATCCCGGCCGTTTTTATCGACAAAAACGCCCCCGTGCTGCACGAGGAAATCCGGCGGTTCTTTCAGGAGCACTTGGGGTTCGGGGATTTCGTCTTCCGTCTGCCGGACGGCCGCGAAGTGGGCCGCGCCGCCAATCTGCGGCAGTTGGAGGCGGTGCTGCCGGACATTCCCGAGGAAGCCATTCACTACCATGCCGCGCGCAATCATTTCTCCGGCTGGCTCATGGCCCGTTCCGAAATCCTTCTGGCCTACCGGCTGCGGCCGGTGAAAACGACGGATTTCAAGAACACCGCCGAACTCAAGGACTACCTCGTGGCCTGCTTGATGGAGCGGCGCCGCGGACGCCAGCGCGGCGTGGTTACCGATTTCGATCCGGACCATTTCGATCCGGATGCGGATTTCGTCAAGATCGGCAATGGGTCGATGGGGGGCAAGGCCCGCGGTCTGGCCTTCATGGCCAGCCGCCTGAAAAACCTGTCCAAAGCTGCCGCCGCCCGGCCCGGCATCCGCATCGGCGTGCCCCAGACCGTCGTGATCTCCACCGAGGCCTTTGACGCCTTCATCAATCAAAACGCGCTGCGGGACATCGCCTCGTGCGAAAAGAGCGACGCGCATATCACACGCGTCTTCCAGGCGGGCCACCTGCCCGCGTTTCTCCAGGAGGCGATCGACCTCTTTCTCACCCATGCCGATTATCCCCTGGCGGTGAGGTCTTCGAGCCTGCTGGAAGACGCCCAGCACCAGCCGTTCACCGGCCTGTACGCCACCTACCTGCTGCCCAACTGCCATCCGGACCGCAATGTGCGCCGGCGGCAGCTCGACTGGGCCGTCAAGCAGGTTTACGCCTCGACTTTTTACGCCAAGGTCCGACGTTATGCCCGCAGCACGGGCTATCGCATCGAGCAGGAGAAAATGGCGGTTTTGGTCCAGCGCCTGACGGGCCGGGAACACGGGGGGTTTTTCTGTCCCGATATTTCCGGGCAGGCCTTTGCCTTCAATTTCTACCCGGTGGCCCCGATGCTCGCCGAGGACGGCATCGCCCTGGTGACGGCCGGTCTCGGCGCTCCGGACGACGACAAGATCCGGGCGCTGCGTTTCTGTCCACGCCACCCCCAGAAACTGCCCCAGTTTTCCACGGTCGACGACATCCTTCAGAATGCCCAGCGTTATTTCACGGCCCTGGATCTCCAATCGGCAAGGCGGCGGGTGGACAAGCAGATCGAAGGCGGGCTGCAGAAACTGGATATCGACGACTTCCCGGAGCATCCGATCATCAAGGCCTTGAGCAGCACCTTCGTCCCCGATGAAAACCGGATCCGTGACTCAGCCCCCTCCCGCGGCGGTTATCCGGTGGTCACCTTTGCCCCCATTCTCAAGCACAACACTTTTCCGCTGCCCACGATGATCAGGGACCTCCTGGACTCCGGAAGTGAGGGTATGGGGGGGCCCGTGGAAATCGAGTTTGCGGTGCAGCTGCCCCGCGGCCGGGACGATGAAGCGGTCTTCCACCTCCTGCAGGTCCGACCCATGCCCCAATTCGAGCAGCAGGCCGGCGCTGGACTGACGCCCGAGGACAAAGCCGAGGCGCTCTGTTTTTCGAACCTGGCCCTCGGCAACGGACATTTCGCCGGCGTCACCGACATCGTCCTCGTCGATCCGGAGACGTTTGACCCGGCCCACACGGTGGACATTGCCGCCGAGATTGGACGCCTCAATTCGGCATTGGCCCGGGCCGGACAACGCTACCTGCTGATCGGCCCCGGCCGATGGGGCTCCGCCGACCGCTGGCTGGGAATTCCGGTGGCCTGGAACGATATTTCCCAGGTGGCGGCCATCGTCGAAACAGGCCATCCGCGCATTCAGGCCGATCCGTCTCAGGGGTCGCATTTTTTTCAGAACCTCACCTCCCTGGGCATCGTCTACCTGACGCTGCAAAAGCCCGAGCACGGCCACCTGCACTGGGACTGGTTCGAACGCCAACCCGACCTGGCCCGCACCGCCTACCTGCGCCACCTGCGGTTGACCCGCCCGCTGGTCATTCAGGTGGACGGACGCACCTCGGAGGCCGTCATCCGGGAGCAACCCCAAGCGGAGAGCGGGATGTCATGACCGCCGCCGCCCGGGGTGGAGGCGCGGACAGGGGAAGCCGTCGGCCATGATACGGCGCGCACTGTCCTACCTGGCCGCGGCGATCCTCCTGATCATCGTCGTCTATACCGGGCTCCGGGTCTTCTTGCGCCATCAGGTGGACGGTCACCTGCAGTCGATCGCTTCCGCCTCCCCGGCGCTGGCGGCGATCGGCTACACCCGCCTCGACGTCCATCTGGCGCCGCTCGGCCTCGCGCTCCGGGACGTGACCCTGATACCTTCCGGCCACAACGACACGATTACGATCCGCCGCGCCGTGCTGAGCGATTACCAACCGGGCCGGCCGCTGCCGCACAGCCTTGCCCTGGCGCTGGAGAATGTGCGTATCGCGGCCATCCACCCCTCCATTGCGCCCCTTCGCGCCGCGCTGCTCGAATTGGGGTTAACGCGTCTCGATCTGGATTGCGATCTCCGGCTGGAAAAAAAGCCCGCACAGACCAATGCCTGGCAGGGCCATGTCGAACTGCGGGCCGAGCGGGCCGGGATCCTGCGGCTCATGCTGGAAGTCGACAACCTGAATATCGAAGGGGTATTGCAGGCACTGGACAACCCCCACCACTGGTGGGCGGTTCTGCCGCCGGTGGGCATCCGGTCGGTGGCCGTGGAATTTGAAGACCAAGGCCTGGTGGAGCGGGTCGTAAACGCGAGCGCCCGCCGCAACGGATGGTCGCCGGCAGCCGCCAGGCACCGCCTGCGGCAAACCGTCGAGGCGGCGGCCCGGCGGGAAAAGCTGTCGCCCCTGGGACTTATGTTGTCCGAATTCATCGCGGCGCCGGTGCGCATCGGGTATTACAACGGGAATCCCGAACCGGTTCATCTGGGGCGCCTGCTGTGGTCGCGCCGATTCAGCGACTGGTGCCAGGCCCTGCAGATCGCCGGTTATCGCCCGGCCACGCCCCGAAAGCATCCATGGGCCGCCGCCACCGGGTCTATTCCAGGGAAACCCCCGCAGCTTTGAGGTAGGCGCGGGCATCGGCATGCCCCCGAAAACCGGCTTCCATGAAATCCCGCATGGCCTCCTCATCCTCGCCCGCCAGCAGAAGCACCCGCCCGCGGCCGTAGTAGTAGGATCCCTTGTCGCCATTCAGGTCGATGGCCTGCGTCATGGCCTTGACGGCCGCTTCGAATTGACGCAATTCCCCGTAGGCCACCCCGAGCTGGAAATGGGCGTCGGCATAGCGCGGCGCCAGCGAAACGGCCTTGCGGTAGCTTTTCACAGCGGCCTGGTAGGCGCCGTAGGCCGATTGCAGGCCACCGCGGCGATACCAATAATCAGGCGTGTCGTTTGGGCGCTTGTCGGCGGGGGGCGATGCGGTTTCACGGCCCGGAGCAGCGGCCGCCTGCTGGGCGGCCAACGCGCTGAAGGCTGCGCCCAGCTTACCCAGATCGGCGATGTTGAACCGGGTCCGGGTGGCCAGTTTACCCGCCTGCATGTCCGCCCGCATGGTCAAACGGCCCAGATCGGACGGCCAACTCGGCGGCAGATCGCCTGGCGGTAGCATGCCCTGCATCCCTGCCATGAAAGCGCCCAGGTCGAAATCAAACCGGGCCATGGGGCCTTGGGCCGGAGCGGTTCCGAAACCGCGGCCCCGGGTTATCAAGCCGGCCATGGCCGCATCGTTGTGGCTGATCAGCAGCAGGTCCCCCAGCGCCGCCAGACGGGTTTCGAAGATCTGTTCGCCACCGGCAAGCGCGGCGACGCGCTGATCGCCCGGCGGAAGCATGGCGTTGTAGTTGGTCTTCACACCGACCACTTTGATCCCTTCCACGATACTGTCGGCCGTGCGCTCATAGAGCGGCGGCGGTTGCGGCGTGTTGGCCTGCTGGGCCACAAAGGCCGCCATCTGGCGGTTGTAGCGTTCAAACCAGGGAAGGTAGGTATTGAGGATGAAGGCCTCACCGTCGATTTCGGGTCGAAGGACATAGACCATTTCATAGGACATGCCATCGGCGTCCGCCGTCATGCCACCGGCCATCTCTCCGGTGAAGCTTTTCGTCATGTCCGCCAGCTCGTCGAAATCGAGCCCCATTCGACTGTAGATCTGCCCGAAACCCGAGGCGATCAGCTGCATCATGCCGGGGACATTGTAGGCCCGCGATCTGAACTGCAGGGGCATGTCGAGGTCGTAATCCGCCAGGCGGACATCGTCCCCCCGATCGATCAGAAGCCCTGCCAGAAAGCTGTCGGGCCAGGCATCGACGTCGAACTGCAGGGTAAAGACATCGCCCGTGAGGTCGAGACCCAGGCGCACGGTTTCCATCTGCTCGAACATTTTGAGCATATCCGCAAGCATGGCCTGGGTTTCTTCCGGCGACATCATGTCCGGGCCTGCTTGGGGCGCGGGGTTCGCTGCCCGGTTGGCAATGGCGGCCGTAATTTTGGGTTGGGCCATTTCCAGCAGCTCGCTGGCGGCGGCTTCGACCACCAGACTGCTGGCGGCCTCCTCCGTGGCAGCATCGATCAGCCGCGTCTTCACTTCCGGTGGGACAACGAACCCTGGTTGGGGCGGCAGCGCCACAAGATAATAGTCGTCACCGGCCATGGCGCCATAGGCGGTCTGGAAATTGGCATTGGCCGTGCGGAAGGGAATCAGCGCGATCCAGCTGGACAGATCGCCGTTGACCACCATTCCCGCGACGATGGAACGCTGCGGGTCGATCCAGTCCGTGCCCTGGAGCATACCACGGAGCATGGCGGCCTGCTGGGGGGTCGAGGCGCCCTCACCCGGAGGCATCAGGCGTTCGATATCGTTCAACAACTGGTCGATGTTGCGTATCTTGATCAGGAGCTGGGGCCCCTGGGCGGCTTCTCCCTGCGCTTCGATGTCGGCCGGGCTGAGGCCCGCGACCAAGGCGACCGCAACGGCAATGATGATCCATGTCAATGGCTTCGCTTGCATGCCCTTTTCTCCCGAATGGTGTCTGGCAACGGGCAAACGGCGCCCGTTGGAATACGGCGCCGTTCGTCATCTGCCTGTTTTCGGTAATATTTGATTTATATCACAATCTATCGGCAAGTAAACGGACGGCATGAGGGGCGCTGAGGCCGTTCCGCACCGGCGCCAGCCACCGCCACGAAGGCGACGTCGAAGGCGGGACAGGACTTGCTTTTTATCCCGATCTGGGGTTTTAAGGCCTTTTATCCTGCGATGAAATCCCGAAAGGATGCCCCGGATGGCCGTCGAAAACGATCTGGTCCTGATCTACTTGGAAGACAACCCCCTGGTATTCGCGCGGATCGAGTCTATTCTCGCGGACAGCAAACCGGACTGGTACCATGTCAGGCTGTTGATGCTCCAGGTACCGCCGCAAATCGTCACCTGGATTCTGCGCGATGTCTATATCGACGGGCAGGAATTTACCATGAACGGAAAGCGCCTGCGTTTGGAGCCGGTCGAAGCGCCTGCGGAGCCTGATGCCGATGCCGCCACCGAACATGAAGACACCGCCGCGGGGGCACCTGAAAACGGCCGCACCAATGTCATCTCCCTGGCCGACCTGAAAAAGACATGACACTGGAAGTGTTCGCCGGCCAGCGGGTGAAGCGCCCCGCCTGACTATGGATTCCTCCCGCCCCAAATATCCGGCCATCCTGTCGGTCTCCCGCCGGACGGATGTTCCCGCCTTCTATCTGGACTGGTTCATGGCGGGGATCCAAAACGGGGGGTTCGAAGTCGAAAATCCTTACAATCGCCGTCGACGCTGGGTCGCCGCACGGCCTCACGACGTTCACAGCGTCGTGTTCTGGTCCAAGAATTACGAAGCCTTTCTGCGCCAAGGCATCGGTGAGGCGCTGCAACGCCGGGGCTATCATCTTTTCTTCAATTTCACCGTCAATGCGGACGCCCCCCGCCTGGAGCCCCACGTTCCCCCGCTGCGCGCCAGACTGCAGCAGCTGGAGGAATTGGCACGAAGATTCGGGCCGCAGACCCTTTTGTGGCGCTTCGATCCCATCTGTTTTTACCGCCGCTCGCCGGCGTCCCCGCAGGAAAACAACCTTGAACCGCTGGCCCGGATCGCCGCCGCGGCGGCGCGCTTCGGGATTCGGCACTGCGTCACGAGCTTTGTCGACCCCTACCCCAAGGTGCTGCGTCGCGCGCGAGGCAACGGCATCATTTTCGACGCGCCTTCCACGGCCGCCAAGACGGCGGTCCTGAAGCGCATGGCCGCCACCCTCGGCGGGTACGGCATCGTGCTCGCCACCTGCTGTGAAGCCGACATTCTCGAGCACCTGGGGGCGGACTGCGGGGTGCAGCCCGGCGCCTGTATCCCGGGAGATCGTCTGGCCCGTCTCTACGGCCCCGAATTCAATCGCCGACGCGACCGCGGCCAACGCGTCGGCGCCGGCTGCGGCTGCAACCTGGCCATCGACATCGGCAGCTACCACCGGCAGCCTTGCTACCACAACTGCCTGTTCTGCTACGCCCGGCCGCAGGCCCCGTTGAACGCTGCACCGCAACCGGGAATCAATACGGAGACGGCATGCAAATCGGCACGGTCACACTAACCTGCAACCTCGTCTTCGCCCCGCTGGCCGGAATTTCCAATCTCCCTTTGCGCCTGCTGGCCAAGGAATCCGGATGCGGGCTGGTGTATTCCGAGATGGTCAGTGCCAACGGGCTCGTCTACGGCGCCGCCAAGACCCACCAACTCATGAACAGCACGCCCGCTGAAAAACCGCTGGCCATTCAGCTTTTCGGTTCCGACCCGGCCATCATGGCCGACGCGGCCCAGATCGCCGCGGCTGCCGGGGCCGACATCGTCGACATCAACTTCGGGTGTGCCGTAAAGAAAATCGTCAAAACCGGGGCCGGCGTCGCTTTGATGCGCACCCCCGAGCGGGCCGCGGCGCTGCTGCGCGCCGTGCGCGACGCCATTCGCATCCCTCTGACCATCAAGATCCGCAGCGGTTGGGATCGCGGCGGCGAACAAGCGTTCAATCTCGTGCGCATCGCCGCGGAATGCGGAGTGGACGCACTGGCCGTTCATCCGCGCAGCGCCGCCCAGGGGTTTCGCGGACGGGCGGACTGGTCCCTGATTGCCGCCATCAAGAAAACCACGGCCTTGCCGCTGATCGGCAACGGCGATGTCGAACAGGCCGAGGATGCCGTCCGCATGCTGCAAGAGACCGGCTGCGATGCGGTCATGATCGGCCGGGCCGCCATCGGCAATCCGTTTATATTTGCGGAAACGCTGGATCTGCTCGCCGGCCGGCGGCGGCAGCCGACCGATAGCCACGCCCGCCTGCGCATCATGCGGCGCTATGCGGCCGATTCGGTCAGCTATCTGGGGGAGCGCCCGGCCTGCCTGATGATGCGCAGCCGCCTGGGCTGGTTCGTCAAGGGGCTGCACGGCT
>JASJBQ010000186.1 GCA_030066455.1 Desulfobacterales bacterium
GAAAAACTGTCGGACACCTACCGGGTGGCCTTGCTGAATTCCAAAAACGCCTGGCGCATCCTGGGCCAGGAGTCTTATGCCTATGAAATTGCCCAGGATTGGGAATATGATCTCCGAAACCTGGTTGTCGTGGTCCCCATCGGCAATGCCGGCAACATAACGGCGGTCATGCGTGGGTTCATCAAGTTTTTCGACGCGGGCATCATCGATGCGCTGCCCAAAATTCTGGGCGTTCAATCGACGCACGCCAACCCGGTTTGCCGTTATTACCGCGAACCCGAGCCCGCCAGGCGCCGCTTTCAGCCGGTCACCGTTAAAGCCAGCACCGCCCAGGCGGCCATGATCGGCAACCCGGTTTCCATGCCGCGCGTCATCCAGCTCGTCGAAGAATACCATCGGCGGGCCGACGGGCCGCGAACCGGCTTTGTCGAGGTTTCCGAGCAGGAGATCATGGACTGGGAGCTGCACGCCAATCGCAACGGCCATATCGCCTGCACACATGGCGGCGAGTGCCTGGCCGGATTGGCCCGGGCGCGGGAAACGGGGCTCGTCCGCGTGGATGAAACCGCGATTGTGGATTCGACGGCCCACGCATTGAAGTTCAGCGGATTTCAGGAGATGTACTTTGCGGACCGCTTTCCGGAAGAATACCAGGTCCAACCCCGCCCGGAGCTTATCAACACCCCGGTTCTGGTACAACCGGAAGGCCTGGATGCGTTCCCCCAGCCGGGAAAGCCGCTGGAAGGAGAAGCATTCCAGGAATTTGTCGAGCAGGTGTCACTGGAAATCGCCAATCAATTGGGATTGGTGGCGCGCTAAGGCCGGTGAGCCAACCAGCATGACGCCTGGCGCGGGAGGCAATTCAATGTTGCGTCCTGTTGCCGCCGGATTGCCGGGCGTGCTATTGTGCGGCCAATGGAACCAGATGCGAGGAAAGGGGCCATGAAAACACAATTCAGCGCAATGATCCTGCTGACACTTTCGGGTGTGCTTATATTTTCAGGATGCGGGATCAAGTATCAAAACGAAAAAGCCCGCAAGGACGCCGAGGCCCATCGCCGCCTGGGGGACGCCTACAATCGCCAAGGCAATGTCACGCGCGCGCTGCGGGCTTATCTGGATGCGCTGGAGATTTATGAACCCGACCCGGAAACCCACTACAGCATCGGTCTGGCGTATCAACAAAAAGGGAACCCCGAAAAGGCGATCGAGCATTTCCGTCGGGCCATCGAGTTGAAGCCCGACATGGCGCCGGCCAGGAACAGCATGGGGGTTTCCTACATCAAAATCGAGGACTATGACCGTGCCATCGAAGTATTATCGCAGCTGGTCGAAGATCAGGGCTTCGATATCTATCTCACCCCGCACTACCCCAAGTACAATCTGGGTTTGGCCTATTATCACAAGGGGGAGTATGAAACCGCGCGGGCGTATTTCCAAGAGGTCAACGAATATTTTGCCTCCGGGATCACCAAAGACCGGATCTACATATTGAATCTACGGGCTTTCGGGCTGACCTATCTCGATACGGGCGACCCCGCCGAAGCGCTGACCTATTTTGAGAAGGTGACGGCGGTCACCCCCCGTTGGCCGGATATCTACCTGGATATTGCCCGCGCCCACCGTATGGCCGGATTCAACGCGAAGGCCCGCGACAATTATCGCAAGGTTCTGGAGCTGGCCCCGGAATCGATGATCGCCGAAACCGCCACCAAGGAAATGGCCTTACTCGCCCCCTGATTTTTACCCGCCCCGATGGGACCAGATTCCTGACACCTTCCCTTCAGGCCGAGCCTGAATCATGGCGGGAGGGATCGCCAAGCCGGTTTTGTTTGTCGTGCCGGCGGGCTTGGCGGCAGATCCTGCCCGCCACCATGGGCATGTGAATCGGCCCGCAAGTGTTTTTATTAGCCCGACGCCGAGGGCGCCAGCGCAACCATTCAGGCGACCGCGGTGCGGCCCGAACAAAAACCCCCGCGGAAAGCGAGGGGTTATTTGTTGATGGTGTACGATCGTACCGTATCATATCGCCGCGGGGAAAACGGCACAGCTGCGTGGAAAAGCAACGACAAACCCCTGGCTCCATATTGGAGAGCCAGGGGTCAGATTGACAGACATTTAAAATCAGCACTTCGATTGGGTGGGTATTCTGTAGCCGCATGGACTACGGATTAGAATCATACCCCTTTGCGAATTGACCCGCTTTGGCCTGCTTGCCCGTTTCAATTTCACGTTGGGCCAGCTGAACGATTTCCGGCGTCAGGAAAATCAACAATTCGGTCTGGGTGTCGTTCTTGTTGCTGAATCCGAAGAAGAACCCCAGCGCCGGAATTTTGCGCAATCCGGGAATACCTTCCCCGGCTTCGGCGGTGTTGGCTTTCATCACCCCGCCGATGACGATGGTTTCGCCGTCTTCCATGAGCAGTTCGGTGCTGGCGCTGTTGGTGCTCAGGGCCGGCTGCGCGCCGGTGGTGAAGTCAAGCACATCGTCTTTCTTGATGTCGACCTTCAACAAGATTCGATTGTCGGGCGTCACCTTGGGCTCGACCGAAAGCTCCAGGTCGACATCCTGGAATTCGATGGACGACCCACCGGCGGAGTCGCGCTCCAGGTAAGGAATCTGGAAACCCTGCTGGATACGGGCCGTCCGGCCGTCAAGGGTCAGGATTTTGGGGGCGGAAATGGTCCGGGTTTTGCCTTCGGTCTCACCGACCTGGATACGGGCGTCGATAATGTCGAAGGAGGTCCCGGAAATCTTGCTGAGCCCCCATTCGATGGCACCGTTGTCCAGCGCGTCGGCGGGGATGTTATCCGCTTCCATGTCGATACCGGTCACCGTGAACACGTCACCCAGATCGAATTCGCCGATGGAGATGGTTCCCCAGTCAAAACCCACATCGCGCCTGAAATCACTGGTGGCCTCGACGATGCGCGATTCGATCAACACCTGCGGCGTCACCTGATCCAGGATGCGGATGATTTCGCGCGCCCGTTCGATGTGCGAAGGGATTTCGCTGACGACGATCATGTTTTTGGCACGGTCTATGGAAACCTGGCCGCGGGGACTGAATTTACTGGGCCATCCCACCTGATTGGGATCATCACAATCCAGTGCCAGGTGCGCGCAGGCGGTTTCATAAGCATCGATATAGGCGAGCACAAAGAACTCCGTGACCAGCTCCTGCTGTTCTTCGGCATTGCGCCGGCTCTCGAGTTTTTGCTGTTCGAGCTGCTCTTCGCGCGCCAGGGTCGCCTGGGTGGCAATCCGGAAGATCCCGTCTTCCTCGCGGAGGCCGAGTTGATTCATGCGGAGGACCACATCCAGGACCTGGTCCCAGGGCACGGGCCTGTCAAACTGAAGGGTCACCTTGCCCTGCACGTTCTTGTCGATGGCAAAATTTTCGCCGGATATTTCACCGATAATCCGAAAAACATTGCGGATATCGGTGTCGAAGAAGTTGAGGGCGATCTTTTCACCGGTATAGACTTTCTTGGGCCGTAACACCTCCTCGTCCACTCTTTTAACGGCTTCGCCGGTTTCGCGTAAAATTTCTCCGCGTGCCCCCCACGCCAGTGATTCCTCTTCCACGGGTATATTGGTCACCATACGCGTATCGTCGTCGGCATCACCTTGGGCGCGAGCCGGGTCGGTGGGACCGGCAGGGTCGCCGCCCGGTTGACGCTCCTTGCCTTCGAGGGCCTGTTCCCAATCGGGCGGCTCCGCGCTTTCAAGCGGTTTCGGGGGCACGCTCGACGGGCTGAACTGGATGTTGATGAGGTTGTCCACCTGGGTGATTTCAAAAGGCACCCCCTCGCGCAATTCGAAAACCACCAGGGCATGGTCCCGGGCCTTGCCGGGTTCAAGGGGGGTGATGCGATCGATCGCGCTCTTGAAGCGCGTTGTAATCAGCTGGCGCTGACGGTACTCAGGGATGCGGGTGTTGAAAAGCTTGAGCTGCAGTTTCCGATCGCTCAGGCGCTCCATATCGTAACGTACCGCGTGGGTGGTACCGATGCTGACCAGGGATGCGCCTTTATCGATACTGGTGAACTCGAGCCGGTTGAGCCAGGCGGTAGCGGCTTCGGCATCCATTGCCGCCGCGTCTCCGGCGCTTTGATCCTGCTCTGCTGGAGGATCAGGCGTCTGCGGGGTGTGGGCGGCCGCCATTTCGACCGTCGCATCATCGGGCGAGGCATCCACATCCACGGATGCCGGCAAAGCTTTCGTCTCGATGACGACGGCCTCGGGCATTGCGGCGGCATCGTCGGCCGGGATGGCGAGGGCATTGTTGGTCGGGATAGCGACGGCATCGTCGGTCGGGATAGCGGTGTCCGCGGCGACCGTTTGAACCAAAGACTCATCGAGCATCGGCTTGGATTCAGCCACGCTGATGAGCAGACCATTTTTAACGGGTTTGGAGGTAAAGGTCGTCAGGTAGCTGCGATCCGTATCCAGAACGACCCGCAGCTTGTCAGGGTAACAAAAGTGCCGGATGCCCTTGACCCACTTGGATTCGATCGCGACTTTTTGAAGGCCCTTGTAGGGGCTGTTGATGCCATAGATATCGAAAACGATGCGCGGGGGGTTGTCCACGGTAAAGGCCGAATAATCCGTTATGGTCCCGTCCGCTAAGATGACGACTTCAATCCCGTCGGTTTGTTCCTTGAAATCGACCATCTCGATGCAGGTGCCCTTGGCGGCGGCCTCGAGAACGGCGGGGTCAATGCCCGCATCGGGCACCGGGGATTGATCGCTGGCGTCGGCCGTCGGATCCGGCGCGAGCGTGGTTTCCTCGATGATGACATCCCGCGAGAATGCAACCACAATTCCCTCTTCCGTTTGGTCGACGCTGTAGGCGGCATCCTGCACCAGATTGACGGTGATCTTGGCCGTATGGCCGTCGGCCACGACCTCCGAGGTGCGGATCTCCTGGATGGGGTGGCTGTTGATCGGATAAACCGCCTCTAAATCTACCAGCTGCGTTCCCGGAAAATAGAAACTGACCGTGGGCGGGGACGTTTTGCGGATATCTGAAAAGAGGAGCTCCGCGCTTCCGCTGATGCGCAGGATGGTCTGTTGATCATCCTCAGTCACCGCCACCGTGTGGATCTGTTTGAGCTCGGGTGCCGCCTGCCGACCGCTCATATCGTTATCCCCGGTCGTGCGGGCGGCGCAACTTGCAAAAAGCAAAGCCAGCGCGGCGATGAGCAGGAAAGGCACGGATAGTTTACATCGTCTGTTAAAAGTTGCTGAGGAACGCATATCGATCAGTCTCCAGCCGGTTTCTGAAGTTTTAATTCACGTCGGCGAATGGCGGTTTTGCCGAAATCGTCTGCTTGGGAGTGCTCAATGACCACGCGATCTTTGGTGATATCCGTAACTTGTCCCCGTTCAATCCCGATATGGGTACCAATTTCGATGACGTAGCCTTTTCCGCTACCCTCCTCGACCATGGCGCGTGGGCGGGTTTCGGAGAAAATGATCGCCGTAAGCCGCAATTGGCCAAGTTCGAGCCGTTCAAGGGGTGTCCGGGGGCGTTCGGGTTTTCTGGGCGCCCTTTTCTTTTCGGCCTTGGGTGGTTCGGGCTCTTCCTGGTACAAGGGCATAAATGGGTTGATCTTGCCCGTGGGGTCATAGGGCAGCCGGGCCGTTTCAACGCCGTCGGGCTGGGCCGACGGTTGCTTGGTCGGGGCAACCGGCTCTTTGGGGCTTGGTTTCGCCGCAACCTTTTGGGCCGGGATTTTGGCTGTAATTCGCTTGGTTACGACCGGTTCCCGTTGGTCCTCGTTTTCGGCGCTGCAGCCTAAGGGTAGCAACAGGAGGCAAAGACCGAGCAAGACTATCAGGCCAGACCCAATTTTATTTTCGTGTTTTTTCATTTCTCAGCGCACCGCTCATTTCAGATTCAGAAGACCGTTTGCTCCCATGTGATCCTATTTCCCCTTGGGGTCCTTTTTGCCGGCTTTGGGTGGAGCGGCCTCGATGAATTTGTAGGTCACCGCCTGGCAGCTCGTCGTCAGCCGGCCGGATTTGTCGCGGGACATGTCGATGTTGCGAATGTTGACGACGCGCGACAGGCGCGCCACCCGATCGGCAAACTGGACGAAATTGTGATATTCTCCGGAAACCCGTATGGCGACCGGAATTTCAGCGTAGAAATTCTTGTTGATCTCATCTCCGGGACGAAAGAGCAAAAAATCCAGTCCGGCGACCCGACCGGACTCGGAGATCCCGGTCAGTAGGGAGGAGATTTCTTCCGACTCGGGCAGTGACTTCATGACCAGATTGAAATCGCGTCGCTTGGAGTCGAATTCCTTGCGCAGCTTGGCCAGCTGGAGCGCATTTTTCTTTGACTTTTCCAGGTCGGCGCTCAATTTCTTGTAGTCCATATTGAGCTTGCCGATGGTTTGCCAGCTGGGAAAAAAGGAAAAGGATCCAAACAAAACGATCAACAAAACGAATACGCCCACGCATATCAGGATGCGCTGGATTTTCGTCAGCGCTTCGACGCGTTCGAATAGTTGGTCCAATTTTTTGGCTGTGGCTGTAATTTCCATTGTCACGTCTCAGTTGCTATTTACGCTTTTTTTTCTTCTTCTTATCCGGCTTTTTGGGTGGGGGCTGTTTTTCCAGCGCGGTCATTTGAAATTGTTTCATGCCGACGTCGCGAATTTTGGTACTTTGCACGCTTGTAAGCCGGACACGCTGATACAGCGGCTCCGGCGATTTGTCGGGCGCTGGCATTTTAAGAATCATTTCCAGATTATCCATGAAGTTGGCGACCGTGTTATTGTCGACCGCAATCCCCGCGAGGTCCATGCGGTTGCTTTGGAGGCTCATTTTGGTCAGCCACATGCGATTGGGAACGACCTTTTGGGTCAGGTTGTCGAGAACATGAACGGGTTTGAAGCGATCGGCCTCCAGGCCCTCGATGACTTTCTTCCGCTGTTCGAGGGTCTTTAGTTTCTGGCGCAGGACTTTGATTTCGCGGTCTTTCTTTTTGTACAGCTCCAGCTCTTTTTTGACTTCGGCCACATTCGTGGTCAATTTCTTCTGCTTCGACTGCAGATAGAAGTGAATCCAGCCCAAAACAATTAAGACCAATACCAGCGAAAGCAGGAACACAGATACCTGCCGGCGGATATTTTCTTTTTTTCTTGCTGCCCGGAAAGGGAGTAAATTTATGCGTATCATTTATCGTCGACTTTTCTCATGGCTAGCCCCATGCAGATGGTGGCCTGGGGGGCAATTTGTTGAATATAGGCCGCATCAAAAGCGTCGTCGTCGATGGCCAGGCTTTGAAAGGGGTTGATAATTTCGACGTGGGCCGATGTTTCCGCGCCGAGCAACTGCCTGAATTCGCCAATGTTGGCGCCGCCGCCACTCAGCACGATGCGCGTGATTTGGTCTTCGGGGTACGTCGAGTAGAAGAAGTCCAAGGCCCGGCGAATTTCAGTACACCAATCCGACACGACGGTGGAAATAATGTTTTTCAAATCTTCCGAAGAGATTTTGTCCTGCTGCTCGCCTTGCTTGAGCTGTTCCGCCTCCTCCAAAGAACAGCCGACCAGTGAAACGATCTTCTGGTTGATTTGCAGGCAACCCAGGGCGACATCACGCATGAAGACGGAGGTCATCCCCCGCAGGATGTTCAGCGACGTTTTGCTGGCGCCGATGTCGATGAGGGCAATATTTTCTTCCTGGGCGTCATAATTGAGTTCGAAGATATTCTGCAACGCGAAGGCTTCGACATCGATAATACACGGGTTCAGCCCGGCCAGGTTGACGAGATTGATATAGTCGTTCACCATTTCCTTCTTGGCGGCGACCAGGAAGAGCGACATCTGGTTGGGGTTGTGTTCGCTTTCCCCCAGGATTTGGAAATCAAGGTTGACATCGCTGATGTCGAAAGGAATGTACTGCTCGGCCTCGAACTGGATGGTTTCCTGCAACTGCTCCTCGGGCATGTTCTGGACATTGATTTTTTTCACGATGACCGAATAGCCGCCGATGGAAACGGCAACATTTTGCTCCTTGATGTTGTAGGTTTTGAAAAGCTGGCGAATGGCATCGGAAACGGATTCGGGGTCGTTGATCACCCCGTCTTCGATGGTGCCTGGGGGGATGTCAATCATGCCAAACTTTTTGAGCGTCAGGCCGCGCTTGCCTTCAACGATCTCCCCCGCTTTGATGGAGCGCGACCCGATATCCAGACCGACCAAATGATTTTTCTTTCCGAACAGCATGTGTGTTAATCATTCCCGGAAGATTTTGTTTTTTTCTGAAAGGTCCATGCCCAAAGCCAGCAGGATCTTTCGCTTCGTTTCCATACGGCACGGGAGGCCTTTTTCAATGCGCGAGATGGTGATCGGTGAAACATTTGCCTCACGTGCCAATTCCGCTTTGCTCATCAACAGCGACTCGCGCATTTTTTTGAGAGAATTTTTGCCGCCCATTGAACTATTTACACAGTTGAGTTTTTCTTCCTGACCTTCTTCTCCTGTCTCTTTTATTTGGTTTACACCCTATCCCTGTGAAGTCAAGAGAATTGTATTTGAATTATACATAATTATACGTAGTTACCTTATGTTGTGCATGATTGCGGTAAAATTCACTATATATAGTGGCTTTTTGTCACCATCGGCGGCCGGTGCACGAATCGTCGTTGTAGCGTTTGCAGGGGCCTCGGGCCCTTGATATACAGCCCCAATACTGCCATCCGCGACAGGCCGATCAGACATTGCGACGGCGCGGATCAAGGCGGCCCGATCGTCTTGATCACCCGCTTGCCGGCCAGCGTTAGCTGGTGCGATGCCGCAACGGCGTTGCACGCTGCAGAGGGGGGTGTCGCTTGACCGCCTCGGCGCCTCAATGGCCATCCGGGGCCGAGCCGCGAAGCCCATGTCCCCGACCCAGGTGCAGGGCGTCGTTTTCACCCTAAGTCGATAAACGGACATGCTTGACCGTGCGCCCCTGTGCTGATGTGCATGGTTCTTTTATCGGTCCAAAGCATGACAAGTTTAATTCGAGGCCGCTCAACGCATATCGCGCCGGATGTCGCCTGGCGGCAAAATCGATGACAGGCGCCGGACAGTATGGACAAAGGATTGAAGGAACGCTAAATACATTTCTAAGCCTTCCGTTGAGGGCGTGATGCTGCAAGCCAATCGAAAGGGCCATGGACCTCATGCCGGCCGACCGAACTGCCGAAACTGAAAACCGGGAGCGGGGGGGGCGAACCCGCATCAAAAGCGAGCCCGTCAAACCTTTTCGACTGGTCAAGTACTTTTCCATTACCAGTCTGGTCATTATTTTCGCGGGCACCATCATCCTTTCGGTGCTGAATATCCACTGGGCCCGTCGCCTGCAGCTCGAGAAGAACAAAGACTATGCGCTTCTGCTGATCGAAAACCTCAATCACCAGATATTTCTGCAGTTTGTGATTCCGACCATTTTAAAAAAAAACCGGATTCAGTTGCGGGAGCGCTCGCAATTCGAGCTCATGGATAAGGTGGTGCGCAGCACGCTGCATGGTTTCAATGTCGATATGGTCAACATCTACGACCTGAGCAACACTATTTCCTACAGCTTTGACAAGGATGTCATCGGCCGCCCCGATGCTGGCGGCGCCCATTACCAGACCGCGCTCAACGGCGAGCGCAGCACCCAGCTGGAGCAGCGCGGCGGTTTTATGCAACTGCTCATTGGGGTTCCTGAAGAAAGCCGAATCGTTACCTACGCCCCCTTGCGGGCTGAAAAGCCGCTTTCCCGTATTCCCGGACCGGTGCTGGGCGTGGTGGAAATCGTTCAGGACATGTCCTTGGAATACAAAGCCATCTTCCGCACCCAAATACGGGTCATTCTCACCAGTTCCGCTGTCATGCTGGTGCTGTTTCTGTTCCTTTTGCAGGTGGTGCGCAAAGGCGAAGCCATCATGGAGCACCGCGCCCGTGAGCGCATTCGACTCGAGGAGCAGCTGGCGCGTGCCAAGCATCTCTCGGCCTTGGGGGAAATGACAGCCACGATTTCACATGAAATCCGCAATCCGCTCGGTATCATCAAAAGCTCAGCCGAGTTGTTGAAAAAAAAGATGGAAAAACTGGAGGCGAACAAGGCCCTCCCGGAAATCATCGTCGAGGAGTCCGCACGGCTGAATGACATCATCACGGACTTCCTCAACTATGCCCGACCGCATCAGCCCGATTTGCGTCGGGCCCAAATAGAGGATATCGTTGAAAAAAATTTGCAGTATCTTGCGCCGGAGTTG
>JASJBQ010000187.1 GCA_030066455.1 Desulfobacterales bacterium
CGGCGCGCCAGCTCCAGCGCGTAGGCCCGGCCCAGGCCGCCGCCCGCTCCCGTCACGATCGCCACGCGACCGTCGAAACGAATGGCCTCCGCCGTTTGCGTTGAAGGCTGCGGGACGGCCTTCCAGAAGTAATTGGAAAAGCCGCGCTCGGGGTCCACGCCTTTACGTTTGAAAGCCATCCGGACGTCAAGCCCGATCCGTAGGTCTTCCAGCCGGCAGTCGGTGAAATCCGCGGTCAACCGGCCGCCGCCCTCGAACTGCACCATCCCGTAGATGGCCGGGGGGTTCACCGACACGGCGAGCATATCGCCGGTAAAGGTCTTCACCTTGGCGGGGATATCGGCAAAGGGGTAGTCCTCCTGGGTGTGCAGCGCCCCGCATTCCGGGTTGACACAGATGTCGGTCTTGGGGAACTGGGGCGTCCCGCAGGCCTCACAGCGTCCGCCCACCAGCCCCAGGATCATGGCGTTCTTGCGCCAGAGCACGGTGGCGGCGGTCTGGGTGGGCGCCTCGGCCCGGATGCCCATCTCGGTCTGGATCAGGTCGCGGAACTTGAGGAACCGGAGGTAGTTGTCCGTGGTCTCCTTGGCGGCCAGCGCGCCTTCGAAGCCGTTGCGGGCAGGCAGCGCCGCGATCGCCGGGGTGGCCTCGAAACACAGGGCATCGCAGCCCTGGCCGAAGCCGGCCATGACGATCGTGTCACCCGGCCGAGCCGTGTCCAGGGCGGCGGCCATCATCAGAAAAGGGTGGGCCGTGCCGGTTTCCCCGCAGACCGCGTGCAGGTTGTCGATCACGTTTTCCGGCGCGACGCCCAATTCCTTGGCGATCCGGCGGTGCTCGGCCTTGAAGAAACAGGGAAAGACCAGGTGATCCACCTCCGTTGCGGCGATCCCCAGCTTGTCCAGCAGCCCGTTCACGGCCTCGGGGATGATCCGCCGGTAGCCGGCGTCGCGCAACCAGCGCTCCTCCCACATGTAGTCGAAGCGCCGGTCGGCACCCCGGTAGTGGTCCACGAAATCACAGGTGACCGAATACGATCCCCGGTAAGCGGCGATCACGTTTTCCGTGCCCAGGCCGAAGGCCGCCGCCCCGTCGCCGAACCACATCTCGTGGAAATAGGCCGTTTTGGTCTGGCGGGCATCGGCGGCCGCCACCAGGATGCGGCGCCGCTCGCCGCCCTGGATTGCCTCCAGCGCCGTGACCAGCGCGGTGGTGCCGGCCTTGATGGCCGCACTGAAATCCGCGGTGAGCACGTGGGTGTCCAGGTTGAGCGCTGCCGCCACGATCCCGGCGTTCTGCCGGTCGGCAAACGGCAGGGTGGTGGAGGCCAGGTAGAGGGCGTCCAGACCGGATCGGTCCTGCCCGGCCAGACAGTCGCGGGCTGCGGCCACGGCCATGGTCAGGCTGTCTTCATCCCAGTTGCACATGGCGCGCTCACCCTGGGCCACCGCCATGATGGCCGGGGCGAACCAGCCCATGTGCTGAACGATGGCGGCCCGGCTCAGCCGCAGCCGGGGCAGATAGACGCCGTAGGAAGTAATCCCGAGCATGATGACTTCTTCTCCTTACGGAAGAAAAGTGTTTTGAAAGCCGTAAAGCTCTATTCAGAGCAAAATTTTGGTACGATTGTTTTTGAACGGCTTAACCGCGCATTGTCTGAATGCTTCCGTGTCCATCCAGAAAGGGTAGATTTTGGTTCAGGCCAAGGCCGCAGTGCTTGTGAAACCGCAGGCGTAGCTTGGCTACGTCGAGGATTTCAGAAGCGCGAGAACGCCGGCCTGGGCCGAAAGATGCCCTTTATGGATGGGCACATACTCGGCGGTTTCGTAATAAGTCCGATAGCAAGGCTTGCGAAGTCCGAAGAATGAGGCGTACACGAGGTACGCCGCAATGACGAGGGCTGAAGCATAACGCCGCTATCGGGCTTATTACGAAACCGCCGGCTAGCGTTTGAAGAGCTTTTCGATGAGCTGACTCTTCATGACATCGCCCTCGATCTTGAGTTGGCCCGTGTTGAAGGCCTGCATCGGCGGCAGACGGCCCGCCATCATGGCCAGGAAATCGGGGGCGGCCATGAGAAGCGTGCAGGTGGGCCGTTCATGCGCTCCGGCCAGGACCTGGCATTGACGTTCCGCGACGATGCAGTGCCAGTCACCGCCGCCCTCGCCTGAAATCCGGTACTGAAACACGGCGCTAACCCCATCGGCCGCATCGGGCTGGAAGGCCGCCGGCATGGCTTCAAAAACCTGGGCGACAGACATCCCGCCTTCCCCACCCGCATCCGGTCCGATGGCCATTCCGTCCGGGGAGGCCTCGAAGGCGTTCAGCACGTCGGCCAGCTGAGCGTTGAGCTGGTCGTAAGTCTTCCCGCCCTCAAGTACAGCGATGCGGTCCATGGCGGCGGCCACCTCCTCGACACTGGGGTGTTCGCCAGCACCCCGCACCACCGTGCCGGGGCCGGTGACCACGGCGGCGCGGTTGAAGAACCCCATGCCGGCATTGTAGATGTTGCCGCTCTCCGGGCACTCCTCGGCGCACAGGAAAAGCGTCAGGGGCACGACGAATTCGGGTTTCATCTTCCCGAAGAGATCCGGGGGCATCACGTCCGCGGTCAGCCGCGAGGCCGCCAGCGGCGCAATCGTGTTCACCTGGATCCCGTACTTGGCCCCCTCCAGCTTCAGCGTGTTCATCAACCCCACCAGACCCAGCTTGGCCGCCGAATAGTTCGTCTGCCCGAAGTTGCCGTACAACCCCGCTGCCGAAGTCGTCATCACGATCCGCCCGTAACCCTTGGCCTTCATTACCTCGAAGGCCGGCCGCGTCACGTGGTAGGCGCCGCTCAGGTGAACGTCCAGAACCGCCTGCCAGTTCTCCGGCGTCATCTTCGCAAAACTCTTGTCGCGCAGGATGCCTGCGTTGTTGATCACGATGTCCACCGTGCCGAAGGCCGCCAGCGCCGTCTGCACGATCGCCGCCCCGCCCTCGGGGCGGGCCACGTTGTCAAAGCTGGCCACCGCCTCGCCGCCGGCCGCCGCGATCTCCGCCACCACCGCCTCGGCCGGGGTGGCCGAACCCTCCCCGGCCCCGTCGCGCGCACCGCCCAGGTCGTTGACCACCACTTTGGCCCCGCGGCGCGCCAGCTCCAGCGCGTAGGCCCGGCCCAGGCCGCCGCCCGCTCCCGTCACGATCGCCACGCGACCGTCGAAACGGATCTGATGTTCGGGTATGGCGCCGTATTCGAAGACCCCCAGATCGATCACGGTCTCCCCGCTGCGGGCGTTGACCACCCGCCACAGGGCCCGGCCGTCGCTTTCCTTCCAGATCTGGGTCTTGATGGGATCACCGGGGTAGAGGGGTTTGGAAAACCGGCAGTTCATCCGGCGCACCCGTTCCGGGCGGCCTGGCACCAGGCGCTTGATCAGCGCCCGGCAGGCAAACCCGTGGGTGCACAGCCCGTGCATGATGGGCTTCTCGAAGCCGGCCAGTTCGGCAAATTCCTGGTCCACGTGCAGCTGAAATATATCGCCCGAGAGGCGGTAGAGCAGGGGCTGGTCGCGCGTGGGGGCGTCCTCGACCTCGAAGTCCGGATCCCGTTCGGGCATGACGAGGGTCTGGGGGGGCGCGTTTTCGCCGCCGAAACCGCCGTCCAGGCGGGAGAAAAGGGTGAGCCGGCTGGTGAAAAGCTTCTTCCCGTTCGAATGCCAGGTATCGCTCTGCCCAACCACCAGCGCCCCCTTGTCCTTGCCCTTGTCATAGAAGTCGGTCAGGCATCCGCGGGTCGTCAAGGTGCCCTCGGGCGGAATCGGCTGATGAAAGATCAGTTCCTGTTCGCCGTGAAGGATGCCGGCCAGGTTGACGTTGGCCTCGGCGGAAAAGAGCGGGAAGAAGTTGAACACGGCGGCGATCGAAAAACTCGGCAGGACCTTAAGATTTTTCTCGTAAGTGTACTCGATCTCGTCGAAACCGGCCCCCACCCCCAGGGCATAGAGCACGGCGTCTTTCCAGTCGTAGTCATTGGTGACCGGCCCCAGGGGCTTGCCCAGGGCTTCCAGGTTCAGCGCCATCGTGCGCCTCCTTGTGATGGGTGCTTCGGTGTCAGGATACCGTGCCGGAGTTCGTTTCGGTGCTGAACGCCGGCACCAGAATGAATTTGAGGGTTTCCTTGACCACGTCCGTGTAGGCTTTAGGCGCCACGCCCAACATGGGGCGGAAGTAGTCCTGGCCCGATATAAAATTCAGCACCGCATGCCAGACGGCCAGGATCCGCGCCTTGGCCTGGACCGATACGCTATCCGGGTCCGCCGCCAGCCCCATGGCCACGGCGATGCTGGAAATGTATTGGGTGATATTGATGTCGAACGCGGCCGTATGGTCCGCCTTGCGAAAATAGCCGAAGAGGATCAGGTTGGAGACTTCCGGGTACTCGAAGAGGTAGTCGCACATCACATCGATGGCGATTTCCAGGCGGCGTCCGACATCGGCCCCGCGGCAGCGGCGCTCGACCGCGATGAAGCGCTCCGTGATTTCCGCGTTGACGGCGCCGACGACCCCCTCGTAGAGTTCCTGCTTTTCACCCCAGTGGTAGTGCAGGGTGGAGACGTCGATGCCCACGTCACCGGCGATCATACGGGTGGTGGTGTCGCTGTAGCCGTTCGCCCCGAAGAGCCGCCGGGCCGAAGCCAGAATACGCGCCTTCATCGAGTCCGGGTCCTGGAGCGCTTTTTCAAGCCGGGTCATCACGCCCGCCAACCTCCATCATTTGTTTCCATCATATGATGGAAAACCATCGCCCAGAACGCATATGGCTGTCAAGCCATAAATCACGTTCGCGCACCCTGTCACGGCATGCCCCCGGCTTGAGCGGATTCCTGGCGCGTGCTAAGTCAACCCCGGATCAACAGGATCAATCGCCTGAAGCGGCTTCCACAGGAAAGGAGAGGTATGCAGGAGCAATCGTTCGGCCCTGTGCGTTTCATCCCGGGCCCCAACCGGGGCAAATACCCCTACTGCCATTCAATCTACATCGAAGGCGCACGCATTCTCATCGACCCGGCCGCCGACCGCGAGCGGCTGAAGCGCCTGCGCGCCGAGGAGGGTGTCGCGGCGGTCTGGTTGAGCCACTGGCATGAGGATCACTTCATGCACCTGGACCTGTTCGACGACCTGCCCCTGGCCATGCATGCGGCCGACGCCCCGATGCTGGCCGACATGGATCGCTTTCTGGACGCCTACGGCATCGAGGCGCCCGAGACGCGCGACCACTGGCGCGCGGTATTGACGAAGGTGTTTCATTTCCGGCCGCGCCGTGCGGACCGGCTGCTGGAGGCGGGCGAGAGCATCGACCTCGGTGGCGTGCGGGTGGAAGTGCTGCACACCCCCGGCCACACGCCGGGCCACCTGGCCTTCCAATTCGTGGAGCCGGAAGTGCTCTTTCTGGGGGACTACGACCTGACCGCCTTCGGCCCCTGGTACGGGGACCGGGACTCGAGCATCGCCCAAACCGTGGCGGCCGTTCGAATGCTCCGGGGCATCCCGGCCCGAACCTGGCTGGCCGGCCATGAAACCGGCATCTTCGAAGCGGCCCCGGCCGGTATCTGGGACGCTTACCTGGCGGTCATCGACCGTCGCCGGCAGGCCCTGCTGGATCTGCTGGCAACCCCCTGCAGCATGGAAGACATCGTCAACGCCTGGATCGTCTACCGCAAGCCGCGGGAACCGCTGGCGTTCTATGCCCACGCCGAGCAGGCCCTGATGGGCAAACACCTGCAGGAGCTCCTGGCGAGCGGGCAGGTGATCGAAGACGGCGGCTATTTCCGGCGGGCCTGATCCTTCCGTCCGCCCTTTCCCGTCTGGGCACCACGCACTCGGGTCTTCCCCCGTCAAGCCTCAAATGTCTTCAGGAAGGCATCGGCTTCCTTGATCGAGCGTTCGATGTCGCGGATGAGCACATCGATGTCCGACTGGATCGCGGCCATCTCCGCGCCCAGCGCGCCCACGGCCTGGGCGTTGAGGTTGTGTTTGAGATACAGAACGTAGTCGTTTAGCCGGGTGAGCACCGGGTCCATGCGACCCCGGGCCCGAACCATGGACGCGTGGAGCCGTTGGTAGCGCTCGCGGGTGCGGGCCAGGGACTGGCGGCTCTTGCGGCGAAAGGTTGCATTGGTCATCTGGCCGATCTCGCCTTCCCATTCAAGAAAGAGATCCGCCGCGATCTGCTCGACATTGTCGATGCGGTCGTCGATCACCGCCGCCCGGTGCTGGCAGTCCTCGAAATCCCCTTTCAGACGGCGGTAGGCGCTTTCGAGTTCGCCGCCTTCAAACCCGGTCAGCTCCTTGATGCGCGTGAGGGCATCCTTGAATTCCTCCGAGGCCCGGGCCTGGTCTTCCCGGGCGGCCGTCACCTCGTCTTTGAGCAAGTGGCGCTTTTCCTTGCCCACGCTCTCCCACATGGCGTAGTAGGTGCTGCGGCAGCCCCACACAGCCGCGAGCAGGACGAGCAGAAGGGCCCAGGGCCCTGGTTTCAGGATCAGCTGAAGCGCTCGGTGCATAGGCGTTTTCTCCACGGGGCCATTGAGGGCAACGATTAAATCAGGTGCGTGAATTCGGTGCGAATGACGTTCATCAACTCCCGGCCGATCCGAACCCCGAAGTCGATCATCTGGGGTCCGTAGCGCTTTCCCGTATCGCTGCGGAAGGTCGACTTGATTTCCTCGAGCTTGCGCATACCGCCGGGGTAGCGCGCCACAAACACCGCAAGGGGCGGATTGTAGAACGTGACCATGTCCCAGAGCGTGTCTGTGAAATTGTCGGGGCCCCAGCGGAATTTGTCGGCATCATAAAGGCAGTCGGACATCAGGGTCGCCTCGGGCCTGGGCGGGGGCTGGACGCGCTGAAAAGCCTCGTGGTTGCGAATGGCGTAGCAGACGAAATCAACTTCACGCGGCGTGAGGTCGAACACGGCCAGCGCTTGGCGCGCAAACGCCGCCCCGGCCTTGGCGTGGTGCCGCTCCTTGCGGCGCATGTCGTGCAAGAGGCCGGCCGCCTGCACCAGGATAAGGTTGCGTTCGGCCGCGGCCGGCACCATGCCGATGCCTTCGCATTCGATCAGCATCAGCGCACCGGCATCCCGTGCGACCTTGCGCGCGTGAGTCAAGCCGTGCCCGAAATCATTTTCAATGCTCTGGCGGACCAGGGTGAAAACGTCCGCCAGCAGGGCGTTACCCTGCAGGGTCTCGCGGGACCGCTCGATGGCCGAACCGTGAACACGGTAAAAATCGGCCACGGGCAGACGGCCGGCGATCTCGCGGGCTTTTTCCCGTAATACGGCGTACACGGGCCCCATGTCCTGGTTTTCAGGCGTTTTCATCTTGGCGCTAATTTCTTTTCGTCCACCGGATCGGGTACGGCCGGAGGGTCGGCCGCCCACAAAAAAGGGAGATCGCATTGCGCGGAATGCGTCTCCCTTTGAATGCCGGCTCAAAGCGGTCGATACGAACGGGCCCCGATAAGCCCGTTATACGGCCGCCGGGCACAACCTACATGGTGAATTGCAGATCGTGATTGCAGACCTTCCACTGATCGCCCTCTTTTACCAGGTCCATGGTTTCGTCCAGGTGGTAGGCTTCTCCCAGACCCCACATCTTGGCGAAAGCGGCAAAGACCGGGTGGATGCTGCGCCGCATTTCCGAATTCAGGTGAACCTGGGCGGTCTGTTCGTCCTGCGCGAGAACCGAGGATTCCACCTGAAACAGCTGCATGCGCATGTATCCGGGGCTGAAGCCGCGTTTGTGGGCCTGAATCGCCATATCGTGAATGAGGTTGTCCACGGATGCTTTATCGGCAGCCAGATCGGCACACATGCGCTCGGTCATTTCCGGATCCAGCTTAAAAAATGCCCGGGTAAATTCTTCCGCGGCCCGCGCGGGGGTCTCCTTACTGTCAGCAGCCACCAGGATGGCCTGCACACATACGCCCAGGAGCACAACCAGAGCGAGCGTCATGTAGTCACGGATCTTCATCGAATGGGATCTCCTTTCGTCTCACCTGCGGATTTTAGCGGCCGCCATCCAGACAACCGGATACGGGCCCTCGATATCACAGAATCCCCGGACTGCCAAGCCCCGCCCCCTGTGGCGGATCAGGACGAAAGAATAATATCGGCAGCGGCGGTGCCCGCGCGGGGGGTTTTCTCCGTTATGTTGGGCCAAATAGAACTTGACACACAATATGTTGTATGAGAGATCAAACCTCGTCGCTGGTTTTTCGTGGAACCGCCTTTCTTCCGCCATCGTCAGCGGCCATTGGAAGTATTTCTTGCGGGCAGAATCTCGATTTCTCTTGACGGAAATCAGAAAATCGCCGATACAGCGGTGCTTTTCACTTCATCCTGATGACATGCGCAAACCATTACTATCGCGGCGGCCCCCGGCCGGCTATACCGAGATCTACGAGTTGGAGGCAGTATGGGCGAAAGATGTAAATTTGTTTTAACTCAAGACGGCCGTCTGGACCTGTCGACCCACCGCTGGGACGACCATCGCTTTACGGATTTGCTGACGCGCGGCAAGGCGGTCAATACCGATACGGCCATGAATATCAGCCGCCATTTGCGCGAGCAGATCGACCGCATCGATGCCCGGACGATCAACCTCACCGCCATCGAGAAAATGATCGACGAGAAGCTTCAGGAATTCGGGCTGGATCCGTCCGATCCGGTGCGGCTGGACGGGTCGATATTCAAGAAAAAAGGCCCGGTCCTCAGTGGCAACGCCAAAACCGTGCTTGAACGGCGCTACCTCAAGAAAGACCCCAAGGGGAAGGTGATCGAAAGCCCGGAAAAAATGTTCCGCCGCGTGGCGCGCCATATCGCCAAGGCCGAAAAACACTACGGCAGCGCGGAGCGCATCGAAGAGATCGAAGAAGCATTTTACGACCTGATGACCGAATTCCGCTTTCTGCCGAATTCACCCACCCTAATGAACGCCGGACGCCGTCTGGGGCAGCTGGCCGCCTGTTTCGTCCTGCCCATCGAAGACAGCATGGAGGGCATCTTCACGTCGCTGCACAACTCCGCTCTGATCCACAAGTCCGGCGGCGGCACCGGTTTCTCGTTCTCGCGTCTGCGGCCCAAGGACAGCCGCGTCGGGACGACGGGCGGGGTGGCGTCCGGACCGGTTTCCTTTATGAAAATCTTCAACACCGCCACCGAACAGGTCAAGCAGGGCGGCACCCGGCGGGGTGCCAACATGGCGATCCTCAGGGTGGATCACCCCGACATCCTCGAATTCATCCATTGTAAAAAGGAAGACGGGACCCTGAACAATTTCAATATCTCGGTCGGCGTGACCGATGCTTTCATGCAAGCCGCGGCCGAGGGTCGCGACTACGCGCTGATCGACCCCCGGGACGGCAGCGTCGCCGGCGAGCTCGACGCCCTTGAGGTCTACACCACGCTGGTGGAGCAGGCCTGGGACAACGGCGATCCCGGCATCATTTTCCTCGACCGCCTGAACCAGGACAATCCCACCCCCGAGCTGGGTGCGATCGAAAGCACCAACCCTTGCGGCGAGCAGCCGCTGCTGCCCAACGAGGCCTGTAATCTGGGTTCGGTCAATCTGGCCAAATTCGTGATCGACGAAGGCGGCTCACCCGTCATCGACTACGACGAGTTGAGAGAAACCGTCCAACTGGCCGTGCGTTTTCTGGACAACACCATCGACCGCTCCCGCTATCCCCTGCCCGAAATCGACGCCATGGTCAAAGGCAACCGCAAGATCGGTTTGGGCGTCATGGGATTTGCCGACATGCTCTACCAACTCGGCGTTCCCTACAATTCGGAACAAGCCCTTAAAACCGCCGAAGCCGTAATGGGCACCATCCAGAAAGCGGCCCGGGAGGCCTCCCGCAAGCTGGCCGCAGAGCGCGGCGCCTTCCCCAACTGCGATCGAAGCATATATAAAAACCACCCGGACGGCCCCCTGCGCAACGCCACCACGACCACCATCGCGCCCACCGGCACCTTGAGTATCATTGCCGGCTGCTCCAGCGGCATCGAACCCCTCTTCGCCCTGAGTTTCGTGCGCACGGTCATGGACAACGACCGGCTGATGGAGGTCAACCCGCATTTTGCCGCGGCCGCGCGGGAAGCCGGTTTTTACACGGACGACCTGATGAGCGAGATTGCGGCCCGGGGGTCGATCCACGGGATGGACAATATCCCGCCCGAAATCCGCAAAATCTACGTGACCGCCCA
>JASJBQ010000192.1 GCA_030066455.1 Desulfobacterales bacterium
ATGCTCTACTACAATTTGTCCTCAGCCGGCCGCCACGACGAAGGGCTTTGATCGCATGGAAGCCATCCTTTCCAGTTTTCTGACCAAATACAATTACTGGGTGTTCATCGGTTTGGTGATGATCGGCATGTACGCCCTGATCGCCAAACGCAACCTGGTCAAAAAAATCATCGGGATGAACATCTTTCAGACCGCCGTCATTCTTTTTTATGTCTCCATCGGCGCCAAGCAGGGAAGCACGATCCCGATCCTCGATAGCGGTCACGGCCATGACGCCCACCATGCCGTCCAGGCCATCGACTACATCAACCCCCTGCCCCACGTCCTGATGCTGACCGCCATCGTCGTCTCGGTGGCCACGCTCGGTGTGGCGCTGGCCCTGGCGATCAAGGTTCACCAGCAATACGGGACGCTCGAAGAAGACGAAATCGCAGCCCAGATCGATAAGCCATGACCGTTCATTTTCCCGCCTTCATCATCGTGGTCCCGCTGGTGGCGGCCTTCGTGGTTGCCATCGCGGGCTGGATCGACAAGCGCTGGTGTTTTCCCCTGACCGCCGCCACCCTCCTGGCGACCTTTGCGTCCAGCGTGGGGGTGCTGGCGGAGGTGCATCAAAACGGCGTGGTCCAATATTTCATGGCCGGCTGGAAGCCACCGGTGGGCATCAATCTGCGGGTGGACCATTTAAACGGTCTGGTGCTCGTGGCCGTGTCCGCGGTGGCCTTTCTCAATCTGCTGGGCACTCGGCCGATCGTGGAGAAAACCTACACCGACCGCCTGGGCGCCTTTTACACCCTTTATATCCTGCTGATCACCGGCCTGCTGGGCATCACCGCCACCGGTGACGCCTTCAACCTCTACGTCCTGATCGAGATCGCCGCCCTGACGGGCTATGCCCTGATCGGCATGGGGCCGGGCCGAGCACCCCTCTCCAGCCTCAACTACCTTTTTATGGGCACCATCGGGGCCAGCTTCTATCTTCTGGGTGTGGGCTATCTCTACCTGGCCACGGGCACCCTGAACATGGTCGACCTGGCGGCTCGGCTCCCGGAAATCTACGACTCCCGGCTGGTGGTGTCGGCCTTTATCCTCTGCCTGGCCGGCATGTGCCTCAAAATGGGTTTTTTCCCGCTGCACGCCTGGCTGCCCAACGCATACGCGCATGCGCCCTCGCCCGTCAGCAGCCTGGTGGCGCCTCTCGTGACCAAGGTCATGATCTATGTCATGGTGCGGGTGGTGCTGACCGTTTTTACGCCGGGGTTCGCCTTCGACCGCCTGCAACTGGGCGCTCCCATGGTCTGGCTGGCGGTTGTTGCCATCGTGGCCGGTTCCTTCATGGCGCTGTCCACGCGGCGCCTGAAGCGCATGCTGACCTACATCATCGTGGCCGAGGTGGGCTACATGGTGGGCGGGTTCTGGCTCGGCAACCGGGCGGGCATGTCGGGTGCCATCCTTCACATCGTCAATGATGCGGCCATGACCTTCTGCGTCTTCCTGGCGGCGGCGGCCCTCATTGACAAGAACGAAGGTGAGACCATCGACGATCTGCAGGGCATGTTCGCCAAGATGCCGGTGACCATGGCGGTTTTTGCCATCGGCGGCCTGGCGATTATCGGTGTGCCGCCCACCTGCGGCTTTTTCAGCAAATGGTACCTTATCTCCGGGGGACTGGCGGCCGGCCAGTACGGCTTCGTGGCGGCCCTGCTCTTCAGCAGCCTGATCAACATCGTGCTTTTTTTCCGAATTATCGAAATCGCTTTTTTTGAGCCTTTCAGCGACCACCACGGCGGCCATGGCAGCGAGGGCGCCCATGGCGCGACGATCGACGAGGCCCCCCTGCAAATGCTGGCGGTTTTGGTAGCGGCCGCCCTGCTGCTCTTCGGGCTGGGCATCTACAGCGGCGATATCGTCGAGAACTTCGTGGTCCAAATCCTACCGACGGGGATGCACTGATTGATGGAACCGATCTATTCCCTCAAACCCCTCATGGCGGTGCTGGTATCCCTCGTGGCGGCCCCGTTCATCTTCGGTACGCGCGCGCCCAATATGCGCGAGGGGTGGACCTTTCTGGCGGCCCTGATCAAGTTTGCCCTGGTGGCCTCCATGCTGCCGGCGGTACTGGCCGGTCAGGAATTCACCTATACGCTGGCACGGGTCCTGCCGGGTCTCAGCCTTTCCCTCCGGGTGGATGCCTTCGGCATGCTCTTCGCACTCGTTTCCTCCTCGCTGTGGATCGTGACATCGGCTTATTCCATCGGCTACATGCGGGGCCTGGACGAGCATGCCCAGAATCGGTATTTCACCTGCTTTGCGATTTCGCTGAGTGCGACCCTGGGCGTGGCGTTTGCCGGCAACCTCCTGACGCTCTACCTGTTCTACGAGATGCTCTCCCTGGCCACCTATCCGCTGGTCACCCACCATCAGGACCGCGAGGGTCGCACATCGGGGCGCAAATACCTGCTCTATACGATGGGGTCCTCGATCGGGCTCGTGCTGCCGGCCATGCTGATGGTCTATCATCTGACGGGGGACCTGGCCTTTGCGTCCCAGGGGGTTCTGGCCGGTCATGCGTCCCGGACCACCGTGGCGGTGCTGCTGTTCATGTTTGTCTTCGGGTTTGCCAAAGCCGCGGTCATGCCGCTGCATTCCTGGCTGCCGGCGGCCATGGTGGCCCCCACGCCGGTAAGCGCCCTGCTGCATGCCGTGGCGGTCGTCAAGGTGGGGGTGTTCAGCATCTTTCGCACCCTCAGCGGCATTTTCGGCAGCGACCTGTTGACCTCGCTGGACCTGGGCATCTGGGTATCCGCGATTGCGTCGGTCACGATTCTCACCGGCTCGCTGATCGCCCTGTCCCAGGACAATCTGAAACGCCGGCTGGCCTTTTCCACCATCGCCCAGCTCTCCTACATCGTTCTGGGGGTCGGGCTGCTGTCGGCCCAGGGGCTCACCGGGGGCATGATCCATATTGCCATGCACGCCTTCGGCAAGATCACCCTGTTTTTCTGTGCCGGCGCCATTTATGTTGCCACGGGCAAAAAGAACATCAGCGAGATGACGGGCCTCGGACGCCGGATGCCGATCACCATGGGGGCCTTTTTCATTGGGGCCTTGAGTGTCATCGGCCTGCCGCCCACCGGCGGTTTCCTGAGCAAGTGGTACCTGGCCTTCGGCAGCCTGGATGCGGGCCAGTGGCCCGTCGTGGTCGTTCTCCTGACCAGTTCGCTCTTGAATGCCTTTTATTTCCTGCCCATCGTTTTCAAAGCCTTTTTCAACCCGGCCGCCCCGGAATCCGAGGCGCAGCAAGGGGTGGCGGAAGCGCCCGCGTGGTGTGTGGTGCCGCCGGTGATGACGGCCGCAGGCTCCATCGCTCTGTTTTTTTACCCCGATGTCTTTTTGAATCTTGCCCGGCTGGCGCTCGGGTGACGGAGATCAACGAGGATGCAACCCAAAAAAGAGTTTGATTATTTCGACCGCCCGGGTGTGATCCGCAAATTGTGGATCATGCTCTATGTCGTCTGCGGACTGACCGTTGTGGCCGAGTTCTTCGCCCACCGGCACCCCCACTTTGGTTTCGACGGCTTTTTTGGATTCAGTGCGGTTCTGGGGTTCGTTTCCTGCGCGGCGCTGATCCTGTTTTCCAAGCTGGTGGCCCTCCTTCTCAAAGCCCGCGAGGACTACTATGACGACTGATTTTCCTCCCGCGGCCTTATTTATCCTCGCGGCCCTGCTGGTCCCGCTGTTTCGGGGCCCGGTTCGCAGCGGGTTTGTCATCCTCATTCCGGCGGCAGCCTTTCTTCTGATCGCCGGTCTCGAGACCGGATCGAGCTGGCAGGCCTCTTTCCTGGGCTACGAACTGACTTTTCTGCGGGTCGACAAACTCAGCAAGGTTTTCGGTTATATCTTCACCCTGAATGCCTTTGCCGCCTTTATCTATGCCTTCTACCTGCGGGATGCCACCCAGCACGTGGCGGCCCTGTTCTACATCGGCAGCGCCCTGGGCGTGGTCTTTGCCGGCGATCTGATCAGCCTCTACCTTTTCTGGGAAATCATGGCCGTGGCCAGCACGATGCTGATCCTGGCCCGCAAGTCTCCAAAATCCATGGGCGCCGGTTTCCGTTACGTGCTCGTGCATCTGGTGGGCGGCCTCTGTCTGCTGGCGGGCATTCTGGTCTACGTCTCCCAGACCGGCACGACGGGCTTCGAGGCCATGACCGAACGCAGCCTGGGCACCTGGTTGATCCTGATCGGTTTTCTGGTCAACGCCGCGGCACCGCCCCTGCACGCCTGGCTGGCGGATGCCTATCCCGAAGCCACCGTGACCGGCGGCGTCATCCTCAGCGCCTACACCACCAAGACGGCCGTATACACCCTGATCCGCGGCTATCCCGGGTGGGAAATCCTGATCGTGATCGGCTGCGTGATGACCCTCTACGGGATCATCTATGCCCTGCTGGAAAACGACATGCGGCGGATTCTGGCCTACAGCATCATCAACCAGGTTGGCTTCATGGTGGCCGGGGTGGGTATCGGGACGGCCATGGCCCTCAACGGTGCTGCGGCCCACGCCTTCTGCCATATCATCTACAAATCGCTCCTGTGGATGTCGGCCGGCGCCGTGCTCTACATGACCGGCAAAAGCCGCTGCACCGATCTGGGCGGGCTTTACAAGACCATGCCCTGGACGCTCATCTTCGGCACCATCGGGGCCCTTGCGATTTCTTCCTTTCCCGGCACGAGCGGCTTCACCAGCAAGACCCTCATCATCGAACAAAGTGTGGAACAGCACCTGGTTTGGGTGTGGATGGTGCTCGAGATCGCCTCGGCGGGCGTCTTTTTGCACGCGGGCATCAAATTCCCCTATTTTGTCTTCTTTGCCAAGGACAATGGCCTGCGGCCCGGCGAGACCAACCGGACCATGCTGGCGGCCATGGGTTTCATGGCGTTTCTGTGTATTTTCCTGGGCGTCTATCCGCAGCCCTTATATGACGTTCTGCCTTACGGCGAAGTTCATTATCAAGCCTATACCCTGGCTCACGTGGTTTCGCAGCTGCAGTTGCTGATGCTCTCCGCGCTGGTCTTTTTTCTCTTTCTGCCCCTCTTGAAGCGCACCGAGACCATATCGCTGGACACGGACTGGTTCTATCGCAAGGGGGGCAGGGGATTGTATCGGGTGGTGGATGCCGGATTCAATACCTTGAACCGTGTCTGCGACCGGATGTTCGCCCAGGGGCTGACCGGGGGCGTCAACCGGTTCGCCGCCAACGCACCGGCGCGCGTCAGCCGATGGCTGCTGACACCGCTCTTGCTTCTCCAGGGACGCAACCGCGAGGCGGTCAAGAACTTCCGGCGCGGGAGTCAGCACGCCTTTGACGCCGGGGTGATCCCCCTGGGCATCAGTGCCGCTGTTTCGGGGCTTTTTGTGATTTTGCTGTTTTTACTGCGCTGATGGTCGTTGGACAGCGAAATGATGTCTGTTTACCCGCAGGGTCCTGAGAACATTAGAGGAGCAACCGATGGTTCCGATTGAAGACCTTAAGGACATTGTCGATCTGCAGCATTTGACCGATGACATGCTCGAAAAATTTCCATCGATTATCGATGTTCTCCATTTTGAGGAGGAGGATATCGTATTCCGGGAGGGCGATCCGGCCGATCGGTTCTATCTGCTGAAATACGGCAAGATCCTGCTCGAGAAAAAGATCTCGGAGAAGATATCCTTTGCCATCGGGGCCATCAAGCCCGGGTATTCGTTCGGCTGGTCGGCCATGCTGGATGGAAGGATGAGCTACAGCACGCGCACGGTCTGCGCCGAGCCCTGCCAGGTGTTTTCACTGCGCGCGAACAAATTAAAAACCCTGCTTTCCGAGGAGCCCCAGATCGGTTATCTCTTCATGCAGCAACTTCTGGAGGTGGTCAAAACCCGCCTGGATCACCGGACCAGCCAGTTCGTGACGGTCCTGCGGAATCATCCGGATATTGAAAACCTCATTTAAACGGTCGCCCCTGACGGGTGTCGTTTGCCCCAGGACTACTTCTTCGCTCCGCCCTCGCCTTGACGGTCGTGATTTGGCCTTCAACCTGTGCGAATCCCCGACCGGGTTGACATTTAGACCGGGCTGCCATAAGAGACCGGCAGTTTTGGGCGGAAAGGAGGGGTAACTTATCGAAATCATTTCTACCGCAGAGGAAATGCGGTCGCACGCGGGCCGATGCAGGCGCGAGGGCCGCACCATCGCGTTTGTCCCCACCATGGGATTTCTGCACGAGGGGCATCTATCACTGATGCGCGCGGGGCGCGAGCGTGCCGATATCCTGGCCGCCAGCATCTTTGTCAACCCTGCGCAGTTTGCGCCGGGTGAGGATTTCGAGGCCTACCCGCGGGACATGCAACGGGATTTGACCATGGCGCGGTCGGTGGGCGTCGATGTCGTCTTCACCCCCGACAACGCGATGATGTATGCGGCAGGCTTCCAGACCTACGTCAACCTGGAGAAGCTTCCCCGGGGGCTGTGCGGCACGTCGCGGCCCATCTTTTTTCGGGGCGTGGCCACGGTGGTCGCCAAGCTTTTCAATATCGTGCGGCCCGATATCGCCGTTTTCGGCGAAAAGGATTTTCAGCAGCTGGTCGTCATCCGGCGCATGGTCCGGGACCTCAATTTCGGGATTGAAATCGTGGGCGGCCCCACCGTACGGGAAGCCGACGGTTTGGCCATGAGTTCGCGCAACGCCTATCTCAAACCCGAGCAGCGGCCGGCCGCACGAAGCCTTTATGAAGCCCTGCGGCAGTCGCAGGACATGGTCCGCGAGGGCGAACGCCGCGCGGACACGATTATCGCCGCCGCCGAGCGGCATATCGCTGCGTTTGCCGAAACCGCTATCGATTACATCGCCATCGTCGACCCCGATACCCTGGAAGACATGGCCGTGGTCGACCGACCCGCCCGCATGGCCCTGGCCGTCAAGATCGGGGCGACCCGCCTGATCGACAACATCGCGCTGGGCCTGTCAAGCGACGGATTGTAAATAATGATGCGGGCAATCAATGTAACACCAAGGAGATGAATTAAATGAGCAAGGAACAGTTTTTTTTCACGTCCGAATCGGTCACCGAAGGGCACCCGGATAAAGTTGCGGACCAGATTTCCGATGCGATCCTGGACGCCATCATCGGACAGGACAAGAATTGCCGGGTGGCCTGCGAGACGCTGGTGACCACCGGCATCGCCTTCGTGGCCGGTGAGATCACCACCAGCTGCTACGTGGACATCCCCCAGATCGTCCGCCAGACCATCCGGGATATCGGCTATTGCTCCTCCCAGATGGGGTTCGACTGCCAGACCTGCTCGGTGATCACGAGCATCGACCAGCAGTCGCCGGACATCGCCCAGGGCGTCAATGTGGGCGAGGGGCTGTTTAAGGATCAGGGGGCGGGCGACCAGGGCCTCATGTTCGGGTTCGCCTCGGACGAGACCCCCGAGCTGATGCCCATGCCGGTGATGTACGCCCACAAACTAACCCGCCGCTTGTCTCAGGTGCGCAAGAACGGCGCACTCGATTTCCTGCGGCCGGACGGCAAGTCCCAGGTGACCATCGAGTATGAAAACGGCACCCCGCTCCGGGTCGACACGGTGGTCGTCTCCACCCAGCACAAACCGGACGCGACCCACGAGCAGATTCGCGAGGCCGTCATCGAGGAAGTGATCAAAAAGGTCATCCCGGTCGACATGATCGACGGGGACACCAAATACTACATCAACCCCACCGGCAAGTTCGTGGTGGGTGGCCCCATGGGCGACTGCGGCCTTACCGGGCGCAAGATCATTGTCGACACCTATGGCGGCCAGGGAAGCCATGGCGGCGGCTGCTTCTCGGGCAAGGATCCGTCCAAGGTCGACCGCAGCGCCTCCTATATGGGCCGGCACATTGCCAAGAATGTGGTGGCCGCCGGTCTGGCCAAGAAATGCGAAATCCAGATCGCCTACGCCATCGGTGTGGCCGAGCCGGTTTCGGTCATGGTGGACCTGATGGGCACCGGCGCCATCCCCAAAAAGCGCGTCAAGGAGATCATCCGCGAAGTGTTCGACCTGCGGCCGGCCGCGATCATCGAATACCTTGACCTGCTGCGACCGATCTATCTGCCCACAGCCGCCTACGGTCATTTCGGCCGCAGCGAAGATACTTTCAGCTGGGAGCAGACCAACAAGGCGGAGGAGATGCGCAACCTGGCCGGTATCTGATGCCTGGCCTCAAGCGCACCCTTTGGTCCGGCCCGGCACGCGCGCGATGGTCATCCCCGCCGCCGGATGATGCGTCCGGCGGCCTGTAATCGCTGCGGCCTCGGCCTGAACCCCAGGCTCATGGGCTGGAGGGGCACGATGACGGTCGCCGCCGTGATGGTTTGCCAACCGCGGCAACGGCTATATATTTAAGATTTAATTGCATGCCACCGATAAGTCTTGTGGCACTTTCAGACGGTTGCATGTCGCTGGTTGCAAAATGCGGGCCGGTAGTCGGTTTGACGGCAGCCGAAACCAAATTCCATAAGAAACCAACGGAGAGCACGGCTCTCCCGTGAAAACCAAGGAGTACCGATGGCAATCGTATCCATGAAGAAACAGCAACTTGACGATTATGCGCTTGATCTGGGCCTGCCCTACAAGGTGGCCGACATGGCGCTGGCCGATTTTGGCAACAAGGAAATGAAACTGGCCGAAAACGAAATGCCGGGCCTGATGGCCGTGAGGGCCAAATACGGCAAGGACATGCCGCTCAAGG
>JASJBQ010000015.1 GCA_030066455.1 Desulfobacterales bacterium
CGTATTGGATGACCCGGCCGCAATGGTGCTGCCGTTGATGTCGAGCTTGCAGGTGACGCCGCGAATCCGAAAAGTGCGATCGTTGGGGTTGACCAGCCGCAGGTGTAGCTGAATGGCACTTTCAAGGTCGTCCGATTTCAGGGGGGTGATTTTGACCAGGCTGATGTGGGGGGGCTCGATGCCCTCATCGAGGGTGGCGCACCCCCAGGGCAGGCCTCCGATCAACAGGGTGCAAAGCAGCGCCCGGAGGGCGGCCCGATGGTTCCGTTTTCTTCCCCTCGACATTTCTCTTCCCGGTCGCTTGCTTGTTGTACCGCGGCCTTCACATCCTCTGGTGGGAAGCCGCGTCCGACGCTGAGTCGGACATTAGAAGTGGTTTCAAAACCTCATCTAACGCCCGATGGTGGCGTTGCCACTTTCTTTAAAATGCTCACATATCATTGAATATGCTCCGCTTTTTCATCAGGCGGCGCCTTGCCCGCGAACGCGATCTAAGGTTTTGAAACCGCTTCTAGTCAAACAAACCCTTGATCATCTTTTTGGCTTTGTCCTCATAGGGTTGAAGCTCTTCGTTTTCTTTGAAGACTTTCTTGAACTGGTCGGATTCGACGATTTTTTCTTCCACCTGCTGCCGGGCCAGGCTCTTGAGATCCGGTCGGAACGTGGGCTGGTCAAAGGAGCCGCTGACCAGCACCGGTACCATGATGCCGCTGCGGGAGGCCGTGTCGCCCTGGCCCACGAGGGTGGCCACGAATTTGGGGTTGACCCGGAAATTCAGGGTTTCGTTCACCAGGTCGGCCTGGCCGTTGGCCAGCAGACGCAGCAGGGGCGATTTCATATTCGAGGCGGCCGTCTGGAAAACGCCGTCCTTGAGCTCGAAGGGGATGTCCAACTCGCTAAAATCGGTCCTGGGCTTTTCGGTGGGACGTTCCCCGGCGCCGAAGGCGGCCTGGAGGTTGCGCACCATGCCGGCCAGATCGATGCCCACGATGGCACCGTCGTTGAAGGTCAGGCGGCCCTTCCCGTTGAGGGACTTGCGGATCGTTTCGGGCCGATCGCCGGCAAACTGAAGATCGATCGCCGTCACCAGTTTGCCCTCCAGGAAGTCTTTTTGGAGGACATCCGTCATAAAGGGCCCAACCAGCATATCGGTGAGTTGAAGCGAAATGTTGGAGCGGGGTTGGCTGCGGGTGACGTCCAGGTTTCCCTCGATGCGGGCCTTTCCCCCGTAGAGGTCCGCGCTGAAGGGCTCGAGGTCGAAGCGCCCGTTGCGCCCCTTGATTTGGAGCACGATCTGCTGCAGCCGTGCCTGATTGATCTTGAGTTTGGCTACATCGAGCCGGGCGTCCAGGACGAGGCGGCGCAGCGGGGCGTAATCCACGCCCCCCGGTTGATCCTCCCCGGCCGGCGGTGCGGGTGCCGGGGCCTGATCTTTTTTCTTTGCCGGTTTCTTTTCCGGCGCTTCGGCCGGCAGGTAGCGATCGACGTCGATGTCGTCGATCTTGGCTTTCACATTGATGCGCGGTTTGTCGAACTCGCCCGCTTCGGCCTCGAAATCGATCCGGCTCTGGTCCAGGGTCATCTGGCCGGCGTCGAGCTTGATCGACTGGGGGCCGCCGTTGAGGCTGGCGCTGAAGGCGACCGACTGCAGCGCTTTGGGGTCGGTCGTGTTCACCGGAAATGGCTGGCCCAGGCGCTCGAAGAGCTTGCGGGGGGAAAAGGGTTGGGCCTTTACCTGCAGGTTCACCACCGGCTGGGTTTGGATGTCCCGCGCGCTGCCTTTGAGGGTCAGGGCGAGCTCGTTCATTGCGGCCAGCGCCAGATCGAAGCCGAGAGGCTGGCTGGCCGGGGGGTTGCCGACCGGGCCGATATTGCCCGACAGCGTGATCGGCTGTCCATTGAACCGCGTCGTGAAATCAATTTGAAGCGGGCGGTCCAGGGAAACGTCTTTGAGCACGAGGTTGAGGTCGGCGATTTCCTGCTTCTGGCCGCTGGCCTCGTCGACGTAGGTCAGGCGTCCGTTGCGGATGGCGATTTCCTCGGCTGTCAGGGTGGCCAACGTCGTATCCGCTCCCGGCGGGGGCGTTTTTTCCTCGGGCTTGCCGGGTGATTCGCCGGCGGTCGCAAAATCCCAGTTGGTCTTACCGCTCTTGGTTTTGATCAGGGCCAGCGCGGGGGCCTCGACGACAATGCGCTTGACTTCCACCTCGCGGGAGAGAAGGGGCAGCAGACGAACTTGGGCTTCAAAGCGGCCGACAGCCAAGAAAGCTTGATCCCCGAATTCGGCCGGGCTACCCAACTGCAGGTCGCTGAGGGCCACGCCGATCCAGGGGAAGACGGAAAGCGCCATGTCCCCGCCGATTTTGAGGGGCCGGCCAGTGGCTTTTTCAACCTGCGCCTCGATCTGCGGCTTGTATTCGTTGACGTCGACCAGCAGGGGAATGAGGACGACGGCGGCGATCAGAACAACCACGATGGCACCCGCGGCCATCAGGATCCATTTGAGCAGCCGGTTCATGGGTCGGCTCCTTCCTGTCGGTTGTTTTAATTTCCGGCGTACCGTATGTTGGCACCATACGGCACACGTGCGTCGGTGTGACTTGCCCCGGGCGCGCTGAATTGGCAGCGATAAGGGTTTCTATGCTCAGGGATGGTAACGATGGGCAACGGCCCGCTGTTGGTTACCCTATCCATCGATTTAGCAAAATTCAATACACAAGTTAATATTTTCAGACCATTAGCTGGCAGGCCACCTATGCGTCCGTGGCGACCGATGTGATCGCCTCCCGTGGGCCGGTCAATTTCCACGGCCGGATCCGGGCTGCACAAGGGATGCGCCGCCACGAACCAACCGCGCTTGATGAGTCCCGATCGGCGTTCTAACGTTGATTTTTTTCAACCGGGAAAATCTGAATGCCAAACTTCATACATTTGGATCACGGAGGCTGGCCAAGACGGAAGAGGCATTGAGTGTTGGCCCTACAACCCCAAAAGGAGATCACAATGACGGCAAGTGACACCAAGAGAATTGACATCGCCCTTCAGGGCGGGGGCGCCCACGGCGCCTTCACCTGGGGCGTCCTCGATCGGTTGCTCGAGGAGCGGCGCATCGAAATCGAGGGCATCAGCGGCACGAGCGCCGGGTCCATGAATGCGGTGGCCCTGGCCCAGGGTCTGGCCGACCGCGGACCCCGCATGGCGCAGGAACTGCTTGCCGGCTTCTGGAAGAAGGTCAGCGAGGCTGCACGCCTGGGCCCCGTCCAACGCTCCTTTTTCGACGTCATGATGGGGCGCTGGAGTTTGGACCTGTCGCCCAGTTTCATCTTCTTCGAGCATTTTACGCGGACCTTCTCGCCGTATGAGTTCAATCCGTTCGATATCAACCCGCTGCGCGATATTGTGGCCGAGGTTTTCGACTTCGACGTCATCAACAACGCCCGGTTGCCGACGCTTTTTCTCTCGGCTACCAATGTCCGCACCGGACGTGCCAAGGTGTTTCGCCAGCCAGAAATATCGGTGGATGCGACCATGGCCTCCGCCTGTCTGCCCTTTTTGTTCCAAGCCGTCGAAATCGACGGCGAGGCCTACTGGGATGGCGGCTATATGGGCAATCCGCCGATATTTCCCCTGATCGACGAGACCGAGGCCAGCGACATCGTCATCGTTCAGATCAACCCGTTTTCACGATCCGAGATTCCCCGTACGGCCTACGAAATCAACAACCGCTTAAACGAGATCACCTTCAACGCCAGTCTGAAAAAAGAACTGCGGGCCGCCGCCTTCCTCTCGGAGATCATCCACCATGAAAATCTCGACCGGCAGGCCTACCGCGACGGTCGCCTCCATCTTATACAGTCCGAGGAGGAAATGCGGAAGCTAAGCGTCTCCAGCAAACTCAATGCCGAGTGGCAATTCCTGCAACATCTCCACGACATCGGCTGGCGCACGGCCGATCAGTGGCTGGCGGCGCACTTTGACGATCTGGGCGTTCGTACCAGCTGGTTCCCCGAATTTGTCTTCGAAGAGAGCCTCAAGCCGGCCCATTTGCCGGAAGATCGGCAGGCTGTAAAAGATCCAAAGAAGAGGAAACCCAAATGATCGACATTCTTGCGTTTCTGGCCGTTTTCAACCGCTCCCGTCATTCTTCTGGCCACCGTATTTGGCGCGTTTTAATCTGGGCTTGCCGTCGTCGTAGCGGGTACGATTTGGCCGGACGAATCGTCACCGGATCACGGCCTCAACCACGGACGGTGAACGTCGCCTAATCCGCGACGAAACGAAGCCGCCCGATCACTTGCAGCGCATTCGCATGTGGTGGGGCAAGCAGCACGCCCTCGCCCGAAGATACGCTTTCACCGGTTATCCCGGCAATGGTTACGAAGTGGGTCACCAGGATGATCAGGTCGCCATCCTGTGACTGGCGGGAAATGAAATCGCGCAGCGCCGCAAGGTTGGGCTCCCGATCCTGCGGTCGCTGGAAAAAGGAATTCAGAGCCGGCAGAGGGGTTACCGGGCCCAGATCGATCAATGCCGCGGTCTCGAGGCAACGGCACCACTGACTGGCATATACGCGGGCCTGGGTGATGCCCCGGGTGCGCAGCCAGACGCCGATATTCGTCGCTTGTTCGCGACCGCGGGCGTCCAGGTTGCGCTGGGTGCGGCAATCGCCGAGCCTGAAGTGGGGCGGATCGCCCGTCCCGGGCGCCAGGGCGTGGCGCAGCATGAGGATATGGCCCCCGCCTTTAAGCCGCGGGAGCAAATCGGCGGAATCCGCATGGGAAATGGCGGCCGCCAGCAGAATGAACATCCAGATGGCAAAGGCCCCTATGATTCGATACGATGCCATGTCAATGTCTTTCGGCTTTGCCTCGAATCCATACCACGAATGGCCATCAATCCTCAGGGGATCAAGCTGTAAGCCCCCACCGCTTCCGATCGGAAAACGCGCTTCGAACGTGTCGGTCGCCATCCGCCGCATGTCGATCGTTCTATCGTTCTGAGAAATATCCATTCGGATCGAATGCCCAAAAAACCCGCACCTCCAATGTCAAGGGGTGCGGTCGACCTGGGCCGTATGGGCCCCGTCGTAGGCTCCCATTGTGATTGTTTCTACGGCACCGGCCGTTTCCAGGCGTCCAATGAGAATGGCGTTAACCGCTGAAGGTGGTGGGGCTTAATCACCCCCGGGGGGGGCTCACCAGGGCCTCGCCGGTGAGGACTTCGGTGCCGTCCTGGTTGGTGCACACCGTCTTGAGGCGGACCCTTTTCTTTTCCGTCAGGATCTCCACGACTTCGGCCGTGGCGGTAATCGTGTCACCGATACGCACCGGCGCCAGAAAGTTGAGGGTTTGGGAGATGTAGATCGTTCCCGGGCCGGGCAACTGGCAGCCGATCACGGTGGAGATGAAGCTTGCGGATAGGATGCCGTGGGCGATGCGGGTTTTAAAGGCCGTTTGTTCCGCGTAGGCCTGGTTGATGTGAGCCGGGTTGAAATCGCCGCTGACGCCAGCGAACAGGTAGACGTCGGATTCAGCGACGGTTTTGCTGAAACTGTCCTCCTGGCCGATTTCCAGTTGATCGATGGTGTATCCAGGCATGATTCCTCCCCTTAGCGAACCGGCAAGCGTTTGAATATTGCGGGTAGGCCGCGTATGGGCTTATGCGGCCTGGCGATGAACGATCCCGTCTTGTGCGGTGTTGGGGCGATGTCCTCAGAACCAGCTGCGGTGGCTCCAGACATCGGCTTCCAGCTCCTTCTGTTCGGCCTGCAGTTTGAGAAACATGGAGGCGTTCTGGATGGCCAGCCCGCCCTGATGGGCCAGGGCCTGGACCAGAACGACCATATCTTCCTCGTATTTGCGTTTCACGGGGCTGTAGAGTCTGAGGGTGCCGATAACCTCGTCCCGGGCCGTGATGGGCGTGATGATCATCGAGGCGATGCCTTCAGCCGCCACCTCGTCCTTGTAACGGACCCGCTTGTCGCTGGCGGCGTCTTCGATGATCACCGTTTCACCCTTTAGCGCGGCCGTCGAAATATCGGTGCCGGTATGGCGTCCCACGTCGCGAAATTCATCGCTGAGCCCGTGGTAGGCCACCAGCTTCAAGCTGCCGGAGTCCTCGTCCAGAAGGCGGATGGCCGCGCCTTTCAGACCCAGGCTTTCGCATATCTTGACCGTCAGGATATTGAGCACCTCCTTGATGTCGCGGGTCGAGTTGATGGCCGAGGCCAGATCCAGAAACATGAGGGCATTTTTTTGGATGCGCTCCAGCAGGCGGGTTTTCTCGATGGCGACGCCGCCCTGGTCGGCCAGGGCGTCCAGAAATTCGATCTCCTCGGCGGAAAACTTGCGGCGTTTGGCGGTATAGAGTGACAGCACGCCAATGGGCTGATCCTTGACGCGCACCGGCACGCTCAGGATACTGGCGATGCCTTCCTTGACTTTGGCCTCATGATTCTCAAGGCGCGGATCCTTGGTGGCGTCCTCGAAGGCCAGGTGGCCCGCCTCGAGCAGGGGCTTCAAGAGCTTCTGGGCCTTGAGGGGGTTGGCGTGCAGATAGCTTTCCGACAGACCGTGTTGGGCCTTGGGGACGATAAGATCTTTGCTTTCATCGGCCAGAAACAGGCAGGCCGCCTTGCCGTTCAGGGCATCCGTGGCGCTTTGCACCACGAGGTCGAGGAGCTCCTCCTGAGTGGCCGCGGTGCCGAACGCCTGGCTGATTTTGCAGAAGGTTCTAAAAAAGTCGCTGTTTTTGGTCATGGTGTCTCCTTACTTCGGATAAAAGGCTGGATTCGTGGATCAACGCCGTGCGCCGGACGGTCAGGCCGGTGATGGCTGCTTGGCGGCCGCGGTTTTTTTGGCCGCCCGTTTCGGGGCCCGTTTTCGGGCCGGGCTCGGGGCCCGCTTGCGCTGGGCGTCGCGCTCTGCCAGCCAGGCCGCGATCTTGGGGGCGAAATCACGCTGGCATTTGCTGCTGACATAAATGCCGATGTGCCCGGTGCGCAGGCAGATGTCCTCCGTATCCTTGCTGCCGACGGCAGCTGTCAGCCGTTCGCAGGCCTCCGGGGGCACGAGGTGATCGAATAAACCGTATATATTGAGCAGCGGCATGGTGACCTTTTTCAAATTGACCGGCTTGCCGCCCACTTTCATCTTGCCCTGAATAAGCAGGTTCCGCTGATAGCAGTCGCGGATGAACTTGGTAAAGACGGCTCCGGGCAGATCCGGGCTGTCGAAGATCCACTTTTCCATGCGGATAAAGTTTTCTACGAATTTTTTATTGTCCATGTTCTGGATGAAGCCGACGTACTTGTCGAGCATCAAACGGGCCGGGTTGAGCAGCAGAAAACCGAGGTTCATCGCATGGGCCGGCAGGTTGCCGTAGACACTCACCAGTGCATCCGGATCGACGAACTGCATCCATTGATGCAGAAGGCCCTTGTCCGTGTCGAAATTGGTGGGTGTCACGGTGGTGACGAGATTCTTGACCTTGTCAGGGTGCTGCGAGCTGTAGATGACACAGAAGGTGCCCCCCATACAGATGCCCATCAAATGGATTTTGGGCAAATTGTGACGATCCCGGATGAAATCGACCACATTGTCCATATAGCCGTTGATGTGGTCGTCAAATCCCAGAAAGGCGTCTTTGCGGGTGGGGTAGCCCCAATCGATCATGTAGACCTCCAGGCCGTGGTCCAGGAAGGTCTGAACGACACTGCGGCCGGGCTGGAGATCCAGCATGGTCTCCCGGTTGATGAGGGCATAGACGACGAGCAAGGGGGTCTTGTATTTGGGCTGGCCCTCGGGACGATAGTATTTCAGCTTGACGCGGTCTTCCTGATAGACAACTTCGTAAGGAGTGGGGGCGATTTCGGTATCCAAATCATCCAGCAGGACCTCGGAGCCTTTGCGGGCCCTGGCGTGGGCTTGCTCAGAGGCTTCCGCCATCTTGGACATGATCAGATCGACGGGAATATTTTGTTTGGTCATGGCGATCTTCCCTTCTCTGGCAACAATGTTAGGGCCTTAGCGCAATGGTCATTCCGGGTTTTTCTCCAAGGCACGCAGGCGCCGCTTGAGGCGGTGGATTTCCTGGTAGAGGGAGTCGATTTCGGACCGGGTCGGAATCGGCAAGCCGTCAAGCATGTCTTCGATGACGGCATTGCGCGCGCTTTTGTATTCGGTAAGGCTGCTGAGGGTCTTGCCCAGGATATCGGTATATTCAGGTGTCTGAAAGAGCGTCATATAATGGCCCTCCAGCACCTTGATCCACATGTCGTAGTAGGCCCGCCCGTCCTCGGGCAGCTCCCCCTTGTCCGCCAGCTCGCCCAGCTGTTCCTGCAGCACCACAAATGAACGGCTCACCGGTACCGCCAGGATACGCATAAACTCGTTCAAGGTGACCTGAAAACGGTTGAAGGCATCGATGGACTCGCTGATACGTTCCTGATACTCACGGACAAGTCCCAGCTTGGGGATCTTGAGATAGCGTTGAATCTCTTTTTCGTAGATGCCCGTCCAGGTCTCGAAAAAATTTTCGTCCAAGTGGGCGAAGGTGTCGGCATCGACATAGTCTCCTATGCGATTGGCGCTATCCAGGATTTTCTGCTGCATTTCCACAAATCCATGCAGGCTGGTCTGGGCCAGCTGGGCGAGCACCTCGGGCATGGCGCCCATCCCCTTGAAAATGGCGTCCAGCGAGCCGGGTTCGGATAGGGCGCCGGAAAAGGTCTGCCAGTTCTTCAAGGCCGCCGTGACGGAGTCACGGATGCGTTCCGTCGCGCCCTGGTCGGCTTCGGCGCCTCGACCGTCATTTTCGGCGGCGGTTGGGTTGCCGTCCGGGACCCAGAGGCGCAGTGCATTGCCCCATATATCGGTCATCGTTGCGGTCCACTGGGCAAACATGTCTCTCTCGTCCGTGTTCGGGGAGCGCTTCTCGGCCATATCACACCTTCCTTGCTGTGCGGTCTTTTCGGTGGCGCCGGTCAATTCTTGAGGGGGCCAGGGGGGGTGGCGGTCTTGAGACCGCGTGCACCTTTATTTGCGCTCGGCCTCGTCCGATTTCTCCGGGGATGCCTGCAGCGCCTGCATCAGATCGTCAAAGGCCTTGCCCTGATCGGTGACCAGGTTCTGAAACCGGGTGATCAGGCTCATGTGCCCCAAATCCTTGTCGTCGAGGATGGCTTCCAGTTGCTGGATCAAGCGCGTCTGGTCGGCTATCTGTACCTCCAGGCGTTCCTTCTCGCGTTTGAGCTGATCGTAGCGCTCCAGCGGCACCCAGCCCCAAAGGGGCGCGTAGGCTTTGAAGGCCTTGTGGAAATCCGCCGTGGCTTTCTGCCAGGCGTTGGTGCTTTCGGGAGACGCGAAGGCCTGCAGTCCGTAGCACTTGCGAAAAAGATCGGCCATTTCGCCGGAAGGCGAGAACCCACCGTGGATCCATCGGGTCAGCTCTTCGAGCTTGCGCTGCCCGTCGGCCGCCTGCAGGAGAAATTCTCCCCAAAATTTAAAAAATTGGTGATCCATGCTTGCAGACCTCCAGCCAAGCGAATGCATGCCATCCGCCCCGGGCTAACTTGATCCGCGTTGAGGCCCTCCGAGCGGCGGGCCCTTTATCACCGGCATGCTACCGGCCCCACGTTGAACGGCCGCGGGTGGCAGGGGGTGACGGTTGACGTTATTTGGCCGCGTTTTCCTGGTCGCCCTCTAGATCGAGGTGAAATCGCACCGGCCCGCGGTGTTGCCCTTCGCCGAAGCGGGTGTGCAGGGCACAGGCCGAAGACGGGTGGGACCAGGAAGTGGCGATGGCCACATGACCCTTGGGAAACGGGGTCACCTCGGCCGGAACGAAATCCAAAGGCGCCAGAGCGGTTTCCTTTTCGACCAGATCGTCATGGATGCCGTAGCAGATCAACCAGGGCAGCCCTTTCGCCTTGAGCCGCTTGAGGTTGAGTTTCTGGCCAAACATCCGAATCGGCAGCGTGCCGTCAGCGGCGATGGGCGTAGTGTAAGAGGCAAAGCTCATCTCGGTGATGGCCAGCGGCAGATCATTGCGTTCATGGGCCAGCCAGTAATTCAGACCGGCCGCGGTTTTGCTGATGCTGCCGGCATCACCGCCGGTGCGGGCCAGCATGGCCAAATCCCGGAAGTAGGCCGACAGCGGCGCTTCGGTTTCGATACTCTTGAGTTTATAAACCCATCCCATCAGTTGGCCGTCGGCCACCCGGTTGCCGTTGGGCAGGGTCTTGGTGCCGTAGGCCAAATCATTGAACCGCGCGGGCAATTGCTGCAAAAAACCGGAGAGACCGCGGCTGCGGGTGCCGTCCATCGGCGAGACACAGGTGATGAAGGCGTCAACCAGGTCATCGAGCTCTCCGCTGAGCAGGCCGCACAAGGCATTGAAGCCGCCCTGGCAATAACCGTTGAGGGTGACCGCTTGGGCATGCCGCTGCCGAATGGCCTTGCAAAAGCGTCGTGTGTCGCGGACATCGTCTTCGGCGCTCATGGTCTGCAGCGGTTCGCATACGGCAATGTCCTTCAGTATTCGAATATAGGTCGGAATTCCCTGGTTGGCAAAGCAGTGGGCGTAGCTGCGGTCTTCTCCCGGCAGAAATCCCAGGATGTTCGCCCCCAGGACGTAGGGCGGTATGATCAGGATCGGCTTGCGCCCGGGCTGGGTTTCGACTCCCGCTTTGGAGGGCGCAATGCGGTAGAGTTGAAAGCGATCGGATTCATCGACCAGTTCATGCGTCCCGCGCTCGAAGTGAAATCCGAAATCATCGGCAATTCCTTCGATGGCCCGGGGGTAGCCGTGAGCGACCAGCGCCAGCAGGGCGCCCTGCTGGTGGACGATGTCCCGGAGCGGGCGCGTATTGCCGGTGGTCAAGGCCGACGCGAGAGCGGCCGCAGCGTCGGCAAATGTCGACTGCGCGTAGCGGCCGGCGGCCTCGAACGCGCCGTCCATACTGCGCCGCAGCAGGTCGAGATTGAACAGGCCCAGATCCGCGTAGGCTTTAAGTACCTCGTGAAGACCGGCGGCGCTGGCTTTGCGCACCTCGGCCTGCGTAAAGTAGTGGGTCGACAGCAGGAAGGGGATGATAAAGCTGTTCTGATAGCTGGCCATGCCGCTGGCGGCGTCGAAAGCTGCGCTGACGATATCCGTTCCGGTTTGCAGGCAGTTTTTGTCGGACGGTGGATGGGCACTTCTAGCGGTCATGGTCTCCTCCCCCGGGGACGTTCATGTTGGACAATGCAACCGCAATATCAGGGCGCGGAAATGCGATCCGCGCCCTGGAAGCGGGCCGACGTGGACAACTTCGAAGGGCGGAGGGCTATTCGCTGTCGGTAAAGTAGGTCTCCACCTTTTCGTAGTTCGCGTCCACCATCTGTTTGAAATCCTGGCAACCCTGCTTGTAAGAGTTCATCCAATCCTGCAGGGCTTTCTTGCCCTCGTCCGGCAGCCATCCGGCCTGTCCCAAAAAGGCGTCGAGCATTTTTTCATTCTGCTCGTAGACCAGGCTCATGGCCTTGAAGCTGTTGTCGAAAGCCGACTTGTTGAACTGCACCATCTGTTTGGCGATCTGTTTGTGATCCATCATCCTTACAATCCTCCTTGCATGGGGTATACGTTATGGTTTCCGGACCACCGGGTCCGGGGTTACGATCGGGTTCGGGCGGGGTTCAGGACCCCGGCGATCATGTCGAACTGGGCGTTCACCATGGTTTCGAGTGTCTGGCGGCCCGTCTGCCAGAGCGCTGAGCCATACTCCCAGGAACGCTGGATTTCCTCGGGCATCATACCGGCCTGCTCGAGACAGGTGCGGGCCACGCGACCGCCCTGTGCCAGCCACATGTCCTGGGTTTTAAGGTTGGTCTGAACGAGTGTCTTCTGAAGTTTCAGTATCTGTTTCGTCATTGCAAAATCAGCGGGTGTCATGTTCTGAGATTCCTCCTTGCCGTTAGCGGTGCAGCCGTTCTGCGATGAACCCTACTATAGTGCCGGGATGGCAGGCGTCAAGTAAAAAAATGTTGCAATGCACAAAAATCTTGGTGGGGTTGCGAAAAACTGTTTTCAAATACTTAAAAATGCATTATATTTCGCCCATATTTTATTTCACGTCAATTGAAAATTATTTTGCGAAGCAACATGGATCGGGAGCCGCCGAGGATGGACCCAATGGAAGGACCACGCGTCTATAAGAAATATGCCAATCGCCGGATTTACGACACATTCGCCAGCGGCTATGTCACACTGGAGGAACTGGCGGAGGTTGTTCGCCAGGGCGGTGAAGTCAAGGTCATCGACGCCAAAACCAAAGAGGACGTGACCGCATTCATCTTAACGCAGATCGTGCTCGAGCAGGCCAAGCGCAAGAATGCCTTGTTGCCTTCACCGGTATTGCATTTGATTATCCAATACGGCGACAATGTGCTTCTGGAGTTCTTCGAAACCTACCTGCAGCAGATCGCCCGCAATTATATCCGCTACAAGAAAACCGTTGACGACCAGTTCAAGCGCTGGCTGGATCTCGGCATGGGCCTTTCCAGGGCTGGCGGCCGCGGTCGCACCTCCGAGATCAACCCCTTTGCGGCCTTCTGGGGCCCGGGTGCCGATGCCGACAAGCCGAATGATGAATAGGGTCGGTATCGCCCCTGCTTGCGCGCTCCCTATTGTGCAGATGCGAAACCGCCTGGGGCCCGCTGTCGAAATCAGCCGCGCAGGCCGCCTGCCGCGTATTGAAGCATCCTGTCCGCAAATGACGGTCGGTTTCACGCCGGGGATGGGGTTCCCACACCGCGTCATCCATTCGACGGTCTAACGCCGCACCCGCCGGCACGCTCCGGTTCACGACCACCCGGCTCGGAATTGGTGGTTTGGTCGGCACCCACGCGGCCACCCGCGATTCACACCCTCCGCGGCCCCTCCGCCAAGGCTGTCCAGGGTCTCGAGCCGGCGATGGTCTTGCTTCGGGGGGGGATGCAGGAACCGGCAACGGCCGGCCAGGAGAACTGGACGCTATCCGGAAAACCGGTCGGCATGGCCGCCCGCAGTCCCCGGTGATGATGCGATCGCATCGCTTGTGGCCGGCTTTTGAAAAATACCGTCCAAATATCTTGACATCAAGATATTTGGTTTTAACTTCCCGGGCATGGAAACCGGCGCCCACATACGCTTGATTCTCTGGAAGGCGGCCAAGGCCGTTGAAAAGGTCGACCGCCAAAGCATCGCGCGCACCGGACTGAAACTGACCGATTTTCAGATCCTGGAAGTTCTGCTGCACAAGGGGCCGCTGCCGATCAACACGATCGCCGGCAAAGTGCTCCTGACCAGCGGCTCCATGACCGCGGCGGTCAACCGCCTGGAGCGTCGGGGGCTCGTGCGGCGTGTCCAGGACCCCTCGGACGGACGCTGTTTCCATGTGCACCTCACGGCGGACGGCCGCAGGGTCATTCGCGAAGCATTTGCCCAACACCGCGAGCGCCTGGAGAATCTGGTCCGTGTCCTCTCGGCGGCCGAGCGCCGCGATATCGTGCGCCTGTTGAAAAAAATCGGCATGCGCGCCGAGCAATCGGCATAATATTTTTTTGACTTAACATCTTGATATCAAGATTTTTTGGGAGGTATCGATTATGGAAACGACCACCGAGAACCTCAAGATCAGCGGGATTCATCACCTGACGGCGATTGCCGCATCGGCGGCGGAAAACCTGGTCTTCTACGAAACCGTTCTGGGTCTGCGGCTGGTCAAGCAGACCGTCAATTTCGACGACCCCTCGACCTATCATCTTTACTACGGCGACGCGGAGGGCGCCCCGGGAACGATCATTACCTTTTTTCCCTGGGAAAACCTTCCGCGCGGCCGGGCGGGGGCCGGCATGGCGACGGCGATCGCATTGGCCATCCCCGGCGAATCGATGCCGTTCTGGCAGGAACGGCTGCGGCGTCACGGCGTGGCCTTCGCGGAGGCGGCCCCGTTCGGTTCACCCTTGCTGCGTTTTGACGACCCGCACGGTCTGACACTGGAACTGGTGGCCGTCCAAACACCGCCGACGGTGCGGGCCTGGCCCGCGAGCGCCATCCCGGCCAGACATGCCATTCGGGGTTTCCATACGGCCACGCTCCTGAGCCGCGACCCGGATGCCACCCAGGCGTTGCTGACCCAGGTCATGGGCATGACACGGGTGGGGAAAGACAGTGATCGCCATCGGTTCCGCATGCAGGCCGAAGATGCGCCCGGTCATTTCGTCGATCTCGTGGAAGACCCATCTGCGCGGCGCGGCCAACAAGGCGGCGGCACCGTCCATCACATCGCCTTTCGCGTCGCCGATGCGCAGGCGCAGGCGGCCTGGCGCCGGGTGCTCGATCAGCAAGGGTTTCAACCCACCACGGTGCGCGACCGCAACTACTTCCAATCCATCTATTTCCGGGAGCCCGGCGGCGTGCTCTTCGAATTTGCCACCGATCCGCCGGGCTTCGCGGTGGATGAAGCACCGGACGAACTGGGCGCCCAACTGCAGCTGCCGCCCCAGTACGCCGCCATGCGCAGCAAGATTGCGAGGCAATTGCCGCCGCTGCGGCCGCCGGACCTCGCGCACGTCTTAAAACTGCCCGCGGACGGTCGGGATGACGGCGGCACCCGATTGAACCGCCGGGTGTTCGGTAGGCGCGGCGCGGACCGCATCCATTAGAGGCGGGCGATCGATGCCTGCGGTTCCTTGGCGGGCTGCGGGCCATGCAAATCGGCGGGCCGTCGGTCGTCGGGGAAGGCGTCCGGCGGCGGTCAACCGGGGCACGGGACGCCGCCGGCACCTCGTCCCGCGGTGCTTGACGGGGTCAGTTGGCCGCGCCGGAATCCTTAGCCCGGCGGCCGCTGCCCCGGGCCAGATCCGGTTTCAGCGTCTTGATATGTTGTTGCAGCCGTTCGATATAGTCGTCGGGAAACGACCAGATTGGCAATTCGGGCATACGCCTGAGGCCGCGGCGTTCAGCGCCCAGATCGAAGGCCAGAAGGGCGAGCAGGTCCGAGCTGACCCAGGGGCTTTGGGAAAAATAACTGTGCCCGTTGCCCGTCGTCGAACCGGCGGCCCGGGTCACGTCGACGAGTTCCAGTGTCGGGTGGTGGCGCAGAAAATCGTGCGTTTTCGGGGGCACATCCTTCTCGAGCATCTGACCGAGGCGTTGGTGGCGAAAAATGCGCCGCGCCCATATCAGGGCCCGGTCGGCCGAGGAAACGTAGACCGTGACCCGCTCCGGTATCCGCAGCAGCCCGTCCGCCACCGCGGCGGCAAAGCCCTTGCGGCTGACATCCCCGCCGACAATGATCACGTTGCCGATTTTTACCCGGCGGCGGATTTCGGCGTCGCTCTTGTCGGCATTCATCAGGGCCAGCTGTTCGAGGGCGCCCACCACCAGCCGCGAGCCGGCACTGAAGCCGATGACGTGGATTTTCTCCACCTGGGTTTCTTCCGCCAGATAGGTCAGAAACAGCCGCAGCTTGCGCGCCATGTGAATCGCGGTTTCCACGTCCGCGGCGTAGGCCAGAAAGTGCGGCGTCGAAGGCCAGGTGTAGGCCACGAAGGCCCCCCGGTAGCCCAGGAAATGCCACAGCTCGGCAGCCACCATGACGGGAACGTCGAACACGACCCGGTAGCCGTGCACATAGACAAAGACTTCCCGGTGGCCGGAGCCGCCCATACGCTGGTCGACAAGCGCGCCAAACACCTGGCCATTGCCATCCGGCAGCGATTCGTCATCGGGTGATGGCGCGATAAAGGTATCGGTCTGCACCAGGGTGTCGGTCTCCTTTACGGCCAGGACCTGCAGCGGGAAATCCCGCTCGCGGTTTTTGGCCAGGGTGATGCGACGCACATCTTCCCACTGGATGCCCGGGTCGCCGGCACTGACCCGGGCATGCCCCAAGCGGACGACGAAACCGGCCTGGTTGTAGTAGAACGGGCGGGTTTCCGGGTTGTCAGACCGCTTGCGGTCCGTCGCATAAAGCATTCGGAAGTTGTCGTAGGATACGGGCGGCTTGCCGGCGGGCAACGGGTTGATTTCACCGTCGGCGAACACCGCCGGGGCGGGCATCAGGTTGATTTTGTGGGGCGAGCGGCTGCAGGCCGTGAAGGTGGCGCCCAGCAACAAGATGCCCACAAGGACCAAGCCGGGCCGCGGCCGGCGCCGTATACGGATAAAATCGCTTGTTCTGATCATGGCGCAGGACGATTCTCTTGAAAAATTATAATTTTGATTAAAGTTCAAAGATATTAACGACCTTTTTGGTTTGCAGGTGTAATCATCATATCTACATGGTTAGCCCATGAATTTCAAACCGCCATGTAGGGTTAGCGGCCATTAATCTTTGCTTATAGAAAGGAGGCTTCAAATGGCAACGAACCGGGGCGATGAGAGGAAAGCCGTTCTTTTGAGAGCATCATCGAAGACCGGATTATTCCTGCTGCTGGCCGGTATTGTTTTTTCGGCTGCGAATATCGGCTGCCAGACCACCGGCTCTTCCCGCGTGGGGCTGACCGTGCCCGAGGGCAACCGCATCATGATCCAGCACGGCGGGGAGCATTCCGGAACGTTTAGCACCCGGAACATGACCATCAATTATACGTTCCACACCGAGGGCGACAAACTGTTCGTTTCCGGGACCTGGGATATCCGGTACCGGGATATCGACAGTCTTTCCTTGACCCTCTATTACCTCGATGCGGAAGGCATCGTCATCGATTATCATCCGTTTTTTGCGCGTCCGCAGCGGGCCGTAAGAGGACGCGTCATGGACAACCGCTTCAACCGGGAGTTTGAACTGCCGGCCGACGCCAAGGCATTCAGCGTCGGTTATACCGGTCGGAGCCGGGTGGGGGGGACCGAGGGTAAGGGCCGTGTCTTCAGCCACTCCCCGTTCTGACGAACCGGTCATTAAGACCGGACAGCCCCTTTGCCGCATATAATGTGCCAACCCCCTAGACTTGAGCTCGGCCGCTTTTTCATCTATGGTGTCGCATCCATTCGGCAACCAAGCGCGTCTTGGTTACCGCGGGCCCAATGGATGACTTGTCAGAAGGCGAATCAGAATTAATCCTTAATCTTATTTGATCTAAAAATTGCACCCGGGATGGTGTGCCGTCCGGAATTATTCCGCCCTTTGACCCGGGTGCGTGATTGCCACCATCTGCGAGGGATGCGATGACGCGCTTCAAACGCCGACTGCTGATCGGTCTGGCGCTGGTTGCCGTGCTGATGTCCGCTGCGGGCGTCTGGTTCTATAATTTCTACTTCCGATCCACGGGCGCCATCACGCGGCATATGGAAAACTTCCGCTTCCGGCGGATGACCGTGGCCCAGCTGGCCGAACAATCGAACTACCGGTTTTTCTTCATCACCAATCGCAAGGTGACTTCAAGCCAGGGGCCGCTCGAAAGCCAATTCGGGGCGGAACGCGAGGCGGCCCTCAAGTTCGGCTATTTCGATACGCGGATCCGGCCCTCGCTGGGGCTGGGCATGCTCATCGATCCGACCGAGTGGTTCCAGAACGAGGAAATCCAGCTCCAGACCGTGGCCCCGCTGGAGCGGGACCAATTCATCGAAGACGTCCGCCAGGTCGTTGACGACTCCCCCTACCGCTCGCTGCTGGTCGTGGTGCACGGCTTCCGCGAGCGCTTTCCCTCGGCGCTACGCAAGACCGCTTTTCTGGGCCACGTGCTCGATATCAACACACCGGTGATGGTATTCGACTGGCCCGGCAACCAGGGCAGTTCACTGGGCGGCTACCGTCGAGCGCGCCAGGTGGCCGAGGCTTCCGGGGAAGATCTGGCCCGCACCCTGGAGCTGATCATCGCTGACATCCGGCCCGAGCGGCTGTGGCTGCTGGCCAACAGTATGGGCGGCCAGGTCGTGGTGGACGCCTTTGGTCTTCTGTACCGGAACCAGGATCTGGCCGATGCCGAGACCGAGATCGAAGACGTGGTGCTGACCGCACCGGACGTGGACCACGCCAAATTCAACGCCCAGTTCAAGCAGGAAATCAAAAGCCTGGCCCGGGATCTTACCGTGTATGTTTCGTCCAACGATCGGGCCCTGCTGGTCAGCCGCCTCATCAACCGGGGCAAACGAGGGGGGGAGAGCACGCTGAGTCCGGACATGCTGGCCGAGGCCGAGCGCATGGCGGACCTGATCGAGCCCGACAGCGATCAGCTCGCCCTGGTGGATGTCACCCCGGTGAACCGCACCCGTAATTTTCACAACTTCAGCCTGGAGACCCCCGAATTTTTCGACGACTTGTATTTGCGGCTGACCAACGACAAGAACCCACAGACGCGGCTGATCTATCAGGTGCAGAGCCCGGAGGGCAAAGTCTATTGGGTGCTGACACGCGGCCGTTAGCAGAGGAGGTGCGATGTCTTCCGGTGAAACCAACAAGCTTGGCGGCTTTAGCCAGGCTTTCTTCTTCACCCTCACGGTTTTGTTGGTGCTGACCCTGCAGGGTTGCAGCAGCGTGCCCCTGCACCCCTGGCACACCGAAAAGCTGACCGAAGAATTCACGGCGGCCCGGGTGGACGAGATCCAGTCCTTTGATGACTACCGTGCGCTGGAAGACCGGCTGTTCGCCCAGCTCGATCAGGAAGTCTACGCCCAGACCGACACCGGCGCGGCCCAGGCCCTCGTGCGTTACAGCCGGGGCAGCGCTTCCGATCCCCAGGTGCACCGCCCCAACTGGAACCGCAGCTTCGAACTGACGGTCGATCCGCCGGTCGGTGGAATTCTCCTGCTTCACGGCATGTCGGATTCGCCCTACTCGCTCCGGGCGCTGGGTGAAGCCCTTCACCGACGGGGCTACTGGGTGGTGGGTTTGCGTCTGCCCGGTCATGGTACGGCGCCCTCGGGGCTCAGATATGTCAAGATGGAGGACATGACCGCCGCGGTGCGTCTGGCCGCAGCCCACCTGGCCGCCAAGGTGGGTTCCCGGCCGATCCACCTGGTGGGCTATTCCAACGGAGCACCCCTGTCGCTGGCCTTTGCCCTCGACGCCCTGGAAGGCCAAGCCGCACCGGAGCCGGCCAGCCTGGTCCTAATCTCTCCGGCCATCGGCCTCCACCCGGCCGCCGGGCTGGCCCAGTGGAAGCGCCGCATGTCCGCCCTGCCCGGCCTGGGCGCGATGGCCTGGCTTACAATCGAGCCCGAGTTCGATCCCTACAAGTACAACTCGTTTGCCACCAACGCGGCCGAACAGGTGCATCGCATAACGCGCAACGTGGCCCGGCGGGTGGCCCGCCGCGCCGGTGCGCATCCCGACCGTGTGCTGCCGCCGACACTGGTCCTCAAGTCGACTGTGGATGCCACCGTCTCGACCAGCGCCGTGGTGGACCGGCTCCTGGGGCGCCTGGCGCCCGATCGCCATGAACTCGTGCTGTTTGACATCAACCGTCTTGCGGCCAAATCCATGCTGCTGGTTGCCGACCCGGCACCGCTGACCGCGCGGTTGATGACCGATCAAAACCTGCCCTTCACGCTGACCCTGGTCACCAACGCGGGGCCGGAGACCAGGGCCGTGGTGGCCCGCCGCAAAGCGGCGCGCGAAGCCGACGTATCGCAGACCGAAGAACTCGGCCTGGCCTGGCCGGTGGGGGTGATTTCACTCTCCCACGTGGCGCTGCCCTTCCCGCCGGACGATCCGCTTTACGGTCAGCGGCCTCCCGGCAAAAAAGACACCATTTTTCTGGGCCAGATGGCGATCAAGGGCGAGCGGGATCTGTTCAAGCTTTCGCCCAACTGGCTTCTGCGGCTGCGGCACAATCCTTTTTACCCTTATCTCGAAGCCCGGGTGCTGGATTGGATCGACGATGCCAACAGCCGCTGACCCCAAGAAAAAAGCGAATCGAATGAACCGTTAGATAAAATCGGCCGGTATCCCAGACCGCGACACGCGTGCCCGATTCCGGCTGGCCCCCTTCCTTCAAGCCGCCGTGGATCGAGTCAACGACACACGAGAAAGGTGCTCAGCATGAAATGTCATTACGCGAACAGGAAACCCATGGTCGTCGACCGCCAGCGTCCGGCGGGCGCCGGCGGGATGGCCAGGCGCTCTCTGGCCCTTACGGTGCTTGCCATCATCTGCCCGGCCCTGCTGGCCTGCAGCGAACAGCCCTCGCCGCCCGTGGAAACGGTGCGGGCCATAAGAACTTTCGAGGTGGGCGATCCGGCCGAGGGGCAGAAACGCCGGTTTTCGGGCGTGGTCGAGGCGGCAGACAATTCCGCCATCAGTTTCGAGGTGGCCGGGAATGTGCACGAAGTGCATGCGGACGTGGGGCAGCAGATTGAAAAGGGCCAGGTGCTGGCCGTCATGGACGATCGGACGTTTCGCATGAACGTGGCGGCGGCCCAGGCGGCCGTGGGTCGTGCCGAAGTCGAGCGCAACGATGCGCGCAGCGAGCGGGATCGGGTGCGCAAGGCGGCGGAAATCAATCCCGGAGCCGTCAGCCAGCGATCCATCGACCAGGCCGAGACCCAGTTCAACAGCGCCCGTAAGAACATGCGCTATCACCAGTCACAGCTGGATCTGGCCCAACGCGATCTGGAGCGCACCGTGCTCAAGGCGCCGTTCGACGGTGTCGTGGCCACGCGCCAGGTGGATCCCTTCCAACAGGTTTCGCTGGGTCAGATCCTCTTCGAGCTCTATGCGGAAGGGGCCATGGAGGCGGCCATCAGCGTGCCCGAATCGGAAATCGACCGGGTTCATCTCGGACTTCCCGCCGAAATCCGCTTCCCGGCCATACCGGATCAGATCTTCCCGGGCACAGTTTCGGAGATCAGCCGGGTGGCCGGAGGGGCCAATGCCTTCCCGGTGAAAGCGATGATCGACGCCGATAATCCGCGGATCCGCCCCGGTATCACCGCCGAGGTGACCCTGCTGCTCGGGGATGACGAGGATGGGGCGGCCTACCTGATTCCCTCCGGCGCCCTGCTCGCGGGGCCGGATGAGACCCGCGGGTTCGTGTTCGTTTTCGACCCGGCCACCTCCACGGTCCGGAAAACCGCGGTCACCTTCGGTGGTGTGCGCGAGAGCAATGTCATCGTCCGTCAAGGTCTTAAAACCGGGGACGTGATTGCAGCGGCCGGCGTGAGCTTCATGCGCGACGGCCAGAAGGTCATACGGGGCCATCGTTAGAACCGCTTTTTCGCACCACGAATAAAAGGAG
>JASJBQ010000190.1 GCA_030066455.1 Desulfobacterales bacterium
CCGACGGCACCGAGACCGCCCATGAATTGAAAGAACGAGCAGCGTTTTACGCCTTTGGGTATCAGTGCAGAATCCATAAAACCGGTGCTCCTAATGGTTTGAAGTCCATGGTTGGGGCCGAGTCCGCGTCAAGACCCTCCCCCCAATCAACAAACGGCCAGTCAATGATGGCCTTCAGGCGCTTTCAGCAGTTCCGGCCGGTGCCCCATCTCCCGCACCCACTTTTTGCTGGAGAGGTAGTAGATCTTGGTGTTGGTGCCGAGCTCTTCCAGCAGACGAAATGCATTCGGATTTTTCGGGCGGCCGTGTTTCTTGAAATCCGGCTGGGCCATTTGATGCACCTTGTGGTGCGGGTTTTTCAAATCGCCGAACGTGATGGCTCCCGCCGGACAGGCCTGGGTGCACGACGTCTGGTATTCTTCCTCTTTCAGCTCCCGGCGGCCCTCCATATGGGCCTTTTCCAAAGCCCTTTGATAGCGCTGGAAACAGAAACCGCATTTTTCGACGACCCCGCGCATGCGCACGGAGATGTCCGGGTTGAGATATTGCTCCATGCCCTTTGGCCAGACCGGATCCCACCAGTTGAAGTGCCGGGCGTGATAGGGGCAGGCCCCCATGCAGTAGCGGCAGCCGAAGCAGCGGGTGTAGATCTGGCTGACGATTCCGGTTTCGCCGTCGTAGTCCGTGGCCGTGGCCGGGCAGACCGAAACACAGGGGGAATGCCCTTCATGCTGGCCGTCGCAGTGCTGACAGGGGCGGGGCAGATAGCATATTTCCGTGTTCGGGAAAGGCTTGCCGTTGCTCAGACGGTATATCCGCATCCAGGTGATGCTGAGGAACTTGTCGGACTCGTCCTCGCGGAAAGGAACATTGTTTTCGGCCTGGCAGGCCACCATGCAGGAGCCGCACCCCGTGCACTTGTCCAGATCGATGACCATCCCAAATCGCTTGGCCTTACCATTGTCGCCTGATTGTTTCATTGGAACCTCGTGTACAAGTTGAAATTAGGCTTTCGTCAGGGAAGCGCGAATCCCCCAGGCTGCATCCAGACCGGAAACCGGGTCCTCGGCCGCCGCCAGCAGTTCATTGGCGTTGACCCCCTTGCCGGCAACGAAACGGTCATAGGCCGTGTGGCCCAACCCATGGGGAATGGCCAGTAGCCCGGGGCCGATGCGGGTGGAAAGATGAAGCCGAACCGTGGCGCTCCCGACGGGCGTCGTGAGGGTGACCCGATCGCCCTCCTTGAACCCGGCTTGGGCCCCTGCTTCGGCATTGATCTCGACAAAAAGATGCGGGTCCTTGAGGATTGTATCCGATATGGTCTTGATCAGGAACGGGGGCGAGGCCACACCGCCGCCGGCGATGCGCACGGATTCGTAGGGGATCAGGGTGTAGTTGAACTGGCCCCCGTCGCCCGGCGCCTTGACACCGGCAAACAGTTGATCATAGTCGAGTGCGGCGTTGGCGAATTCGAACTTGCCCGAATCGGTCTGGAAGGCATCGAACCAGCTGTCCGGCTGAAACCGCTCGTCGATCCAATATCCGTTGCTTTCCAGCGCCGCCCACTTGTCGTTCAGGGTGGCTTTCAGGCAGCCCTCGAAATCATCCCAGGGCATGGATGCCGCGACACTGCCGCCCATGGCCGCAGCCAGTTGCAGGATGACGTCACCGGTGTGGCGGACGTCCCCCGCGGGGGCGACCACCGGGCGCGCCAGACCGATCAGCGGAAGGTTGTACCCGGAAGTCGACGGCACATCGTCGTAGCGTTCCAGGTGGCTGAGATCCGGCAAAATGAGGTCCGCATGGGCGGCGGTTTCATTCATCTGGGTGGCGAAACCGACGATAAAGGGAATCTGATCCAGGGCCGCCCGCGTGGCGTCCCCGCCGGGCAATGTGAAATGCGGGTTGGCCTCGTGGACCAGAAGGGCCTGGATGGCCTCGGCGTCGTTGGCGGGTAAAATCGGTGACAGACGCCCGTTTTGCATGCCGGCCGCGGCCGTGGCATCCAGTTCGGGCGCAGGCCAGTCGATGTCGTCCCCTTTGGGCAGGGCCCAGACGCCGCCGGGACGGTTGAGGTTGCCGACCAGGGCGTTGAGCGCGTGAACGGCCACGTATTGCCCTTGACTTCCGGGTACCGATCCCCGCCCGCGTCCGCAAAGTGCCAGCGGATGCTTGGCCCGCGCGAAATCGCGCGCCAGTTGAACGATCGTCGAGGGATCGACACCCGTCTGGTTGGCGACATTGCCCGGGCTGTAGGCGCCCAGCACGAACTCGCGGAACGTTTCGAAACCGTGGGCGTACTTGTCCACGAACACATAGTCGTAGAGGGATTCCTTGATGATCACGTGGGCCAGACCCAAAGCCAGGATTTCTTCGGTCCCTGGCGTGATCGGAATCCACTGGTCGGCCTTGGCGGCGGTGTTCGACAGCCGCGGCTCGATCTGTTTGACGACGGCCTTATTTTCGGTCCAGATACTGTTGGCCCGGATCGAGCGAACCGTGTGGCCCCAGCCTTCAATCAGCCCGCAACCGAAGCTCAGGATAAAATCGGCCGCCTCCAGGTCGAAGCCGGTCCGGGCGTCGACCCCGTTCATCATCTTGAGGGTCAGGTCGTAGGCGTCCATCATGGAAGGGGTGGACATGAAGTTGGGCGAACCGTAGGCCGTCATGAAGCGTTCCAGCAGCGCGGCCATGGTCCCGTCGCGGCGGCCGGAAAGGCAGACCACCGTCTCGGGCTTGCCGCTCTGGCGAATTTCACCAAGGCGTTCGGCCACTTCCCGCAGGGCCGCATCCCAGCTGACCCGCACCCATTGTCCCTGGCCGCGCTCGCCAACCTTTTTCAGCGGGGTCAGAATCCGGGTGGGGCCGTAATGCTTCTGCAGGCCGGCCGCGCATAGATTGCAGATCCCGCCTTCGTTGGTCGGATAGCCGTCCATGCCTTCGATCTTGACCGCCCGTTCGTCGACCTTGCGGACGGTGACGCCGCAGCCGGCCGCGCACAGGGTGCTGACCGAATGGACGAAAGTGTTTTCACCGTTGTTGGGCCAGGGTGTCCAGGGCCACATGGTCGACCAGATGGCCACATCGTCCTGAAGTTTCCACGGCAGCGGCGAAAGGGCCGTTCCCGCCGCACCGCCGATACTGAGCGCCAAAAAGCTTCTTCTGTCTATTTTCATCGACTTACCTTTTGCCTCCTAACTGCAGAGTCGTATTACTGGCGGGTTCCATTCGTTAGTGATGACAGACAAAACAGCCGCCCTTGTGGGTCTGGACACTGGCCTGACGCACGCCCTCACGGACATGGCAGCGGGCGCAGTCGTCCATTTTCATGCGGTCCCAGGTATTCGTGGCGATCCCGGCGATGTTATGCCCCCAGATGTCGCGGCTGTACAGCGAGATGCGGTTCTGCTGGTAGACGGGAAGCGATTCGGATTCACCGATATGGCCGTGGCAGGTGACGCAGTCCATATTGGCCATCTTCACATGGGACACGTGCGAGAAATAGACGCATTGAGGCTGTTTGGAATAAACCAGCCAGGGAATCTCACGTTCCTTTTGAACATATTCCTCGAAAAAGACGAGCTCGTTTTCCGTGTCGCTCAAAATCGAATCGTGGCAGTCGATGCATTGGGCCAGCTTGGGCGCGCCCGAAAAACTGCCGTCCTCACGGAAGTAATGGCAGCTTTCGCAGCCATCGACCTCGTCCATCTCCATGTGAAGTTTATGATTGAAATCGACAGGTTGTTTCTTTTGCGAATAAAGCAGCTTGGGGAAAAGCACCCATCCGACGACGAGGCTCAGGGCAAACCCGACCAGGAAAAACAGCATGACGGGCCCCCAGGTTTCTGCGTTCTTGTCCGGCAGCGCGCCCTTTCCGCCCGCTGGGTCCATTTTGGTGGTTTCATCTGCTGTGCTCATTGATACTCCATGCGGCTTGCGATGCAGAATGAAAAAATCCCTTCAATTTACCGCGATCGTTGAGGTAAGTGCATGAAAATGATCAGGAAAAACATGGATCATATGCAGCACTCAACAAGCCGAAGGCAGTCAAAATCAGGGATTCTCCAGGCTGCTCTAAGTTGATAAACTCTCGCCAAAACCAATCAAAAGGCAGCGGCCCTGGTTGATCGTCCGCGTCGCCCCCTCCGGTTCATGAATCACCGGCAAAGGCTTCCGCGGACCGTGAGGCCGCTACGATGTTTTGCTCCTTACAAAGAAAACCATCCGGTTCACTTGGTTGAAACAGTGCGGACGGTTGATGTTATGCAGGCGGTTAGCACGGCCGAAATACACCGTTAACCTCTCTTTTACTTAAATAAATTTGGCCTTCTTTACCCCGACGGCCCTTAAAATGTCAAGTCTAAATCATCAGCTGGGGGCCCCATAGCTGTGCAGGCCGGGCAGGTAGTTGACCCCAAAATAGGTAAACAGGACGGCCAGGAAACCGACAATCGACAGTACCGCGATCCGGGTGCCCTGCCAACCGCGCATAAAACGCGCATGCAACAGCCCCGCATAAACGAACCATGTAATGAGCGACCAGGTCTCCTTGGGGTCCCATCCCCAGTAACGTCCCCAGGCCGAGTTGGCCCAAACCGACCCGGTGATGATGCCGGCGGAAAGAAAAATGAAACCGAACATCACCAGTTGGTGGGTCAGCTCGTCCAGCAGGCTGTCCGCCGGAAGCCGTTCCAGCATGGCCGGTCCGCCGAATCGTCTGAGCAGATAGAGAAGACTGATGCCGAAGGCGATCGCAAACGAGGCGTAGCCGATGAAGCAGGTGAAAACGTGCGCGATCAGCCAGTTGCTCTTCAGCGCCGGTATCAGGGGTTGGATCTGATCTGGTTTGAGCGACGCGTAGGCCATGACCCCGCAGGCCAACGCCGTGGAAAGGGTGCCGAACACGCGGTTTTTATATTTCCATTCGATGAATATGTAGAGCAGTGCGATGGACCATGCAAAAAAAACAAGTGATTCGTATAAGTTGGAAAGAGGTGCGTGTCCGATACCCATCTGATAGGACTCCACCCAGCGCATCAGGATACCGGCTGTATTGCCCAGGAAAGCGATGATAGTAACCACCGAGGCGACACGGCCCGCCATGGTCTTCTTGAAAATCCAGTCCACCAGGTAAAGAAAAACGGCCGCACCGTATACGAAGGTTATTATGGATAAAATGCTGGAACTGTTCATTTTTTTATTCCTTTAATCGGGAAGCGACGCCAATGCCGGCACCGTGGTGCCGGTGGGTGGCAACTTAATTCTGCTGCAGCCGCGCGGCCAAACGCTCCACTTTGCGATCCATCCCCAATTGGTTGCGGTTGGACACGCCCGAAACCGTAATTCGGCAACCGGCGCCTTCGCGGACAATCTCAACCGCGACCATTTGATGGGACATGAAAAAGCTGATCACGAAACCGACCAGCATGGTGATGAAACCGGCATAGACCATGGGCACGCCGGGGTCCTTGGTCACTTGCAGACCGGTGTAATAACGCTCCGCCTTCTCGGTCGGGCTGAACGTCTGCCGCTTCTGTCCGGTGACGGTAAAGAAAAGCGCCCCCCCGCGCATCTTGTCAAAATTGGGGAAATGCAGCGGCAGCAGAATCGTCTCGGGCGGCTTTCCCGTCAGCGTGATCTCAATCTGCAACCCGGCACCGATGTCCTGACCGCCAAACGTGAGGTGGGGCTGGTATTCCAGGACTTTGAACTCACCGACACCTCCCGGTATCACCTGGCGCTCGCCGATGCGGGTCGTAAAATCATGGGACGCACCGGAAGCCTTTTCGATCACGCGCAGATCGAGCGACTCCGGCGGCGTCTCATCATCGGCGTGGTCGTGGGGGTTATCCAGTTTGCCGTAGCTGGATTGAAAAAAATTGATGCCGCGATAGCGCAGGGGATCGTTGACGATAATGTCCTTCGCAACAACGGTTTTTCCGTTTTCGATGATCTTCAGGCTTGAGCGAAACTCCTTGGGGGCACCGTTGTCGTAAAAGCTGACGGCGAAGTCCTCGCAGCGCACTTCGAAAGGCAGCTGGAAGGTCTGCCCGCTGTTGCGTAAAAAAATGCGGTCGGTCGATTCCTGCTCGGGGATATTGACGAAACCCTCAAATCCGAAAATCGAGCCCACCAGGCTGCCGATCAGGAGCATGACCACGCTGAGGTGCACCACGTAGACCCCCATGCGGGTCCAGCGCCATTTTTCGGCATAAAGCCATACCCCGCCTTCGACGGGCTCCTCCTTATAATAGGTGAAACCCCGTTTGACGATGGCGGCGTAGCGCGACCCCAGAGTTTCTGCGGATTCAGGGGCCTCAAAGCTGATTTTGTTTTTGGCCTTGCGAAATCGTGAAGGCTTGATTTTGGGATTTCGGACGAACAAAATCTTGCTTAACGATGAGAGCCGCTCGATGGAACAAACGATAATGTTCAACACCAGCAGCACGATCAGCAGCTGGAACCACCAGGAACGGTACATATCGAAAAAATCGAGCGCGTTGAAGAGCCGAAAACGGAATTCGCCGAAAGCCTGCAGATACTCCATCGGCGGTTTATTCTGAGGAATCAGGGTGCCGATAATCGACGTGACCGCCAACGAGAAAAGCAGGATGATGGTCAGGCGAATGGAAGCGAAAAACTCCCAGATGGCATCCCAGACCCCGGTGGATCCTTGGGAATCCGTCATGGTTGATCCTTTCTTACCCCCAAAAAAATGTCCGGACTCCATATCACGTCGCCACGCCGCAGGCAACAGATCGCCGGGGCCCGCAGCGCCAGACAAACCGGGGCGTTTGGCCCGTCGATCCCCTGCTCACCGTCGGCCGCATCGGCTATACGGACCGATTGCATCATGCGTTCGGGGAAAGGAATGGAGGGTGTCTGCGATGATCGGCCAGGCAGGGCAACAACGGTCCGGCCAGCCCGCCCTGATGCGTGCATGCGGGATTTTGGTCCTCAAGAAGATTGGTCGGCTCGCGGGTTTCCGAAATCCACCGGTCGGGCCTCGAAAACCGCCGCTTTGTCCGGATCCAGGTACTGGCGGGCCAGGGCGGCCACATCCTGCGCCCGGATGCTGGCATAATCGCTCAGAATGCTGCGACTCCAATCGATCTGCTCCGGATAGCGACTGGATCCCATCAGCACGGTCTGCAACCAGTAGCGATTTTGTCGCAGTTGCTCGCGGATACCGGTTAGCGTCGGCTCTATGGCGCGTTCAAGCTCTTCGGCGCGCAACCCTTCGTCGGCCAGCTGGCCGGCAATGGTCTTCACGTCCGCGGAAATGGGATCGACGTCCGCTGGTGCGATCGGCAGATAAGACAGAAATAGACCGAAACCTGGAAATGCTCGGCTGGGCCAGCTGAAGGCACCGGTGGAGTAGGCGGCCCCTCTTTTCTCGCGGATCTCTTCACGCAGACGGTCCGCGAAAACTTCCGCCAGCACGTTGAGGCGGCGGGTACGATGGATATCGCTGGCGTCATCGGTGGGGAAGGCCACGACGAGAAGCGCTTTATCGATCTGGGTGTCGATGCGCACCCGTTTGTTCTGGCCACGAGGAAAGGAAGGCCCCGGTCGGACCTCCACTTTGTCCCGGCGATTTCCGGGCAGATGGCCAAGATACTGATGGGCCAGCGAGACGGCCATCTCCAGGTCGAAATCACCGACCATCGAGAACTCCAGAGGGGCCGTGGTGAAAATCGGCGCGATCCAGTTTTCGATATCGGCGATATCCAGACTCTGGACTTCCTGCAGCCGGGGTTTGCCAAACCGCGGATCGCCTCCGCTCAAAAAACGTTGCCCATGAACTCTGAAGGCCCCGTCAATCGACTGCGCCATCTGCTGATAGTCCTGTCTAAAGCGTTCCAGAACCAAACGGTGGGCTTCCGGGCGCAAAGCCGGGTCGGTCAGATGGGCGTAAAGAAGCTGGAACAGCAGTTCCATTTCGCGGGGCGTCGATGCACCCTGGAAGAAGAACCGATCCTGGTTGAACCCGAACGACAAGGATGTCGTCTTCCCGGTCAGCGCGATCTGGAGTGATTCCCGATCAAGGGGCCCCACGCCGCCCTCATTGAGCACGTCACGGGTCAACACCGCCAGACCCGGTTTATCCAGCGGCTCGACAGCCCGCCCGCCCTCCATGGCGAGAGCGAATAGAATTTCGTTGGCGGAAAACTGCGTCGGCTTGAAATTCAGGCGGATGCCGTTGGCCAGAACGACCCGCGTGATCTCGAGATCATCGATCCGTTCACGTTGCGCGGGGGGCGCAGTCGGCGACGGCGGGGGCGTAAAGTAGGGGAAGCGGGCCGCCTTGGTAATCTCGGGGGCTTCCACGGGCTGACGGACGGCCGCCTGGTGGGCGCGCGCGATGATTGCTTCGGGAGTGGCAGCGTCCGTTCCGAGCTTGGCGTTGCCGGTCATCAGTATTTTGCGCCCCTGTGAAGGCCAGGCCTGACGCAGGCGCGTGTTGAGATCTTCGGGCCTTACGTCCGCCAGAAGCGGTGCGTAGAAATCCTTTTCCTGTTGGGGCGACTGAAAGACACGATCGGAGACAAGGGTGTGGATCAGCTGGCGGGCCAAATGTTTGCTCTCTCTGGTTGCGGCCTGATCAACGGCGCGCTCGAGTTCGGCCTCGAAATCCCGTCGGGCACGGTCGATTTCGACGGCGTCAAACCCGTAATCCAGCGCCTGGCGGAGAACGTGTTCGATCAGAAAGAGGGTTTCCTGCCAGTTCTGAGGTTGGCTATCCGCGCTGATGTATCCGTATTGGAATTCGCGTAAAAACCGGCCGATGCCCGCGGAGGCTTTTGTAAACGGGGGATCCGGCTGGCTCAACAGGCGATCGAG
>JASJBQ010000016.1 GCA_030066455.1 Desulfobacterales bacterium
ATGGTTCACCCCGGCGAGCGTCTTTCTGCCGGATATTCAGTGGATAGCAATCGTCTGAGCGGTAATGGATTTCTTTGAACCTGGCATCGTCATCGATGATTTCGAACTGGGGCCTGTCTTTCAGGAGGGGGCCATGGCCCGGATTCACCGGGCCGTCGACCGCCTGACGGGCGAGACCGTGGCCCTCAAGGTCCCCTTCAAGGACATCCTCAACAATCCGCTGCTGTTCTATCATCACCAGGTCGAGGATCAGGCCCTGCGGCGTCTGAATCATGCCGGTATCGTCCGGCGGATCCGGCGCAAGCGCACCAGCCTCTACCTGGCGCTGGAGTGGGTCGACGGGTCGGATCTGAAAACCCTGCTCCTGCAGGAAGGCCCCCAGCCGCTCGAGCGGGTTTGCGACTGGGCCGGCCAGATCCTGAGCGCCGTGCAGCACATCCACGCCCGGGGGATCCATCACCTGGACCTCAAACCCGAAAACATCCTGCTGGACACTGAAAACCGCATCAAAATCGTGGATTTTGGGCTGGCCTGGCTGCAGGGTGTCCGCGATCTGCTTGCCGAGGATTTCGACAATCCCCACGGCACCCCGGATTACGCCGCGCCTGAACAGTTGGTGGGCGTGCGCGACGATCACCGCAGCGATATATACAGTCTCGGGCTGGTGCTCTATGAACTGCTCACCGGCGAGTTCCCCTTCAAGCGCTCCCGACGCCTGCGGGAAGTGCGCCAGCGCGCCCGCACCGACCCCGTACCCTTGCGGCGCCATGACGCCGACCTTCCCGCCTGGATGGAGGCGATCGTCATGACCGCGCTGGTGCCGTCGCCCGATCGGCGGTTTCCCTCCGCGGAGGCGATGGCGGCAGCGTTGGTCCAGGGGGCCGCCGATCGGCGGCCGGACCCCAAACGCCGCCTGGCACCGCACGGCGCGAGCCGACAGGCCCCGCCCCGTCCGAACGGGACGTCCAAGCCTCAGTTGCTCGGGGCCGTCACCGACGACGCGCGCTCGGACCGGGTGGTCGATGTCCTGCGGCGCGAGGCCCTGCGCCGCGGCGGCGAGATCACGCTACTGGCGGTCAACACCGAAATGGACGATTCGGACCTGGTGCGCTATGCCACGGCGATCGAGGGCGCACAGCTGGGGCGCCGTCTTGAAAGCTACATGCAACGGCTGCGTGAAGATGGTCTGGATCCGCTGGTGCGTATCCGCAGGGGCCAGCCCCTGCAAACCATTCTGGCGACGGCGCGCGATATGCCGGCCGAACTGCTCGTCGTCGGTGAGACGCGCCGTCAAGGCTTCCGCAAGCTCTTCGGCGGACGGCTGGTCGACAAAATCCTTCAAAAGGCCGATTGCCGGGTTGTGGTGGCTTCGTCGGCCGATTCGCCCGGCCCGCCTTCCGACCTGAAGCCATCCGCCTTGGGCCGCGATGATCATCTGGCGATCGAATTGTTCATGCATGACAGCTGGATTCAACATCTGAACCACCTGGCCAGCGTGAGCCGGCCCTATCCCCTGGCGGCGGGGCAGGAGGGCCGGGCGCCCAACGGGGATTGCCCGTTGGACACCTGGCTCCAAGACAGTCTTCAGGAGCCCGAGTGGCGGCCGCTGCTCGGCGAGCTGACCGAGAGCCACCGCAGGCTGCATGCTGTCGCCGACGCGCTGGCCGCCGCGGCCGAAGCCGAGGATTGGGGGCGCATGCAGCGTCTCTATCTCGAGACCGCCCTCCCGCGGGCCTGCGCTTTTCAGCAGGCGCTGCGCGGCCTCAGCCTGACCCTCAAAGAGAACACGGCGTCGCAGCAGGTCGCCCACCTGCCGCTCGCGCCGGCCGGCTGTCCCCTGGAAGCCGCCCATGACGCCGAGGATGGACCGCTGGCGGCGCTCGATCGCATCCGCGACTATTTCTGCCGGCATCCCGGGGCTTCACCTGAAGCCTGCCTGGCGCAGCTGCAACTGCCGGTTGCAGACGGCGAAACGGACTGAGCCATGCGCATCGCCGTATTTTCGGATGTTCACGCCAACCTGGAGGCCTTCGAGGCCTTTGCAGCCGATGCTGCGCGGCGCCGGATCGACAAATACGTCTGCCTGGGCGATCTGGTGGGCTACGGCGCCAACCCCAACGCCTGCATCGAGGGGGTGCGCGCGCTGCCGCAGATCGAGGTGGTGCTGGGCAATCACGATGCCGCCGCCACGTGGGTGACGTCCCCCTACGAGATGAACGCCCGGGCCCGCGAGGCCATCATGTGGACCATGGACCGCCTGACGGAGGCCAACCGGTCCTTCCTCGAGAATCTGCCGCCGCTCCTGCGGGAGGAAAGCCGGGTCTGGGCCCATGCCAGCCCCTTCAACCCCAAGGCCTGGAGTTATGTTCAGGACCACGCCAACGCCCGCCTGTGCCTCTGGCGCACCCGCGCCGACCTGACCTTCGTGGCCCACACGCATCGGCCGCTGGTGATCCGCCCGGGCCGCATGTTGCGCCTGGCATTTGAAACCCCGGAGCATGAGGAAGTTTTAGTGCTGAAACCCGGAGGCCGCCTGATCTGCAACTGCGGCAGCGTGGGCCAGCCCCGGGACGGGTTGCCCGCGGGCAGCTATCTGGTGCTGGACACCGATGCGGCGCGGATCGAATTCATCCGCTTCGGCTATGATGTGTTCAAGGCGGCCGGGAAGATCAAAGCGGCCGGTCTGCCGGACTATTTTGCGGACCGCCTTGGGCGGGGGCAATGAGAACAATCATGCGGCGCGAAAGGAATACAGAACCATGGCATGCAAGGCCATATCGTCCGCGACGGTGTTAATTCAGTTTATCCGGCGCTTTGATATCGACCGTCATATCGTCCGCGGGTAGCGTCGGATCGATGGGGATAATCAAGCTGAAAACCGTCCCCTTGTCTGTGCCTGTGCTTTCCGCCCATATCCGACCACCGTGCAATTCAACCAGATGCTTGGTCAAGGCGAGGCCCAGCCCTGTTCCCTGATAGTTCTTGTTTTTGGTGGTTTCTGCCTGCTCGAATGGCTTGAAGATGCGATCAATGTCCTGCGCCTTCAGACCAATGCCGCTATCGGTGACACTGATATAAATGCCGCGCTGGCCGTTCGCGGTTTCCAATCCAACACCGCCGGCAAGATCAGCGGGGCGCGCCTTGATTTCAATTCGGCCGCGAGCCGGCGTAAATTTTACGGCGTTGGACAGCAAATTGTATAATATTTGCTTTAGCTTGCGTTCATCGGCAACGATGGCCTCCGGAACATCGCGGATGTCACACGACAACGTCACCGCGTTTTTATGGGCTTTTTCCTTGATAATCGTCAGGCTGTTTTTCAGCAGGCTTTCGAGGTCGACCGAGGAAGGGGTCAATGTCAGTTTGCCCGCCTCCACTTTGGAGATATCGAGGATGTCGTTGATCAGCGCCAGGAGATGGTTGCTGCTCTGGTGGACATCGGTCAGGTACTCTTCCTGCGTTTCGTTCAGGTCGCCGAAATGCTTGCCCAGAACCAATTCGGTAAAGCCGATGATATGATTCAACGGTGTGCGCAACTCATGGCTCATGTTGGCCAGGAAATCACTCTTGGCCTGGTTGGCCCTTTCGGAAACGGCCTTGGCCACTTGGAGTTTGCGCGCCGTTTTACGATGCTCCTGAACTTCGCACTGCAATCGATGGTAGGATCTTTCACGCATGGATTCAAACAGGTAGGCATATGCCAGGACAACCAGAAACGAAGGGATGATCCGCATTTTGAGATCGATCGGATAGGACGTGAAAATAGCGGATTCAAACGCCATGACGAAAAATACAACAATGGGCACAGCAAAGAGGATATTGGCGGTAAGACCTTTCCGGGAGCCCAATAGAAACATGGCAAACAGCGGGAACGTGTACATCCAAACATAAGCGCTGTTGTTGACCCCGCCGGTAAACACCAGAAACCAAAAGAGCAGCGAGGCACCGGTGATACCCATGTAGCCGGCCGTTTCGATCTGGCCGGTACGATTCAGATAGACCACCGTACACAGCAGCAGGAACGCGATCAGGAAATCAAAGCCCCCCAGATAATGGTTGGATTGCCAAATGGCTAAACAACCCATGGGGATCAAAACCATTATCCCGATGATGCCTACGATGTTCAGCAAGACGACTTTTCGAAACAGCTCGGCGTCGTGCTGGCGCTGGGCCAGCATGCCGTTGAAAACGGTCATCGTCTTACGCCGCACTTCAGCGATCACGCTCCAGTCCCTTTCTCCTCCACCCGCGCGTTATGCCGGTTATTGTGGGCTACAGCCTCGGGCTTAAGGGCCGTTATCGGTTTTTTCCCGGAAAAGATTAGAATGACGAGTTTTTTTAGGGGCGTCCGCCCAACCGATCCCTTGGGGCCGGACAGGCCTTGTGACATTCTCACTTGAAAACGATTTCCAGGATGGTGAAATCATCTTCAAACGCATCGGTGGGCGCGATTTCCTGAATGTATCGCTGCAGCCGATCCAAATTGGCGCGGTCGGGATTGAAAGCGCGCCGGCTGAAGTCGATGAAGGCATTCAGTCCCCAGATCGAACCATCCGCCCGGGTGATGTCGTACACGCCATCTGAGAAAACATAGAGGCGCGCAGGCCGGGAAACGGTCTGGATCTTCCATTGGTAGTCCACATCCCGCTGGCCCCCCATGATAAAGTTGGGTGTCTGCAACAGCTCCATTTGGGTTGGCTGCGATTCGGGCGAGGAAAGCAAAAGCGCCGGCGGATGACCGCCACTGGCATATACGAGCTTGTGATTATGGCGATTGTAGACACCGTACCAGATGGAGAAAAACAAATCGTTGTGCTTTTCGGCGGGAAATGTATTGTTCAGCGCAAAGAGGACCTGGTGGGGTTTGCGAAAATCCGTGTCGGGCAAAGCATGCGAACGCAGCACATTGACCACCGAAACAGATAACAGGGCCGCGCCCCAACCATGGCCGCTGACATCGATCAAATAGATGGCGAAGTAGTCCTCATTGATCCAGTGGTACCCGAATGAATCTCCCGCCAGGGAGGCCGAGGGAAGAAAGCGCCAGTCGATTTGAATGGCGCCCGAAGGGATGGGCCGGGGCAGCACGGTGCGCACGTAACCGGTTGCATCGGAGAGTTCCCGGTTCAAATGCCGCAACACCTCGTTTTGCTCGACAAGCGTTTTATTGAGCAACGCTTCGGCCTTTTTCTGCTCGGTTACGTCGCGGGCGACTTCAACCGCGCCGATAATATCGCCCGCTTCATCCCGGAGGGCGACCGATATCAATTCGACCAACAAAACCCCACCGTCGGGCAGGGCGATATCCCGGATCAACCGTCGTTCCTGGCCGTCTTGGAACACCTCCAGGATCTTGCAGTCTTCGCAGGGTTGTTTGCGGTTGCGGAAAGCTTCATAGCAGCGTCGGCCGATTAAGGATGCGCCGTATAATTGGGTGACGACCCGATTTTGAAACGTGATGCGAAGGTTCCTGTCGATAATGGTGATTCCTTCGCTGACCGTGTTGAGCACAATCTCGAAAAATTGATTGTCAAGTTGCGCTGTCGTGTTGGTACCCATACCGGACCTCCCTTGGGGTGCAGGGGTAAAAGGCCTCCCGGAGTCGACCGCCTCCGGGCGCGGTCATCCACAGACGGGGGATTCTCCCCATGGCCTGCGGTGCCTGATGCGCTGGTCCCGCGCAAGGACTTTGGGCCGGTCCTCCCTCTGCCGTCTGCCGTTGCATTCGGTTCACTAAGCCCTGCGGTGCTTCGCAGAGGTGTGCCGTGCTCAATCCCCGTCCTGGCACTCCGGTCCGGTGTAGGCGATGTGCAGCCCGACCAGGCGGGCCACGAGGATGGTGAGGTAGAGCTGACCGATGATGGCTTCGATGTAGGCCAGGGCTTTGGACGGACCGATGACAGGCAGGACATCGCCGTAGCCGAGGGTGCTAAGGGTAACGAAGCTGTAATAGAGAAAGTCGGTCTCTGCGAGCAGCTCCGAATTGAAGGCCCCGGGGATCAGGATGTTCGTGAGGGAATAGAGGTCGCGCCAGATCAGGCCCAGGAAGAGATAGACATTGACGGCGGCCGCGATTTTTTCACGGTCGACGACGCCGGCTTGCAGGGCATATTTCAGAAGGCCGATGCAGATATAGCTGAACGCTCCGATTTGGTAGAGGTCGATATAGATTTCGAGGGTCCGGTTGTCGACGAAGACGCCGACCCAGTCCATGAAGATGGCCGGGATGATCACCAGGGAAGAGACGATTGCCTGGTGATGACTCGCGCTCAGGGCATGAATGCAGGAGATCAGCAGGAGCGTAATGAAGATGTTCAGGGCGAAGTCAATTTGCGCCAATTGGAAGTAGTCGAGGAAGGGATAGACCACCAGGACGCACAGGAAGGCCGCCATCAGGAGTGTGAAACGGTAGCGGCTCACCCGACACCTCCGCTGTCGGGCGTCTCGAGCTCGGTATCCGCATGTGCATAGGCCGGACTGCAACAGCACAGGAAGACGAGATCCTCAGCCCCCGCGTTGATGACGCGGTGCCAGCAGCCACTGGGGATCAGCGCGGTGTCCCCGGCCCTTACCGGCAGGCGCGCGTCGTCGACCTGCAGCGTTCCGCGGCCGCGCAGAAAGTGGTAGATCTCTTCCGAAGTCAGGTGGCGGTGCCGCCGGGTCCGGGCACCGGGCGCAACGATGGCCTCGGCCAGACTCAGGGCCCGGTTGCCGTGGATGTCAGGGTGCATGAGCTCGCGGATCGTCGAGCCGTCCCTCGTGGTATAGGGTACAATATCGCGGTAAACGGAGTGAATCATTTTTCTCCACCGTGTGAATGAAGGTCTCGATGGCGTCGGCGACGACCGCCGCCCCGGAAGGGTTCAGATGGATCCCGTCGGTCAACAGGCGGAAACCGTGGCGTCGGGAAATGGCAACCAGGCTGCGGCCCAGCACGAAACGCCGGATCTTGACACCCAGGTAGCGGGCGTCGGTCACGTGGTCGAAGTCCAGTTTGGGCGCCCTGGCGTGCGGCTGGAGCAGGGCGTCCATTTGCTCGTTGACCGGAAGATAGGCAACCCCGGCCTGGCGGGCCACCGCCTTGATGGTGCCGCTGTAGGCCTGTGTTTGGCGGTAGGCTTCGTGTTGCGGATCCTCTCCGAAAGGCGGCAGCGACAGCAGCGCCAGGGGCGCAGCCGTGGCCTCACGAAGTTTGAGGCACAGGGCCGACAGGTCGCGGCGGAAGGTATCGATCGTGGGAAATTCGGGCAGGCCGTTTTGCTTGCAGGCCTCGTCCGCGTTGCGGGGGTTGAGGGCTGCATAGGCATCGTTGCTGCCCACCAGCACGGTGACCAGGGCCGGGTGGCAGCGGATGATGTCATCGAGTCGCTGCAGGACGTTGTAGGCCATGTCGCCGTTGAGTCCCGCATTGATGAACCGATATCCCTTGGCGCGGAAGCGCTGGCGCAGCAGCCCCACGTAGTCGGCGCTGACGCGGCCGTGGGTGATGCTGTCGCCCACGCAGACGATGGACGGACGGTCGCAGATCGTGGCGACGCTGTGGTGGACGCTGGCGGGCGGGCAGACCGGCGGCCGATCGGTGCAGAAGCGGATCCACTGAAAGAGCAGCACGGTTCCGGCAGCAAGCGTCATCAGGACCAGAAGAAGGATCCACACGATAATAAGGTCTACCTTTCCAAATCAGTGTCTGTCCACCAACGGCATTTTGGGGCCCGTGTCGGCGTGCGTTCCACTTTAGATTCTCGACGCAGGCCGTATTGACCAGCGGGTTCGTATTTGCTGCGGGCATGCCGGGACCCAGATCGATGGCGCTGGATGGACGCTTTTTAGGCGCGCAGGGTGGCCGTAAGCCGCAGCGGGTGGACCAGCAGTTCGAGCGCCGGCAGGATTCCCCGGCAAACCACATCGGCGGCGGCCAGGGTCTCAAACGCCGCGCCTTCATCCAGAATCACCGCCATGCCCAGACCGGCGTGCCGCAGCATGAGGCGGTCATTGCGGCCGTTGCCGACGGCCACGGTGCCCGCGCGGCCGAGATCGTTCACGTAATCAAGCTTGGCCTTATCCTGCCTGCCGGGGGGCAGTACCGTGAGTTGGGCGGGACTTCCGGCCAGTTGCTCGGCGGCCAGGCCGAAGGTGTCCGCCGTGACGACGTGGATCTTCAGGTGCGCGGCCAGTTTCTCCAGGGCCGGGGCCACGCCCGGCACGATGTCACCGTCGACGGCCAGGGTGCCGTTGTAGTCCATGACCAGATGTTCAAGCTGCAACGTCCGGTAGCCGGGAATGTCGACAGTAAGCATCCATCTCCTCGCGTCGGGGGGAATTAGACCGACGATCGCTCGGCGACGACTCGGGCCGCAGGCCGCGGTCCTCAGGCGATGGTCACCTGATTGCGTCCCCCGGCCTTGCTGCGGTAAAGGCCCTTGTCGGCCCGTTTCAAAAGGGCTTCGCCGTCATCGCCCGGCAGTACCAGGGTGGCGCCGACCGACAGGGTGACCGTGATATTGCCGTCCTCATGCGGCAGCCTTGACTGGGCCACCAGCGATCGCATGCGCTCGGCCACGCCGGCCAGGGTTTCCATATCCACATTGACCACCACCGCCAGAAACTCTTCGCCGCCCCAGCGCCCGGCGATGTCGAAGGGCCTGAGGGCGTTCAGCATGGTATTGCCCACCATTTTGAGCACTTCGTCGCCAGTGGCATGGCCGAAGGTGTCGTTGACGGTTTTAAACCGGTCGATGTCCGCAAAGAGAATCCCGAAGGTCAGGCCATAGCGCTGGGTCTCCGCCAGGCGGGCCTGGATTTCCTCCTCCAGGCGCCGGCGGTTGGGCAGCTGGGTCAGCGGGTCCAGCCCGGTCAGTTTTTCCAACAGGTCGATGCGCTGGCGCAGGGTTTCAGGCGAGGAGTTGTCGGCGAAGACTTCCACAGCACCGATGATGCGTCCCCCGGCATCCAGGATCGGCGCCACCCGAATGCGCACGGGCACCCGGTGGCCGTTTTTGTGCAGCAGAAAGACATCGGCCTCACGCGCCTCACCGTCTTCTAATGTGCGGGCCGCCGGGCATTCCTCCTGGCAGAGACTGCGGCCCTCCTGGTCCAAATGGCAGAGGATGTCGTCGGCGCAGGGGCGCCCGATGACCTCCGGGGCCACATAGCCGGTGATGCGCTCCGCACCCTGGTTCCAGAAGGAAATGGTGCGGTCGGTGTCCAGGAAGTAGACGCCTTCGTAGAGATTGTTGAGCACTTCCTGGTAAATGGCGGTGTTCTCGAACATGATGGTCGTAATGTCGCACGCCGCCCGGTTTGCATTCAGCGGCTAAAGATCGTAGGGGGTCATGCTTTCGTAGCCCACGTCGGTGACGAGCACGGTCTGTTCAAACTGCGCCGAGAGCGAGCCGTCGGCCGTTACTGCCGTCCATTTGTCGGGCAGGATGCGCAGGGCGTGCCCTCCCAGGTTGATCATGGGCTCGATGGTAAAGACCATGCCGGGCACCAGGGGGATGCCTGTGTGGCGCTTGCCGAAATGCGGTACCTGGGGCGCTTCGTGAAATGCCAGGCCTACGCCGTGGCCGACGAATTCACGCACCACTGAACAACTCTGCCCCTCGGCATAGGATTGGATGGCCCAGCCGATGTCACCGACCGTATGCCCCGGTTTGACCATGGCCAGCCCCGCCTTCAGGCTGCCGCGGGCCACCTCGACGATCTTGCGGGCTTCCGGCCCGGGCGTCCCGATGAAGTAAGTCTGGTTGGCATCGGCGTAATAGCCGTCCAGGATGGAGGTGATATCCACGTTGACGATGTCGCCTGCGTTGAGCACCCGTTCGCCGGGAATGCCATGGCAAATGACCTCGTTGACGGATACGCAGACGCTCTTGGGAAAACCGCGGTAGTTCAGCGGAGCCGGTTTGGCCTTGTGTTGCAGCGTAAACGCGTGCACCAGGGTGTTGATGGCCTCGGTGGTGATGCCGGGTTTGAGGATGGCTTCGACCTCGCGGAAGGTCGCCATCACCAGATCGCCAGCTTTGCGGATCTTGGCGATTTCGTCAGCACGCTTGAGGCGGATGTTGTACTTGCGACGATAGACGCTATCGACGGGCTCCGGTTTTGCGCCCGCGCCTTCCATACAGCAGTTTTTATATTTACGGTTACTGCCGCAGGGGCAGAGCTGGTTGCGCCCGATCTTGTCGGCTTTCTTTTTCTGTTTCATCGGTTACCGTCGTACTTCCATCGCGGCCCGTGTGTGCCCGGCCGTGGTTTCATCCTGCAATGATAAGGATTTGACACCCTAAATCAATCAGAAAGGACTCAAATTGTCCAGTGCATACCCTTAGCCTGCCGCCATTCCGGCGGGCGCAGCGACGTTTAGCGGTACGCTCGCGGGGTCAAACCGTCGTTCCGCCGATATCCGGGGGATCGATCCAGGACGCGGCGGGCCTTCCAGAAACTACGGCGCCAGTAGTGCTCGTCCAGCCGGGAGATCATCACCCCGCGGATGGTGGAGGCGTGCACGAATTCGTCGCGGCCCAAATCGATGCCGCCTCTTTCGTCGCTGTTGGCCGGCCCTACGTGATCGGCCGTTTGCGGGGGGGCGGGGCCTCCTCGAGGACCAGGCGGACCCAGTCCTGCGGGTGGACGTCGTCCTCGGACAGGGCCATTCCCCGCACCGATACGCCGGCCTGATGAACCGTCTCACGATCACCCGACACCAGGGGGTGCCACCAGGAGAGTGGTTCACCCGCCAGGAGTCGGCGGTAGGCGCAGGTGTCCGGCAGCCAGTCCGCCCGGGTTAGTGTCTCCGGCGAGAGCACCAGGCACGCAGGCACCCTCTTCGTTCGGCGGCGATAGTCCCGGCAGCGGCAGGTCCTCCGGTTCAGCAGGCGGCAGGCCACCATGGTGAGGTAGACCTGACCGCTTTCTTCGTCCTGGAATTTGTGCAGGCAGCAGCGGGCGCAGCCGTCGCAGAGATCTTCCCACTGGTCCGGGGTCATATCCGCCAGAGCGGTCGTTTTCCAGAAAGGGAGCGACGCGGGCATACTGACCTCAGGGATTCACCACGGCGGCCCTTTCGATGACGATGGCCCGCTTGGGAACGTCCTTGTGGGCGCCCACCGCCATGGTCGGCACCGCCTCGATACGCTCCACGACCTCCATGCCCTTGATGACGCGGCCGAAGACGCAGTAGCCCCACCCCCGTCGGGAGCGGCTCTGGAAGTCGAGACTGGGATTGTCCTTCGTATTGATAAAGAACTGCGAGGTGGCCGAGTGGGGATTGCTGGTGCGCGCCATGGCGATGGTGCCTTTGGTGTTCAGCCTCTTTCGCGAAGCCTCGTTGCGAATGGGCTCATGGCCGCTCTTTTGGACCATGCCCGGCAGCATGCCGCCGCCCTGGATCATGAAATCCTTGATGACGCGGTGAAAGATGGTGCCGTTGTAAAAACCCTCACGGACATAACGGAGGAAATTCTCGACGGTCTTCGGGGCCGATTGGGGGTCCAGTTCCAGGACGATCAGGCCCTTGGTGGTTTCCAGGCGAACCTGCGGCTTGCCGGCGGCCTGGGCCGGGGCGGTCATGACGACGATAATGAGGGCCACAAGGACCAAACGGGTCATTTTCACGGGTGTACCTCCCTTGCATGGTGTTGGTCGGCGATGGCGCCGGTCGCAAACCGGCTTTGACCTTCGTGATGACCTCTAGTGGATTTTGACCCAATCGTCAACTCAACCCATGGCTTGTGGCTTCAAAGACGAAGCGCGGCGGGGTTTGGTCGACACAGCAGGTCACGGTGTGCGCCCGTGACCGTTTGGCTGTCGACCGGTCGCAGCGCAACGCCGACCCAAACGCATTGACATCTTTGGGCCTATCGGCTAAACTTCGGAGTGCCTAAAAATTTTTACCTTGATGAGGAAACGGCATGCCAGCATCGGACGCGCTCACGGCGAGCATGGAAGACTACCTCGAGGCGATCTACCACATCGTCCGAAAAAAACAGGCGGCGCGGGCCAAGGACATCGCCCGGCGCCTGGCAGTGAACAATTCTTCGGTAACCGGCGCTCTGCGGACGCTGTCCGAAAAAGGGTTCATCAACTACGCGCCCTATGACGTCATCACCCTGACCCCCAAAGGACACAAGCACGCCGAAGACGTGGTCCGCCGTCACGAGGCCCTGATGGATTTTTTTACCAAGGTCCTGTGTGTCGATGAGGCCGAAGCCTCGGATGCGGCCTGCAAGATGGAGCACGCCGTTTCGCGGACGATTCTAAACCGCCTGATCCGTTTCGTCGAGTTTCTGGAGATCTGCCCCCGCGGCGGTGAATCCCTGATCCAGGGTTTCAAAAATCACTGCGGACGGGAGGACAATTTCATCACCTGCAGCGATTCGCTGGCCGAGTGCCTGGCGGTTCTCAAGAAGCGTCAACTCCAAATCGAAGGCGCGCGTCTCGACACGGTGTCCCTCAAGGTCCTCGGCCTCAACCAGCGCGGCAAGATCATCCGCATCGAGGACAAGGGCGAGGCCGGCCGGAGACTGGCCGAGCTCGACATCACCCCCGGCAGCATGGTGGAGGTGATCCGTATCCTGCCGGAAACGGCGGCCATCGAGATCAAGGCCCGGGGCTATCGCCTGACCATCGGCAATGAAGATGCGGCCCGGATCGAAGTCGAACGCTATTCGGCCTGAACCCCGGCAATCACCCGCCAGACACACGGCCGCCACCCTTCCTGCCCTGCCACGAATGGCCGACAATCCATGCAGCCGTTCCGGGACTTTCCGCCCGCTCTGTGCTCCCGCATTCGATTCGTCCTGGCCGATATCGACGACACCCTCACCATGGCCGGTCGTCTGCCCTCGCGGCCTTGGAGTCCTTGCAGGCCGCCAATATCCGGGTGGTTCCCGTCACCGGTCAGCCGGCGGACCGGGTGTGGTTCCTTACGATCCGGTCGAGGGCGTCAACGAGGTGCCTCTCCTGGCCGGGGGGGACGGTGGTGGCCGCGGCCAGGCTGTGGCAGGCATCCACGAAACCGCCCACCGTCCGGGTGGCCTCGGGCAGCAGCCGATCGAGGCCCGGCATCTGGCCGTTGCGGATGCGGGTTTCCAGGGCCGGCCCCACCCGCATGGAGACCTTGACGGCGTTAAAGCGAATGGCGCCCAGGCCCGGCAGCAAATCCGGCACGGGCTGAAATCCGGCGATGTAGTTGTCGGGGTCGATAAACTCGCTTTGACGGATAAACCGGCAGAAGGCGCCGATCATCTTGACGCCGATGCCATCGAAGCGCCGGGCGACGTGGAACCACTGAATCCTCCCGGTTGAGGCCATACCGCCCGCCCGGAGATGATCGATTTCAGCCTGGAAGATCTTTTGGCGCTGCCGCGTGAGGGCGGTCGTCAATCGGCGCGTTTCTTCGTCGTAGCCCTCGAGGCAGATCTGCAGACCGGCCTCGGGCCCGCCCTGAAAAAAGCCCATTCCGCCCAGGATGTCGAGATCGGCCGCCAGCCTTTCTACGGGGCCCTCGTGAACACAATCTTCAAGGAAGCAATAGCGCTCGCCCCCGGCGTGGGGACGGATTTCCAGCTGACCCATGGCCTGCGCCGTCCGGGCCGCTTCACGGTTCAGACCGGCTAGACGCCCGTCTCGGAAAAAACCGTCTCCCACCGCGCCCGTCACGGCCAGATAAGCCAGGTCGTCATTGGAACGGGCCAGGATGTGCGCAAAACGATAGCATGCGGTCGATGCGGACACATCCCGGTCTCCGCGGTAGCCGAAGAGATCCGGATCCAGGTTGTGCACGCAGGGGTCGGTGGCGGGCCGGGCCGGGTGGTGATCCAGGATCAGCACCAGGTTGCGCCCCTGATTGTAGGACGAAATCAGGGGGGCGATCTGGCCGGCAAAATCCGCAAAAATCAGAACCTCGCCCCGGCTCTGGAAAAGTTCGGCCAGAATCTGCGGATAGGGTTTTTCCAGGCAGATGCGGTCGACACCAAAGCCGGCCCGCGCGAGCGAGCGGCTTAGAATCGCCCCGGAGCTCAGACCATCGGCGTCGTTGTGGTGGCACAACCGAACCGTGCGAGCGGGCCAGCAATGAAGGGCGTCGATAGCGTGCGCCATGGCGCGATCGAGCAAATTCGGCATCCCCCTCCCTCCTTTAAGCTTCGCTGGAAGCGCCATTGGCGGTCGCGCCTCCGGTCCGCAAATCGAATCTCGTGGTTAAGTGGTTAAAGGAATTGACAAAACTTTACAAGGGTGACAGAAAATCGAGATCTACCTATTTGGACGTCACTTTGAAGTCGGCTCGCATGGGCAACGGTTCTGTCATTTTGTGACGGCCCCGTTGCGGGGAACTTGTTCACATCTTACAGGGGAGGGAGACATGTTCAAGTCAGCGATGCATTCTGGAATCTTGGGGCGCGGCGCCATTCTGGGCGTCGTTTTGCTTTTAGGCCTGGCCGGCAGCAGCTCGGCGGCGGACTGCCCCAACCGGGGCAATCTCGATGTGCGCTACTGCGATGCCGACGGCGACCTGGTGGCCGATCCCCCCGCGGATAAATCGCAACTGCTCAATCCGGATACGCTGGTGTTCTCCTACACGCCGGTGGAGGATCCATCCGTCTACGAAAACGTCTTCGAGGAATTCATGGATTACCTGGCCGCCAAGACCGGCAAGAAGGTCAAGTGGTACGGCGCGGAGTCCTACGCCGCCCAGGTGGAGGCCATGCGTTCGGGACGCCTGCACGTGGCCGGGATCTCCACCGGACCCACGGTCTTCGGCGTGAACCTGGCCGGCTATGTGCCCATCGCCATCATGGGCAAGGAGGACGGCACCTTCGGCTACAAGCTCCAGCTGATTACCCATAAGGATTCGGACATCAAGAAAATAGGGGACCTGAAGGGCCGCAACATCGCCCACGTGACACCTTCGTCCAACTCGGGCAACCAGGCCCCCCGGGCCCTGTTCACCGCCAAAGGGGTCAAGCCGGACGTGGACTACAAGGTGACCTATTCGGGCAAGCACGACAACTCCATCATGGGCGTGGCCAACAAGGACTACGACGCCGCGCCGGTGGCCTCCAGCGTGCTGGAGCGCATGGTCCAGAAGGGCGTCGTCAACATGGACGATCTCCGGGTCATCTGGGAATCCCGTCTGTTTCCGACCACGTCCTACGGCTACGTGAACAACCTGGATCCTGTCCTGGCGGCCAAGGTCCAGGATGCTTTTCTGACCTTCGACTGGAAGGGGACCGGGCTCGACGAGGAGTTCGGCAAGCAGGCCGACCGCTTCATTCCCATCACCTTCAAGGAGCACTGGGCCGACATCCGCACCATCCAGGAGGTCAACGGGGTCGTTTACAGCCAGGATGCCCTCAAGGGACTCAAGGTCAAAAAGAAAAAGAAGAAAAAGAAATAGCAGGAACCCTAATCTTGGTTTTGGGATGCGTACCAGTCTCAATCCTCCGGTGGAAGCTGGGAAGCGATGCTGACGATCTCGAATTTGGAAAAAGTCTACCCCACGGGCACCAAGGCGCTGAGCGGCATCGGGTTTTCCGTGGACGCGCCCCAGGTGGTGGCCATCATCGGACCCTCCGGGGCCGGCAAGTCCACGCTGATTCGCTGCATCAACCGCCTGGTGGAACCGACCCGGGGGCTGATCCAACTTCACGATACCGACATCCTGGCCCTTAATCGGCGCGAACTGCGGCGGGCGCGGCGGCGCATGGGCATGATCTTCCAGGAGTATAACCTGGTGGAACGCCTGACGGTGATGGAAAACGTACTCTCCGGGCGGCTGGGATACGTCAGCTTCTGGAGAGCCTATCGCCGCAAGTTCCCGCCGGAGGACGTCAGGGCGGCTTTCGAGCTGTTGGAGCGCGTGGGGCTCGCCGGATATCAGGACACCCGGGCGGACGCGCTTTCGGGCGGGCAACGCCAGCGCGTGGGCATTGCCCGGGCACTGATGCAGAAACCCGACCTGCTCCTGGTGGACGAGCCCACCGCCAGCCTGGACCCCAAGACGGCCCGTGAAATCATGCGGCTTTTGGTGGAGCTGGCCCATGATCGCGGCACGCCGGCGCTGGTCAACATCCACGACGTGGCCCTGGCCCAGGCCTTTTCGGACCGTATCATCGGGCTGCGCCAGGGCGCCATCGTCTTCGACGGCACCGCCGGCGATGTGACCGAGGCGGTGCTCACCGAGATCTACGGCGAGGAAGACTGGAGCACCACGATCCGGCGCGAAGGCAACGGCGCAAGCGGCGGACCGGACACCAAACCGCCGGAGGACAAGAACGGCCTGATTCGCGAGGCAGCGGCCGGATGAGTGCGGCCACCGAAAGCACTTCGGCGGTAGCACCCCGGTGGCACCGGATCCGCATGATCGAGAATCCGGTGTTGCGCTATGGGCTGCTGGCCCTGGCCCTGGTCTATTTTGCCTGGTCCATCGGCGCTTTGGACATCAACTGGCAGCGGGCGGCCAACGGCATCCCGCGGGCGGCCAATATGCTGGCACGCATGTTCCCGCCGGATTTCAGTCGCTGGAGCCTGCTTTTCAAGGGTGTCATGGAAAGCGTGCAGATGGCTTTTGCGGCCAGTTTTTTCGGCATGCTCCTGGCCATTCCGCTGGGCATCTGCGGGGCCGTCAACCTGGTGCCCCGGCCCGTCTATCTGGCGGCGCGTGCCTTGATCATCCTCTCGCGCACCTTTCACGAAATCATCATCGCCATCTTCTTCGTGAAGATCTTCGGTTTCGGCCCGCTGGCCGGTGTGCTCACACTGGTGGTGGCCAGTACGAGCTTCATCTCCAAGATGCTTGCCGAGGATATCGAGAACATGCCGCCCGGGCAGCTGGAGGCCATCCGCGCCACCGGGGCCGGTTTCCTGAAGCTTTTGCTCTACTGCGTCTCACCCCAGGTGCTGCCGCGCTACCTCGGGGTGTCGATCTACCGGCTGGACGCCAACATCCGGCATTCCACCGTCGTGGGCATCGTGGGCGCCGGGGGCATCGGACAGGTCCTGGCGGCCACCTTCAGCCGCTACGACTACGATTTCAGTCTGGCCATCCTGATCACCATCGTCTCGCTGGTCTTCGCGGGCGAGTTCTTCTCCAACTGGGTCCGGGGGAAGCTGCGATGACGGCTGAAGAGCATGCCCCCCAACACCCCGAGATCTGGCGCCGCTTCTCGCCGCGCGATACCCTGCTGCGTTACGTCTGGTATATGGGGGCCGTTGCTGTGGCGGTCTGGTCGATCAGCAATCTCGATATTCCCTGGTTTTATTTCCTGGACGCCCACCTTCAGGCCTACGACCTGGCCTATCGCATGTGGCCGCCCGATCTCGAATTTCTGGAGATCCTCGTGGATCCCCTGCTGGAGACCATCCACATCGCCACCCTGGGCACCGCGGCCACCGTGGTGATCGCCTTCCCGATCGCTTTTCTGGCGGCCCGCAACACGAGCCCCAACGCCTTTACCTGGTTCGTGGGCCGGTTTATCCTGGTGACCTCCCGTTCGGTCAATACCGTGGTGTGGGGGCTGCTTTTCGTGGCCATCTTCGGCCCCGGCCCCATGGCCGGGATCTGGGCCATTGCCTTCCGCTCGATCGGCTTCATGGGCAAACTGGTGGCCGAGGCCATCGAGGAAATCGACGCGGGCGTGGTGGAGGCCATCGAGTCCACCGGGGCTTCCCGGTTGCAGGTGCTCTGGTACGGGATCCTACCCCAGGTTCTGCCGGTGATCTACGGCACCACCGTTTACCGCTGGGACATCAACATCCGCGAATCCACCGTCCTGGGGTTTGTGGGGGCCGGCGGCATCGGCATCCTGCTGTATTCCTCCATCAACCAGTTTCAGTGGCAGGAAGTTTCGCTGATGCTGATCGCCGTTTTCGGCGTGGTGCTGATCAGCGAATTCGTTTCGGCCACTGTCCGGCAGCGTATCACCTGAGGATACGCCGTCTCGCCCATTGGCGACGGTCGAGGCCCTGGGCATTCACTTTGGCATTCACCTGCGTTATATTCCTTGAAAAAATACGGCTGTACGATCGCCGCCCGCCTGCCGGATGTTCGCCCATCCGGCAGGGAAACCCGCGAGGCCAAGGAGAGCAGCCCGCCATGTCGACCAACGTGAACCCCTATTTGATCCGCTGTCCGGAGTGCAAAACCCGCAACCGCATACCGGCCGCCAGGTTCGGCGCCACAGCCCGTTGCGGCAAATGCAAGGCCGCCATCCGCACGGGGGATGTCCTCATCGAACAACCCCTGCTGGTAACGGACGCCAACTTCGAGGAAAAGATCCTGGGGGCGCCCATCCCGGCCCTCGTTTTCGCCTGGGCCCCGTGGTGCCCGTCCTGCGGTCAGATCGCCCCGCAGTTCGACGCCTTTGCCGCCGAATCGCGCGGGAGGGTTCGGGCCGGCAAGCTGAACGTGGATGCCAACCCCGTGCTGGCCAATCGTTTCAACATTCTGAGCGTGCCCTTCATGTTCGTCTTCGACAACGGCCAGCTGCGGCAGAGTCTGCCGGGGGGGATGATGAAGCATGATATGCTAATGCTCATGGCTGCATATATCTGACGGATTCGCCAAACGTCCGATAGCGGCGTTATACGAAGCCCTCGTCATTGCGGCGTACGCCTTGTACAGCCTCATTCCTCGGGCTTCGCAAGCCTTGCTATCGAACGTTTGGCGAATCCGTCTGCGAATCGCTTTATAATAGCCGTCTTGGCTGGATGATTCCCGCAAGAGTTCTGTTTAAGTTGATGATGAAGGATCTCTAAAGAACGGTGTGTCTGTGAAAGAGACGATTTCACCAAGCTTGGTCGATCGCGTGGAGGCAAAGATCCGCGCGCTTTTCCGGGAAGGCCTGCCCATCACGAGCGATGTCGTCGCGTACATCGAAGCCACCCTGGGATCGGCCGATCCGCACATCGTGGCGGATCTTTTGGACCGTCCCGGTGATAGCGATAGCGATACGCTGCTGGAATTGGTGTTTTTCCCGGATGCGGATTTTCAATGCGGTCTCGAGACGGTGCTCATGGGGGACGGCCTGGGGGCTGGCGATCAATCCCGCCTGGCCGAGCGGTTGATGGACGTGCCCGCCTGGGCCCGCCTGGTGTTTCCGGCCTGCCCCCGGCAACTGGGCTGCCGCCTGCCGAGGGCGGGCGTGGCGCCGTTCGTGGCACGCCTGCGCCTCGGCTGGTCGATCGACAGGCGTCTTCGCGAAACGCTGGACCAATGGGCGGCCCGGCAGGGGAGGGCGGCCGCCGCCGACGTTCTTCTGAAAGTCAAATTGCGCAATGCGGGTCTGCAGCAGACCCCCGGTCAGGTGGGGTTGCTGGTCGATTTCCTCGAACGCCTCCCGCCCGATGACGGCCGCTGGGACGCCTGCTTCGATTTCCTGATGGCTTTCCTGCCGGCGCACGGGGATACGCTCAATTACTACCGGGCGCTCATGGCCCGCAAAGTGTACCTTCTGCGGCATTTGATGCAAGCCCGCCGGCAGGCCGAACGGATGGCGCGCAGCAACATGGAGACCCTGCGCGCGACAGGATTCCGCGCCGCGCATTTCGATACGGCAGCGGCCGAACAGGCCTTGGGCTGCATCGATGCGATCGCCCTGGCGGTCTACGGGCGCACCGAGCATTTCGACGGCACCCCGCTCAGCACGGATCTGGGCACCATGGGTGTCGCCGATATCCAAGGGGTCGTGCGGCGGCTGCTCTAAGCACTGAGGGCCGGTGTCCGGTGTCGGGAAAGCTGTCGCACCCTGATGAGGCAGGGCCGCGGGTTGATTTGCGCCCATGCCAACCGCGAAGCCCTTCCCCGATCGCGCTGTTTCCACGGATAGGATCCGGTGAGCAACGGACCTCGCACTTGGAATAATCCACGGCTGCGGTCGTCCAATACCACCGCAGGCGCGTCTGAGGGGTTAGCGCCCGGGCGTTTACAATTCGGCTGATTTCGCATAGGTTGCCACCCGCGCCCGGTCGATGCGCGTCCGTGGGAGCCGGGTCTGGACATTGAACGGGGGGCGGCCCCAAGGTCACCGTCGTTTTCGAAAGGCAGGTGATATGCGTTCCAAATTGGTGAGTGTTCGGGTTCTGTGGTCGGTTCTCGCGGCCATCCTGGTGGTGGCGCTGCCGGTGGCGGCCCAGGAAAAATTGGATCCCCTGGTGGCGGAAATCCTCGATCTGGTCGAGGCCCGCTACACGCGGGCGGGTTTCAGCGCGCGGTTTCACCTGACATCGACGCTCAAGGCCATGCAGGTGACGGACGAAGCCTCGGGCCAGCTTTTCGTCAAATACCCGGGCAAGATGCGCTGGGTCTACGAGACGCCCAGCCCGATGCTGTTCATCACCGACGGCGAGAGCCTCTGGATGTACCAGCCGGATGAGAACCAGGTCACCGTGGGCCTGGCCTCCGAAGTGCTGGGCGGCCAGGAGGGGGCGAGTTTTCTTTCCGATATCCGCCTGCTGCGCAAGGCTTTCAGCATTTCGCTCGACCCGGGCGCCGGTGAGGACATCGTCCGCCTCAAGCTCGTGCCCCTATCGGAGGCGCAGGACATCGCCGAGGTCTATCTCCGGATCCGGCGCGATACCCATGACATCGTGGAGGTCATCACCAACAATCTTTACGGGGACCAGACCCGGATTGCCCTGACGGGCTTCGACTATGGCGCGGTCCTGCCGGACCGCTTGTTTTCATTCGACATCCCACCGGGAACCGACGTCCTCCAGTTTTGACCCCATCGGGAAATGAAAGGTTTTACCATGCCAGACGACACCCTGACGCGCATCAGGCGCCTGCTGAAAGAAAAAAACGCCATCCTGCTGGCCCACAACTACCAGCCGCCGGAAATCCAGGACGCAGCCGATTTCTGCGGCGACTCGCTGGAACTCAGTATCAAGGCCGCAGAGACCGACGCCGAGGTGCTGGTCTTCTGCGGGGTGCATTTCATGGCCGAGACGGCCTCCATTCTTTCACCGCAGAAGACGGTCCTGCTGCCCCGCCCGGACGCCGGCTGCCCCATGGCGGACATGGTGACGCCCGAGGCCCTCGAAGCCCGCATGGCGAGCCTGCCGGGCGTGCCGGTGGTGACCTATGTCAACTCCTCGGCCGCCGTCAAGGCGCTTTCGACCATCTGCTGCACCTCGGCCAA
>JASJBQ010000017.1 GCA_030066455.1 Desulfobacterales bacterium
CCCCATAGAGATCGTCCAGCCCGGCATGCACCAATTCCAGCGTAGCGGCCACGAAGTCCCGGTCGGCAAGCGCGGCCCGCGCGCCGACCTGGGCCAGCAGGTTGACGTTGAACGGCTGGCGGATGCGGTTGATGCCTTCGGCCAGCGCTGCCGGCATCACCCCGTAGCCCACCCGCAGACCGGCCAGACCGTATAGCTTGGAAAACGTGCGCAGCGTGACGACCGGCCGATCGTTGCAGGCCATGACGATGCTCTGCAGACACGCCGGGTCGCGCACGAATTCGATATAGGCCTCGTCCACCACCACGACGACCGAAGGCGGCAGGGCCGCCAGAAAGCGTTCGAAGGCCTGATGGCGGACGATGGTGCCGGTGGGGTTGTTGGGGTTGCACACAAACACCAGCCGGGTGCGATCGTCCACCGCCCGCAGGATCGCATCGAGATCGATGGCCAACGCTTCGAGGGGCACGAAAACCGGTTCGGCCCCCACCGTGCGAACGGCGATTTCGTACATCAGAAAAGACGGCCGGGGCATCACGGCCCGATCCCCGGGGGTCAGCAGGGCGTTGGCCAGCAGCGCGATGATGTCGTCGGAGCCGTTGCCCATGACGATGTTCTGCGGGCCGCAGTTGAGATGGGCGGCCAGGGCGGCGACGAATTCGTGCCCGGCGCCGTCCGGATAACGGTGCAGGTTGCCGATGGCCGCGCGAATGGCCGCCGTCGCCCGGGGCGAAGGGCCCAAGGGGTTTTCGTTCGAGGCCAGTTTGACCGAATCGCGGATGCCCAACTCCCGTTCCAGTTCCTCGATGGGCTTTCCAGGCACGTAGGGATCGATCGACAGGATGTGCGGCGGTAGTCGGATGTCAGCTGTCATGGGTCGTCTCTAAGGTGCTTTCGATGGGTCGGGCACCGCGGCCCGGCGCCGGCGGGGCGGCCTCGACCGCCCGGACCCCGCGATCGAAGGCGTCCATGTTGAGCGGAATCAACTTGGCCTTGCGGGCGAATTCCATCTCGACCGCCCGACGCAGGGCCTCGAGAGGCACCACGCCGCTGCGGGCCGTAAAGGCCGCCAGGGCCACGACGTTGGCGGAGCGCACACTGCCGGCCTCCAGTGCCAGGTCGTTCACCGGAATGGCCAGTTCGTCCACGTCGTCGCGGTCGGCCCGCACGGGGATGAGCGTGCTGTTGATCAGCACGACACCGCCCGGCTTGACCACCGGTGCGAACTTCTCGAGCGAGGGACGGTTCATGGCCACGAGATGTTGAGGATTTTTCACGATCGGCGACCCGATGGGCCGGTCGCTCATGATGACCATGCAGTAGGCGGTTCCGCCCCGCATTTCAGGCCCGTAGGACGGAATCCAGACCACCTCGCGCCCCTCCTCCATGGCCGCGTGGGCCAGCATCTTGGCGCTCAGCAGGATGCCCTGGCCGCCGAAGCCGGCAAACATGACTTCACTCTGCATCAGGCCACCTCCTCTGCCGGCTCGGGGGTTTTGAGGTCGCCCAGCGGGTAGTAGGGCAAGAGTTGTTCCTCCACCCACCCGATGGAGTCGAGCGGCGTCATGCCCCAGTTGGTGGGGCAGTTGCTGACGACCTCGACCAGGCTGAAACAGCGGCTTTCGGCCTGGTAGGCGAACGCCCGGGCGATGGCTTTCTTGGCCCGGTTGATGTACTTGGGCTTGATCACCGTCTGCCGTGTGATGTAGGCCGGTGTCTGCAGCGCCGCCAGCAGTTCGGCCACCTTGATGGGCATGCCCACGTCGGCCACGTCGCGACCGGCGGGTGAGGTGGTGGTGCGCTGGTCCGGCATGGTGGTGGGCGCCATCTGCCCCCCGGTCATGCCGTAGACGGCATTGTTGACGAAGATGGCCGTGAACTTCTCCCCGCGGTTGGCGGCGTGGATGATTTCGCCCATGCCGATGCTGGCCAGGTCCCCGTCGCCCTGGTAGGTGAAGACCATCAGGTCGGGCCGCACCCGTTTGATCCCGGTGGCCATGGCCGGCGCCCGTCCGTGGGCGGCCTCCTGGAAGTCGCAGTCGAAATAGTTGTAGGCCAGCACCGAGCAGCCCACCGGGGCAATTCCCACCGTCCGGCCGCGGATGCCCATCGCGTCGATCACCTCGGCGATCAACCGATGGATGACCCCGTGGGTGCACCCCGGGCAGTAATGGGTGTGGTTGTCGGAAAGGGCTTCCGGTTTGCTAAACGTCTTTCCCATGATTTTGTGCTCCTCGATCGGCGGGGTCGGGTGACCACCGTGGTTCCTCGAGCGCTCAGTGCGCCAGCCGTTTCCGGATTTCGTCCATGACTTCCTCGGGGGTCGGCACTTCACCGCCGCACTTGCCGTACCATTCCACCGGGCATTGCCCCTGCACGCTGCGCTCGACGTCTTCCACCATCTGCCCCATGCTCATCTCGATGCTGATCGCGAATTGGCAGCCCGCTTTGCCGGCCGCCTGTCGAATGGCCTCGATGGGGAACGGAAACAGCGTCTGCGGGCGGATCATGGCCACCTCGCGTCCCTCGGCCTTGAGGTTTTCGACGGCCGTCCGGCAGACCCGGCTCATGGTGCCGTAGCTGACGATCAGGGCCTGGTAGTCGGCGTCCGCATTGATCACTTCGTAGCGCACGTCCTCGCGCTGCATGCGCGCGTATTTCGCTTTGAGCATCAGGTTGTGCGCATTGAGTTCCACCGGATCGAGGTAGAGCGACTTGACCAGATTGCGCGTCCGGCTGTCGCGGGTGTCCATGCCGTTGGTGGCCCATTCGTCCTTGTTGGAGGGCGGGGTCTGCAAAGCATCCGGGAATTCCACCGGTTCCATCATCTGGCCGGTGAGCCCGTCGCCCAGGATCATGACCGGGTTGCGGTATTTTTCGGCCAGCGGAAAAGCCTCCATGACCATCTCGACGGCTTCCTGCACGCTGTCGGGCGCCATCACGAGCAGACGGTAGTCGCCGTGCCCGCCGCCCTTGGTGGCCTGGAAATAATCCCCCTGGGAGGGCAGGATGCCCCCGAGCCCCGGGCCGCAGCGCATGATATTGACGAAGACGGCCGGGCACTGGGCACAGGTGATGTAGCTCAGCGCCTCGCTCATCAGGCTGACGCCGGGGCTGGAACTCGTGGTGAAAACCCGCTCGCCGCAGGCGGCGGCACCGAAGATCATATAGCCTACGGCCACCTCGCTCTCACCTTGCAGAAAAACGCCGTCCACCTCGGGCATGCGTTTCGCCAGGTACTCGGCCACCTCGGACTGCGGCGTGATCGGGTAGGCGAAATAGTTCAAGCAGCCGGCCCGGATGGCGGCTTCACCGATGGCTTCGTTGCCCTTCATCAGGACTTTTCCCATACGACCTCCTGCTGGCCCCACCCTCCGGCGCTCGCGACGATCCGGTGAGGACCCGGAGGGCTGACGGCCCCTCGGCGGCCGGCTTTCCAGCGCCTGGCAGCGTCCCTTCGCCCGGGTCCGAAGATGGGTGATTGTTTGGTCACGCCGCGGAATGTTCCGCGTCTTCCTCGATTTCAATGGCCACGTCGGGGCACATGACACAACACATGGCGCAATAGATGCAGTCTTGCGGGCGCGCCTGAAAAACAGGGAAATACCCCTTGGTGTTGACTTCGCGCGAAAGCTCCAGCACGTTTTTGGGACAGATCGCCACGCACAGGCCGCAGCCCTTGCAGCGATCTTTGTCGACGATGTGTCTATAGGCCATGCGCTAAACCTCCTGCGGCGATGCGGCGCCGGTCTGGCGCTGCCGCTTCGCGATGATGTCGTGAACCGCCGCGGGTCAGTCGCCCGCGAGCGGATCGGAATGTCTCCAGGGCGGCACGAGCTGTCGCCGGATCCCCAGGACCGGGCAATCTTGCAGCCCTTCGGATACGGCCGCCAGCAAGACCAGCGGCGCTGTCACGCAAACCAGTGGCAGCCCGGTCGCCGCGGCGAGCTCCCGCCCGAACCGGTAGCCGTCCGTAATGGTAGCCGTCGTGGTTTCATCCATCAGATGCGCGTTGACGATCCATCCCGCCACCGGCAGTCGGGCGGCCGCTTCGATGGCGGCCCGACTGCGCAGACAACCTTCCACCGATCCGGTCTGCGGTCGCAAGGGATTGACGACTTGCAGCATCTGCACGTCCCGGCCCTTGAGGACGTCGGCCAACGCCCCCAGCACGACCGCCCCCACGTCGTCGCCGCCGACGTCCAGAATCGTCAGCGGACCGGGGCTGCGGAGCAATCCAGCGATGGCGGGGCTCAAAATGGGCAGGTCGGCGTGCAGGTAGGCCGGCGGCGGCAGAATCAGATCGATCCCCCGGGAACGCAACTGGTTGCGTGCTTCCCGCGTGCGAAAATAGGGATTGACCAGATCGAGATCTGCGATCCGGACGTCAACCCCGGCACGTTTGCTTTCGAGCGCCAGATTGATGGACACTTCGGTTTTACCGCTACCATAGTCACCGACAATAATAGCGATACCGTTTAGCTCAACTCCCAATTCACCCTCATCAACGGCGTCGGCCGAGGCGAGAATTGAGAAAATCGCAAACAGCGCTTCGGGACGACGATGGATTTGACGAGGTTGTGTTTATTGATTCTAGCCCCTTTTGTCAAGGCGCATCGGTGCGTCCACCCAAGAATTACACGGGGTTGGACGTCGCCGACCGGCAGGCTTCGACGAGCGCGGCGCCGGCAGCGCCGCCGGACGTTTACATTCAAGGCCAGGTTCGCTATGAGACCAGAGTGTTCCCTGCCGACAGGCCCTGCGCTGCGGCACGCTTTCAACCCCAATGGATGCCAGCGAGGTTTCTACCGATGCCCGCCGTTACGACCGGACTGGAGCAGCTTCTGCGACACGACCATCCCTGGATACGCGGCCAGCGCCTGGGGCTTCTGTGCAATCCGGCTTCGATCGACAGCCGCTACCGGCACGCCCGCGACGGCCTGATGCGGCGCTTCCCCGGCCAGCTCAAAGCCCTTTATTCCCCGCAGCACGGTTTTTGCGCCGAGAAGCAGGACAACATGGTGGAGTCCGACCATATGACCGACGCGGTCTCGGGGCTGCCCGTGTTCAGCCTCTACGGCGAGACGCGTATCCCCACGCCCGAAATGCTGGAACCCATCGACGTTCTCTTGGTGGATCTCCAGGACGTGGGCACCCGGGTCTACACCTTTATTTACACCCTGTCCTACTGCCTGGAGGCGGCGCGGGACTGCGGCCGTCCGGTGCTGGTGCTCGACCGGCCCAACCCGATCAACGGACGCCAAGTGGAGGGCAACCTTCTCGATCCCCGGTGGACCTCGTTTGTGGGCCGTTACGCCCTGCCCATGCGCCACGGGCTGACCATCGGGGAACTGGCCCGCCTCTTCAACGATCATTTCGGCATCGGCTGCGAACTCGACGTGATGGCCATGGACGGCTGGGAGCGGGCCATGTGGTTTGACGACACCGGGCTGCCGTGGGTTGCGCCCTCGCCCAACATGCCGACCATCGAAACCGCCGCGGTCTATCCGGGGCAGGTGATCTGGGAGGGCACCAACATGTCCGAAGGCCGCGGCACGGCACTGCCCTTTGAAATCTGCGGCGCGCCCTACCTCGACCTTGCCCGGGTGCGGGAAGCCCTGGCCGGCAAAAGCCTGCCGGGCGTCATCCTGCGCCCCTTGACCTTCGAGCCCACATCCGGCAAGCACGCGCAGACCCCCTGCCACGGGTTTCAGGTCCACATCACCGACCGGGATCGTTACCAGCCTTATCGGACCAGCCTTCAGCTCCTGCAGGCGATCGTGGGCTGCCATCCCGAAGCATTCGAATGGAAAGCCCCGCCCTATGAATACGAATTTGAAAAGCGCCCCATCGATCTCATTCTGGGCAGCGCCGACCTTCGCCGCTGCGTCGAAGCGCTGGAGGACCTCGAATTGGTGGCACAAGCGTGGAAGGAAGAACTGGCTGCTTTCAGGGAGGCCTGCGCTCCCAGTCTGATCTATCCCGGCCGCTGATGCCCTTGCAGCCGGCGGTGCTGCTGGAAATGGCAAAAAAAAACCCTGCGGCCTGGCGCCGCAGGGCCGGGTAAAACGATGGGGATCTAAGCTTTTTTCAGGCTGTCGATTTCCTGCTTGAGCTCATCGATCTCCTGCTTGTATTTTTCAACGTCGTCGTCGGATCCGATCGGACTGCCGATGGAATCGTCTTTCTTCCATGTGTCCTTGAGTTCGTCAAATCCCAGGTAAATCGCCAGGCCTCCCCCGAGAAGGAGCATCAGGGGAATCGCACCGGCCAGAAGCGTCATGAAAGGAGACCACCATACCACCAGCCCGATGAGTCCCAAAACAGCGGCTGCCGCCCCACCAACTAAAGTTTTCATTTACACCGTCCTCCTTGTAGTAAGTTTTCCATACTATTGATTCGCTGGGATTATTGCCCTTGACTTGATGGTCTCAGCGATCCCCGGGACGCGCCCTTGGAGATCCTGATCGGAAACGGGAATTGTTTCGGCAAATCGAAAGGCCCGCTGGATCAGCGCGCACTGATGTTAGATAATCAAATCGTCGTTGGCAAGTGTTAAAATTGAGCTCCGCATAACATATCCACTTTTTTTTCTCAAGGTTATTTTTAGTTGCGCGGTCGGTGCCCGGCGTGCGGCGGCGCGACGGAGGGATCCGGCGGCCGGTCGTCCGGATGCCGACGGGCGGTGCGCCGTCCGGCCCGCATGCCGTGACCAGTGGTTTCCGATTGCATCATCGCCGCCATTCTGGTAGCTAGTTTTCCTCGTCCGATGACACAACCCTACGGGACGCCAGCATCGACGTTCATGACCGGCACCCGTTTCAAGCCCCACAGGCGCGTTCATGATCATCTTCCGCAGTCCCAAATGGAAACGCATCCAGGCGCGGATCGACCGCGTCATCCAGTGTCTGCTCAAGGGGACCCATCAACACTACGCCTGCTATCTGCCATCGCCACCCGGTTGGCTGATCTCGCACCTGCAGCGGCTTTTCTACCGCGGCATCACGCTGGCGCCCAGCCAGGCCGCGGTGCTCAAAACACTGCCGCGCAGCGCCATTCTGGTCTGTGTCACCAAACGCAAGAGCCTGTTCCAGTGGCTGTTCTACCACAGCCGCTACGGCAGCAAACGCATGCCCGCCCCCACGGTGGCATTCGACTACACCGTATTCCTCTACCAGCCGCTCTCACGTATATTCCGCATGCTGCTGGCGCGCGTGGATCACTTCTGCCGTCACTTCGGTTTTCCCGACCCGTACACCGCCGGCTACTACCAGCGCATGCTCGCAGGGGGCGAGACGTTTTTTCTCTCCCTGGTCGAACCGGGCGGTTTCAGCCGACGATTTGTCAAGGAAAAAACCGACCCGATAAAATTCCTGCTGGATTACCAGGCGGCAACGGATCGCCCCATTTATCTCGTCCCCCACCTGATGATCTTTGAAAAGGATCCCGAAAGAACGACGCCCTCGTTGTGGCGGCATCTCTTCGGACACGAACAGGCGTTGGGTTTTTTTCGACGCTTCACCACCCTCGTCAAAAACCCCGGCCGCACCTTCGTCGAACTGAGCACCCCCGTGGACCTCCAGACGTTCATGCGGCATCCCGATGTCTGCGACCGCAGCCGCACCTACCAGGCCCTGCTCCTGCGGCGCAACCTTCTGCGACAAATCAACCGCCATCGCCAGAGTATTTTGGGGCCGGTCCTCAAGAGCCGTCTGGAAATCGAGGAAGCGGTGCTGACCGGGACCCGGTTGCAGCAATTCATCCGCGAGCAGGCGGATCGCGAAGAAAAACCGGTGACCAAACTGCACCGGCAGGCCGAAACCTATTTCGAAGAGATCGCCGCCGACTACCGCATCGGCATGATCAAAACCCTGGCGAAGCTCCTGGACTGGATCATCGGCACCATGTTCGACGGGGTCATCATCGACCACGCGGGCCTCGACCGCTTGAAGACCGCGTCCCAGCGGGGACCGGTGGTTCTTCTCCCCTGCCACAAGAGCCACATCGACTACCTGATGATCTCCTACATCATGTTTCACAACAACATGCCCTGCCCGCACATCGTGGCCGGTAAAAACCTCTCCTTCTGGCCCATGGGGCCGATTTTCCGGCGATCGGGCGCTTTCTTCATGCGCCGGACCTTCAAGGGCCAGCCGTTGTATGCCGCCGTTTTTGCCGCCTACGTCAACAAGCTGCTGCAGGAGGGCTTCAACATCGAAGTCTTTATCGAAGGCGGGCGCAGCCGCACCGGCAAGCTGCTCTCCCCCAAGACCGGACTTCTCTCCATCCTGCTGGAAGCCTACCAGCAGCGCGCCTGCGAGGATCTGATCCTCGCCCCGATCTACATCGGCTATGACAAGGTCCCCGAAGAAAAGGCCTATCTGCACGAACTCGAGGGCGGCAAGAAGGAACCCGAAAGCCTGAAGCAGGTGATTCGGGCGCACAAGGTGCTCAAGAAACGCTTCGGCAAGATCTACATCGAATTTGAGGAACCGATTTCGCTGGCCGATCTGCTGCGTGATAGCGCGCTCGACCTGGAGGGCATGGACCGTGAGGAAATCAACGCGTTCTGCCGCAACATCGGCCACCGCACCATCCACGCCATCAACCGCGTGGCGGTCATCACCCCGCACGCCATCACCGCCGCGGCCCTGCTCAACCATTCCCATCAGGCCTTTACCCTGCCCATGCTGCAGGAAACCGCCGAAACCTATCTCAACCATCTCTATTTTCACGGCGCCAAGCTGGCCGACACCCTGGACGTCGACCCGGCCAAGGCCATCGAGCAGGTCCTGCATATCTACATGCAGCGCAAATTCGTGGCGCCGCTCGATAAAAAGGCCGCCGCCACCGAGGAGACGCCGCGCTATCGCGTCCAGAACGAAAAGCGCCCCAGTCTGGAGTACTACAAGAACAACTGCGTAGCCTGCTTCGTCCCGGCGGCCTGCACGGCCCTGTCGATATTCGAACGCGATGCCTTCCAGTTCGTCGCCACGGACCTGCACGCCAGCTACCGCTTTCTTCAGGACTTCTTTAAATATGAATTCTCCTACGATCTGGAGAATCCGCCGGAATGGTACGTCCGCAAGAATATCAAGGCGTTCATCAACGACGCCATTCTGATCCCCCACCCCAACTTGCCCGACACCTACAACATCACCTCACTGGGCTTTCGCAAGCTGAAACTCTTCTCGGGCTTTTTACGCTCGTATTTCGAGTCCTACCGCATCACCCTGAATCAGCTGGCCCGCCAAAAAGAGGGGGACCTGAATCTGAAGGACCAGCTCAAGAAAATTGCCGCCTACGGCAACCGCCTGGCCAAGAACGGTGAAGTCGAATGCAACGAGTCCCTCTCGCGCGTGAATTTCAGGAATGCCCTGACCTTTTTTCAAAGCCGGGGCGTTCGCTGCCGGGACGACGAAGACGCCATCGACCGCCACCGCGAACCCATTCAGCGCTATCTGAAATTCCTGCAATGATGCCATGAAAGCCCTCGTCCTGGCAGCCGGTCTGGGCACGCGCCTGCGGCCCTTTAGCGAACGCACTCCCAAACCGCTCTTCACGCTGGACGGGCGTCCCCTCTTGGAGCGGATCATCAATCAATTGATAGCGGCCGGGGTCCGGACCATCGCGATCAACACGCACCACCTGGCCGAGCAGATCGCAGCCTATCTGGCGGCCGAATCCTTTGCCGCCCGAATCATCCTGCGGCACGAACCCGAAATTCTCGGCACCGGCGGGGCCATCCGCAATACGGCCGATATCTGGGGCTCGGCGCCTTTCATGGTCGTCAACAGCGATGTGGCCACCGACATCGATCTGGGATCCGTCTTCCGGTATCATGCCGCGCACGATCATCCGGCCACCCTGGTGATGCGCGACGATCCGGCATTCAACACCGTGACGGTGGATGCGCAGGGGAATATCGTGGATTTCACCCCCGCGGACGATAACCCCCGAAGCGATCGGCGCCGTCTGACCTTCACCGGCATCCAGGTGCTCGAGCCGGAGGTGATCGATTTTATTCCCAAGGAGGGGTTTGCCCACAGCATCGACGCCTTCAGGGCCATGCTGGCCGCCGGGCATAAGATCAAGGCCTTCATCGCCGCCGACAATCGCTGGGTCGATGTGGGCACACCGCAGCGCTATCGGCAGACCGCCCGTCAAATCATGGCAACGGCGGTCTTCCGGGAACTGGCGCCGGAAGACACCGCCGTCCCTATCGCCTGGGAGCCTTTGGCGGGCGACGGTTCCGAGCGTCGCTGGCACCGGCTGCGACGTGGCGACCGATCGGTGGTCATGGTGGATCACGGTCTGCGCGAGGGTGCCGCGCCGGGCGAGGCCGACGCCTTCGTCCACATCGGCCGCCACCTCCACCGCCGGGGACTGCCCGTACCGCGCATCCTCCGCGCCGATCCGTTTGCCGGCCTGGTGTTCGTGGAGGACCGGGGCGATTGCCATTTGCAGACCCGCGTATCCGAGGCGGGGTCCCCCGGGGCGGTAATCGCTCTCTACCGGAAAATCATTGACCTTCTGGTCGATATGTCGGTATCGGGGGGAAACGGCTTCGATCCGGGCTGGACCTGGCAGACCGCTGCCTACGACCGGCAGGTCATCGTGGAGAAGGAGTGCCGCTATTTCATCGAAGCCTTTGTGCGCGACTATTGCGGCCGGGAAGTCGCCTTCGCGCGGATCGAAGCCGAAAGCCACCGCCTGGCCGATGGCATCCTGGCGCAGCCGGCCGACGGGTTCATGCACCGGGATTTCCAATCCCGCAACATCCTGATCGCCGCAGGCCGGCCCTGGATCATCGATTATCAGGGGGGACGGCTGGGCCCGGCCGAATACGACCTGGCCTCCCTGCTGATCGACCCATACGTCGCCCTGCCCGAAACCGTGCAGGAAACGCTTCTGGATGACTTCATCCGACGCTATCGGCAGCGGACCGGCAAACCCCGGAAGGCCATCGCCACGCATTTCCGTCTCTGCGCCGTGGCGCGCAACCTGCAAATCCTGGGCGCTTTCGGCTTTCTGGTCAAGGTCGGGCAAAAGGGCCGGTTCGCCGCTTATATTCCCGGCGCCCTGGCAAGCTTGCAGCGCAACCTGGACCGGGTCGAAACCACTGCCTTCCCGCTGCTGCGGGAACTAGCGCGGTCTCTGGTACAAGGGCTTTGACGGGCACGGGCGGCCGCCCGACCGCTTTCAATGGAAACGGCCAACCGAGAGGAGAAAAGCCACCATGAACGGCCTGAACGTAATGGTCAACGGACTGCCGGGCAACGTGACCCGCATGCTCGCCCGGCACATTGTCCAGACGGACGATATGGTTCTCGTGCCCTATTCCCTAACGGGCCCGGAGATCGAAGCGACCCATGTCGACATCGAGGGGCAGCCGATCGCACTCATCCGCCCCGAAGATCGGGGGGCGCGTATCGACGGGGTCAAAACCGATTATCCCGAATGCATCTGCGTCGATTTCACCCACCCTTCGGCCGTGAATGCCAATGCCGCATTCTACTGCGACCAGGGGCTGCCCTTCGTCATGGGCACCACGGGCGGCGACCGCGAGGCCCTGCGCCGCACCGTGCTGCAGTCGTCCAACGCGGCGGTGATCGCGCCCAACATGGCCAAGCAGATCGTCGGCCTCCAGGCCATGATGGCTTATGCCGCCGAAACCTTCCCGGGCCTGTTCGGCGGCTACACCCTGACGGTCCGTGAAAGCCACCAGCAGGGCAAGGCCGACACCAGCGGAACGGCCAAGGCCATGGTGCGCTATTTCAACGCCATGGGCGTCGACTTCACGGACGACCAGATCCACCAGGAACGCGACCCCCGGGTGCAGCAAACCCAGTGGGGCGTCCCGGAAGTCTACTTGGGGGGCCACGGCTGGCATACATACACCCTGATCTCCGCCGATCAGACCACCAGGTTCGAATTCACCCATAATATCAACGGCCGGGAAATCTATGCCGAAGGGACCCTGGACGCGTTGCGGTTTCTGGCCCGCAAGCTGGACCAGGGATGCAGCGGTCAGGTTTTTTCGATGATCGACGTGCTGCGGCAGGTCTGAACGCGGCGTCGGCGCTTCTGGACGGCAGCCTTGCGACAAGACGGCCGTCGGCCCGCAACGCCTCCAAAGACGATGGCCCTGTGCGTCCGGTCGATGGCGGCCGGTATAACACCAAACCGGCGATCGCCCCTTGGGGGCATCGCCGGTCGTGTCATTTAAGCTGGCGTCGGGTGTCTCCCGGTCCTGCCTGCGGGCGGCCGGTTCGTTAGCGCCTTACATCCCGGCGATCACCTCGTAGGCCCGGGCCAGCGCCTGGTCGAGATGCTCCGGCTGGCTGCCGCCGGCCTGGGCCAAATCGGGTTTACCCCCCCCGCCGCCGCCCACCACGGGCGCGAGTTGCCGGATGACGTTGCCCGCGTGGAAACGGCCCTGCAAATCCGGGGTCACGCCGGCGATCAGCAGCGCCTTGGCACCGCTGACGCAGCCCAGGACGACGACCCCCGACTGCAGCCGGTCGCGGAAGCGGTCCACGAGGTCGCGCAGCGCCCCGGGGTTGTCGGCCTCCACACGGCGGGCCAGCACCTTGACCCCGTTGACTTCGCGCACATCCGTCTCGGCGTCGGACGCCGTCTGTGAGGCCAGCTTGCCTTTGAGGCGTTCGACCTCTTTTTCCAGCTCTTTCTGCTGGGCCAGCAGTTTTTCGATCCGCAGCGTGATGTTCTGGGGACTGTCCTTCAGCAGCCGGGCGGTCTCGTCCAGGGACCGGGCCATCTGCTGGACAGTGTCCAGGGCGCCCTCGCCCGTCATGGCCTCGACGCGCCGGACGCCGGCGGCCACACTGGATTCGCCCACGATCTTGAAAAACCCGATGTCGCCGGTGTGCCCCACATGGGTGCCGCCGCAGAGCTCCTTGCTGAAGTCCGCGAGGCTGACCACCCGCACACGATCGCCGTACTTTTCCTCGAACAGGGCCGTGGCGCCGGATTGAAAGGCCTCTTCCGCCGCCATCTCGTCGGTGTGGGTGGCCACGTTCTCGAGGATACGCGCGTTGACCTTGCGCTCGATAGCCGCCAGCACGGCCGGTTCGATCTGGGAGAAGTGGGTGAAGTCGAACCGCAGGCGGTCCGGCGCCACCAGGGAGCCGGCCTGCTTGACGTGGTCGCCCAGGACTTCGCGCAGCACGGCGTGCAGGATGTGGGTGGCGGTGTGGTTGCGGGCCGTGGCCTGGCGGGCGGTCAGATCCACCTGCAGGCGCACGGCGTCGCCTGTGGCAATCCGCCCCGTGTTCACGACCCCTTTGTGGATGATCAGACCGGTGGGATCCTTGATCGTACCCCCGATATCGATCGCGGCCGGCGGATCCCCGGCCAGTCCGTTGATCGTTCCCACATCGCCGACCTGCCCCCCGGCCTCGCCGTAAAACGGGGTGACCTCGGCCACGATTTCGACCGCATCGCCGGCGGCGGCTTCAGCCGCTTCGGCACCGTCCTTGACCAGGAGCACCACCCGGCTTTCCAGGGCAAGCGCTTCATAGCCCTTGAATTCGGGCTGGAAACCCTCGGCCGACAGCGGTCGGTAGGCGTCCCCGATTTCGGTGAACGTGACCTTGGCACGCGACTGGGCCCGCTGGCGGTCCATGGCGGCATCGAAACCGGCCATGTCCAGCTCGAGTTTTTCGTCGCGCACCACGTCGCGCACGATGTCCACCGGGAAGCCGAAGGTGTCGTAGAGCTTGAAGATCACATCGCCGGGCACCACGTTCTCTCCGCGGGCCCGCAATTCGCCCAGGGCGTCGTTGAGCACCCGCAGGCCGTTGTCGAGGGTTTCGGAAAAGCGGACTTCCTCGTTTTCGATCACGTTGGTGATGAAGGCTTCGGCCTCGCCCAGTTCGGGGTAGGCGGGCCGCATGATGTCCATGACCGTACGGGCCGTGTCGTGCAGAAAGGGTTTGACCAGCCCGATGTTGCGTCCGTAGCGGATGGCGCGGCGCATGATCCGGCGCAGGACGTAACCGCGTCCCTCGTTGGATGGCAGCACCCCGTCGCCGATCAGAAACGCCGTCGCCCGGCTGTGGTCGGCGATCACCTTCATGGCCACTTCGGTCTCCCGTGATTCGGAAACCGAACGTCCGGCCAGTTCTTCGGTCCTGTTGATGATGGGCACCATCAGGTCGATGTCGTAGTTGGTCTCCACGTCCTGCAGGACCGAGCAGGTCCGCTCGAGCCCCAGGCCGGTGTCGATGCTGGGCTTGGGCAGCGGCTCCATCTTCCCGGAGGCGTCGCGGTTGAACTGCATGAACACCAGGTTCCAGATCTCGAGGAAGCGGTCGCAGTCGCAGTCGACCCCGCAGTCGGGGTTGCCGAGACCACAGGCGCCGCCGCGGTCCAGATGAATCTCGGAGCAGGGGCCGCAGGGACCGGTGTCCCCCATGGCCCAGAAATTTTCTTCCTCCCCCAGCCGCACGATGCGCTCGGTGGGAACACCGATCTGCTGGTGCCAGATGTCGGCCGCCTCGTCGTCATCCAGGTAGATCGACACCCACAGGCGATCGGCCGGCAGGCCGTAGCCGTTGACCAGCAGGTCCCAGCCGTACTCGATGGCCTTTTCCTTGAAATAGTCGCCGAAGGAAAAGTTGCCCAGCATCTCGAAAAAGGTGTGATGCCGGGCCGTGTAGCCCACGTTCTCGAGGTCGTTGTGCTTGCCGCCGGCGCGCACACATTTCTGCGATGTGGTGGCCCGCACGTAATTGCGCTTCTCTTCTCCCAAAAACGCCCGCTTGAACTGCACCATCCCGGCGTTGGTGAACAGGAGGGTCGGATCGTCGGCCGGAACGAGTGAAGAACTGCGCACCACCTGGTGGTCGTGCTTTTCGAAAAAGTCCAGAAATAGCTTGCGTGCTTCGTTACCCGTCATAAGCTTCGTCTCCTAAGGTTCGGCTGTCGCCACCAGCGGCGAAGACGCGTTACGACCCGGACGGCCCGGGTTTCAGTCGGCATCGGTCTCGCGATTTTCCTCCGGTTTCTCGGCGAACCCCAGTTTTTCGCGAATTTCCTGCAGCGCCGCGCTATAGATATCCGCGTTGTCGGCGAAGAAATTCTTCACGTTGGTGCGCCCCTGGCCGATGCGCTCGCCCTTGTAGGCATACCAGGAGCCGCTTTTGTCGATGACCCCGCTGGCCACGCCGATGTCGAGGATCTCGCCGGTTTTGGAGATGCCCTCGCCGTAGCTGATGTCGAACTCCGCCTCCTGAAAGGGAGGCGCCATCTTGTTCTTGACCACCCGGACGCGGGTCCGGTTGCCGACCACCTCCTGACCCTCCTTGATAGCGCCGGTGCGCCGGATGTCCAGGCGCACGGAGGAGTAGAATTTAAGGGCGTTGCCGCCGGTGGTCGTTTCGGGATTGCCGAAGACGATGCCGATCTTCATCCGGATCTGGTTGATGAAGATGACCGCGGTCATGGTCTTGCCGATGGTGCCGGTGAGTTTGCGCAGGGCCTGGGACATGAGGCGCGCCTGCAGGCCCATGTGGGAATCGCCCATTTCGCCCTCGATTTCGGCCCGCGGCACCAGGGCGGCCACCGAGTCGATGACGATGATGTCGATCGCGCCGCTGCGCACCAGCATGTCGGCGATCTCGAGCGCCTGCTCGCCGGTGTCCGGCTGCGAAACCAGCAGTTCGTCGCAATTCACGCCCAGTTTGCGGGCATAGTTCGTGTCGAGCGCGTGTTCGGCGTCGATGAAGGCGGCGATACCGCCGGCGCGCTGGGCTTCGGCCACGGCGTGCAGGGCCAGCGTGGTCTTTCCCGAGGATTCGGGACCGAAGATCTCGATGACCCGCCCTTTGGGCAGGCCGCCGATGCCCAGGGCCTTGTCGAGCGCGATCGAACCGCTGGAAATGACCGGCACTTGGGTGACGGCCTCCGTTCCCAGACGCATGATGGCGCCTTTGCCGAATTGACGCTCGATCTGGGTCATGGCCGATTCGACCGCTTTGCTCTTGTCCGGTGCTGTCGTCATAGATTCCTCCAGGTGCTTCCGGGCGCCGGTCGGGGATGAAGGCGCCGGATCGTCGTCGTTAGCGGATTGGTGCGGCCGCATGATATTGACCGCAAAACCGTGCGGCGTTCGGCGGGCACGCCGTCACGCGAGAGTTGAGGCCGCCCTCAGCGGCGCGCGGGCCAATGCCGTGTACTGCGCCCCGCCGGGGCAGAGGCGACTCTCATACCAGATCAGGGTGTCCACCGTAAAGGGCACAAGCGGCAGATCCTGCATCCTGCGGGCGATCGCGGCATCCGCGGTGCGCCAGCGCTGGGGGCGGCGGATGCGGCCGATGGTCAGATGGGCGCGGAAGGGGCGCTTTTCGCGCTCGAATCCGCAACGCGTCAGTCGGACATCCAACGCCTGCTGAATGACCTCCAGACGGTCGACCTCGCCCGCCACGGCCTGCCAGAGCACCCTGGGCCGCGACAGGCGGGGGAATCCGCCCAGCCCCCCCAACGCCATTTCGAGCGGCGCCTGGCCGGCCACGGCCGCCTGCATGGCACGTTCAATGCCCTCGCCGGCGGCAGGATCCGTCTCCCCCAGAAACTTGAGCGTCAGGTGGATGTTGGCCGGCTCCACCCACCGGACCGCAAGACCCTCGGCCTGCAAGCGGTGCTGCAGGCGTTCGATCCGACGGACCGTATCCTCGGGCGGATTGAAGGCCAGGAAGGTCCGCAACGCACCTCTCCATCCGGCCGGGGCTCGGGCCGGCGCCGTTTGCCTTACGGGCCGTTCACGTGCTCGGCAGTGTCGTCTGGGGTTCACCGAGCAGGAACTTGCCCTTGGCGATCCAGTCCTTTAGCATGAGCGCGATCTCGCGGGCGCGGACCGTGCTCGAAAGCGGTGCGGTGGCGATGTCTTCCCCGTTGATACGAATGCGGCCGCTCTTGAGTTCCGCATAGCTGACCTCGCCTAAAGTGACGCCCGTTCCCTGCGGGTAGTCGTGACTGTAATCCACGACCTGGGTGAACAGATCGTCGTCCGACACCGCGGTGTAGGCGGCCATGTCCTCGTTTAGGATCGGGATCGGAATGCCCAGGCCCACCGAAAGGGAACAGCCGTAGCCCTGGAGGCTGGCGCCCATGAGCCACTTGGCGCTCATGCGCTTGAGATCGCCCATCACACTGATCGTCCCGGCCGGCGTGCGCGGTATGCCCTTGCGGGTGCGTTTGGCGCCCGGCTTGTGCTGGGTGCCGGCGCCGGTGACGTAGCCGATCCCGCCGCCCAGAAAGATACGGGTCCCCAATCCGATGGTGCGGTAATGGGGGTCGTTGAACAGCGGGCTCAACTGGCCGGCCGAGCAGTAGTTGGCATTCTGCCCGCGGGGTTTGAGCGTTCCCATGTAGGTGTAGATCGTCTTGGGCGAGAGGTTCACGGCGCAATTGTAGTTCTGGTAGGCATTGCGCGGGTTGAACAGCTGGGCGTAGGGCAGCTGCTTGAGGGTGACCTCCTTCTCCAGCGTCTTGCGCGGATAGCAGTCGGTGCCGTAGCCCTGGGCCTTGAGATGAACTTTCCTGCCGGCCACGAGGTCTTGGAACACGTGGCCGCCGCCGTAGTTGAACTCCCCGGGGTAGACCCGGTTCAAGGGATCGTCCTCGCAGGTTTCGGTGGCACCGATATAACAGTCCACAGCGGCGATGCCCCCGTAGGCCGGCACGTTGTTGAGCCATACCCTGGAGGCTTTGATGGCCGGAACGGCGTGGCCGAAATTGATGAAGGCGCCCGAGGAGCACATGGGGGCGAACGTGCCGGTGGTGACGACATCCACCCGGCGGGCCGCCTCGACCTTGCCCTCGGTCTTGACGATGTCGATCATCTCCTCGGCCGTGACGACGACCACTTCCCCGGCCTTGATCTTGCGGTTGATCGCGGCGTAGGTTTTCGCTACCTTGTGCTTGCCCATCGCGATATCTCTTCTGTTCCGATTAAATCTTGCGGCCATGCCGCCGCCGGTGGCGCGAGGCCCGGCGACCCTCAGGATGCCGGCTTCAACTTGGCGGTGATATTGTCCTTGATCCAGTGCGCATCCCACCACTCGATCGGGTTGACCAGCGTATCGTGCACCATCATCCCGAAGTGCAGGTGGTCCCCCACGGCCAGCCCGCTGACGCCCGTGCGCCCGATGACGTGGCCTTTGGTCACCCGTTCGCCCGTGTTCACCTGCATGCTGCTCAGGTGCGAGTAAAGGCTGAACAATCCGAAACCGTGTTCGATCACCACCGTGTTGCCGTAGATCCCCACGTTGCCGGCGAAAACCACCGTACCGTGGTTGGCGGCCGGCACCGGCGCCTGCTGCAGCGAGGCCAGGTCCGCGCCCAGGTGAACCTGGCGGTCGATGACCGCCCCCCGGTATTTGTAGACGCGATGGTCGGCAAACTGCGCCCGGTTGGCCGCTTTGGGCAGCCGCATGAAGACGCCCTCCCAGGCCATCGCCGGCGTGGCCCGCGCGGCCAGGGCGGCCAGGGTTTGGCCGTTTTGCCGGCGCATGTCGCGATTGACGGCCAGAAAGATTTCCTTCGGATCGGTGGGCACCTCGCCGGACGCCTCCAGCAGCGGGCGCATTTTCTGCGTGATGAAGCGATCGGAAATGTTCAGAACGTCCTTGTTGAAACGTTTGGCCCGGATGCGGTAGGAAAAACCGGCGCGGGTCTCATTGCCGGCCCGGTCGACGGCCAGCGCGCGTATCGCGGTGTCCGGCTTCTGGTCGTAGCCCACGGCGAAAAAAGCCAGCATGGTTAACGGCTCGTCCGCGCTTCGGGGGTGGCCCGGGAAAAAGTGCTCCCCCACCATGACGCCGTGCCGGGGGCAAGGCTCGTTGAGGCGATAGACCACAAGAGCGCTGCCGCCCTGATTGACATAATGAAAACGGCTGAGCGTCGTGATGGACGGTGGTTTGGAATCGACCGTCAGCGGGATCTCCACCACCGTCCGGTTGCCGTTCCACCAGTTGCGCCAGCTGAAGTCACCGGCCTGGATGCGCAGCACGGCTTCGCCATCGGCAAGCTCGAGCTTGGCCGGATCGAGCACCAGGTTCAGGCGGTGCGCCTCGACCCCGCTGCCGGAAAGCAGCATGGAGCCCTCGAAACGAACGTCTTCCAGGAGGATTTCGCTCTCGGCCTGGGCCAGGTGGGCCTGGATGTGCCTGAGCCCCCGTCCACGCTCGCGGATGTCGACGACGACGGTCCGCGGGGTTTTACCGATGGCCGGATCCGCCAGATCGCTTTCAATCGACGGGGCTTTGCCTTCCATGCGCCACACGGCCAGCATGACCAGCGGCGCCGCGAGCAGCAGGAAAACGACGGGCAGCAGCACGCGACCGCTCATTTTATGCTTTGATTTCACTTGCTTCAAATCCCTTCCCTTCGCGCGTGATCCGGTATTGCTAACAGGTAAAGCCTCGATAATCAAGCAGAGTTTGGTTTCTTGACATTTACCGGACCGCAAGATAAAGGACTGCCCAGCGTCGGGCGCCCACGCCGCACGCGGCGCGACCAAACGCCAGACCGACAGCGTTGCGACAATATTTTTTCGACAGGTGTGGCGGTGGTACCGCCGGGATGAACACCCGCCGGGGAAGCGTAAGGGCAACCGCGTGAAAACCCAACCGCCGGAGCCGGCGCGTCGACGGAAATCCGTCCCCTGCCCACCGCCCATCGCCTGTCATGATTCGGCTCGACCGTGGCCATGCGCTCCAAAAAGAAAATCTTATTGCTGGCCCTGCTTGCGGGTGTCGTGGTGCTGGCGGGCCTCCTGGTGCGCGGATACCTCAAATACCGTGAATTCCGGGAGAACCCGGCCAAACTCATCGAGGCCATCCCGGAGGGTACCAACATCGTCCTGGGCGAGGTCCGCCATACGGCCGTGCGCGAGGGTCGCAAAGAGTGGGTTCTGGAGGCGGCGTCGGCCCAGTACTCGGAAAGTTCGAAAGAGGCGGTCTTCAACGAGGTGAAGGTCACCTTCTTTATGGATAACGGCGACCGAATCCATCTGCAGGGGCAGAAGGGAACCATCAACACCGCGAGCAACGATATGCTGGTCGCCGGAAACGTTCGCATTGAAAGAGACGACCAGACCCTTCTGACCGACCAGATCGAATACGACCATGAAACCCGCTATCTCACCAGCCCCTCCGAAGTCCGCATCACGGGGCGCAATTTTGACCTGCGCGCCGATGCCATGCGGGTGGATCTGGCAGCGGAAACCGCCTTTTTCACCGGGGCCGTCGAGGGAACAATCGATGCCGCCAATCAACTGCGCCTTTGAACCGGGCCGCCGGTTCGTGATCGTTGTCGTCCTGCTGCTCCTGCCGCTGATAACGGCCGCGGTTGTGGTCGGCCAGGAGCGCCGCCCGTTGACCACCCCGCTGAGCACCACCGAGAAGATCGACATCACAGCGGACACGCTGGAAGCCAATACCAGGGATCGCCGCTTCATCTTCAGGGGCAACGTCAAGGTGGTGCAGGGGGAAACGGTGGTCACTTCCGATGCCCTCTATATTCACTATCGCGACGACAAGACCACGCCGCAGACCGGGAGCGAAGGGGAAAGCGGCAAGATCGAAAAAATCGAAGCCACGGGCAACGTCGTCATCCTATTCGATGGTCGCACGGCCAAAACCGACAAGGCCGTCTACCGCAGCGACCAGGAAATTCTGCAGCTCATCGGCGACAAATCCACGGTGATTGACGGTCCCAACAAGATTGTCGGATCAAAAATAACGCTTTACAGAAATGAGGATCGTATTAAAGTTGAGAGTAGCAGCAAAAACCCTGCCGACCGGGTGAAGGCCACTTTTTTTCCGGGCGGGAACAAAACCGAATGACCCCCGCCCTGCCGGGGCCACCGTTTGATAAAGGAGGTCGATCCGCTTGAAATCGCCGCTTCGGGGACGACATAGATGACCATGCTTTCCGTTGAAAATCTGACCAAGCAATACGGAGGGCGCAAGGTCGTCAACGATGTCAGCCTGACGGTGGACAGCGGCAGCGTGATAGGTCTGCTGGGCCCCAATGGCGCCGGCAAGACGACCACCTTCTATCTCGTGGTGGGCATGGTACGCACCGACGGGGGGCGGGTCGCCATCGGG
>JASJBQ010000191.1 GCA_030066455.1 Desulfobacterales bacterium
ACGTTCGCGCAATTTCAGAATCGTCGTTGGAAACCGCCCGCCCCTGCTGGATACACAACAGCTTTCGCGCCCTCGTCGTTCATCCGGAATATGCCACCCATCCAGTCATGCAGCGCATCGTTGGCTGGTACGGCCAACGCCAGACGCACCGGGGCGGCTGGGGCGAAGACATTCCCTTTTACCAGGCGCTCAATGCGATGGCCCATCTGGATCGCGTGGAGGCCGACGAGCAGTGCGAGGTGGCTTTCGCCGCGCTGACGAAGCGCCAGAATATGGATGGCAGTTGGGGAAGACACCAACGCGAATGGCACACCTTCCTGACGTTACATGCCCTTCGCAACAAGGGCCAATGGACACCGCCCCTGGAAAACAGTCCATTAGTTGATTAAAGACCCCATCACACGTCGCTTTTGTTCAAGAACCGATGCGCTCTGCCGAAATCGGCGAAGATGACCTGTCGGGGGAAAAATCACAGGTAAGGTGGGCGTCCGCCGGAGAACAGAATTTTCTGGTAGGTCGCTTCGTGGGGGCTTTCAAGACGCCGCACGTAATCGTTCACATAATGCGGCGTTTGATTGTGACGAAGGTAGTTTTTGAAGTCCTGGTCGATTTTGCTCGAAGAGAAATGCCATTCCGCTCCGGCATTTTGAAAAAGCGCATACACACTGCAACCCGTTGTAAACGCCAGGTCGCTCAGACGATGATCGACCCCATCGGCGTCCATCGGGGCCAATCGCTTTTCAAGTACGATTTTACCCCAGGCGAACACAACCGTCAGCAAGATGAAAATTAAACCCGAAGTCATCGTTATCCTCGTTACACCAAAATGTGTTGACCCAATTGAAACCCGTTCATCAAACTATGACAAAATCTTGCCCATTTAATTCGTTGTCAACACGGAACATGATTCGAGATGCGCTCTAATTCGACCTCAACTAATCGATATTTCATTGAAAGTATAAAAAGCTCCATTTTTTTAATATTTGGCACTTGGGCCCAGGCCGACTCACCGATTATGCGCATAGAAGCGGGTTTGGTTGTTTGAATTTAGCGGGGTGCACCCTTGACCCCGTCGCGGCAAAGCCTGACCATGCCGGTGGTTGTATTGAGGCGCGGCTGGCAGCTGGCCAAACCCACATCCGCAGGTCAGAAGTGAACCCCCAGGCTTGCACCCGATGGGGTGTGCCGCAAACTGAGGGCGGAAACGATTAAGCGGGGAGAAAGATCGCAGGCTCCTCCCCCGGCGGATGTTGCTCGCAGGCAAACCAAGGCACCCTCCTCCCCGTGGGTCGATCAGGGGGGGGCAATCATGGCAGCGGGAATTCGAATGACACCTTTTATAATGATACCCTTTATGAGGAATCGATCTGGGGCCACCATCCCCCCCCCATAGCGCAGGAGCGGCAGGGGGTGCCGCCAGGCGGACTTGCCCTGTTGGGAACCCATTTTGGCGTTACCCCCCCGGTAGCGGGCCCGGTTTGAACCCGACCCCCCCTTAGAAATCCCGGCTCGATCGTCTGAAAAAGCAGGTGCGGGGGCTTAAGGGTCTGTTCGGCAGACCAGGGGGGGTACCCCCCCCTTGGTTCAAGCCATCGAAAACCCGCAAATTTTGATGGATCGCATTGGGCATCGCCACCGGCTTTAGACCAGCCGGATAGCAAGCGCCCATTTGTACCATATGTTGACCGGGGCTTATCATCAGCTACAATATATTGAACGGCGGGATCGGTTCAATTTGTAGAGGCAACGCTTTTTTCGATCAGGCGTTCGGGTACCCATCCAACCCATCGGCGTTCTCGCCCCGGCTCCCGCCCGGGATCGGACATACTCCCTTGAGCGTGCCATGATCATTGTGGTAATAACACGGTCGGTGTGTCGTCGAAGAGGCGTCAACTACCCTAATCAATTAGAAATATAAGGATAATTAATTACCACGGCCAAGGGCCCGTCCTGAATGCCGGCGATTGCGCGGCCACCCGCAGCGGGCCTCATCAAGCCTGTACGATCTTTCACCGTGCCACCGACCCCATCCAGAAAGGACGATGATGATCAGAATAAACGCGAATTACCTCAAACTGCAGTCATCCTATCTTTTTAGCGAAATCGCCAAACGGGTTGCCCGTCATCAGGAAGCCAACCCGGCGGTGGATGTCATCAAACTCGGTATCGGCGATGTCACCTGCCCCCTTCCGGCCGCTTGCATTCAGGCTTTCCACGCGGGTATCGATGCCATGGCGGCGGACGCCACCTTCAAAGGGTATGGGCCCGAGCAGGGCTACCCTTTTTTAAGGGAGGCCATCGCCACCCACGATTTTCAGCACCGTGGGGCCGACATCGACCCGGACGAAATTTTCGTCAGTGACGGCGCCAAATGCGACACCGGCAACATCCAGGAACTGTTTGCCACGGACATCAAAGTGGCCATACCGGATCCGGTCTACCCGGTTTATCTCGACACCAATGTGATGGCCGGACGCACCGGCGTCTTCAAGGACGGACGTTATGGCGGCATCGTCTATATGGCCTGCGAGGCCGATAACGGCTATTTACCCGTATTGCCGGATGAACCGGTCGATCTCATCTACCTTTGCTTTCCCAACAATCCCACGGGGGCGACGATTTCAACCGAAGGCCTCAAAGCGTGGGTCGATTTTGCCCACGAACAAAAAGCGTTGATTCTTTTTGATGCGGCCTATGAAGCGTTTATCCGGGATGACGACCTCCCCCATTCGATTTTTGAAATCGAAGGGGCACGCGAGGTGGCCATCGAATTTCGCAGTTTTTCCAAGACAGCCGGTTTTACGGGCACGCGCTGTGCCTACACGGTGGTCCCCAAAACGTGCCGGGCCTTCGATGTCGAGGGCCATCGCCATGATGTTCATGCCCTCTGGACCCGCCGTCATACCACCAAGTTCAACGGCGTCTCCTACCCGGTGCAGCGTGCCGCCGCGGCGGTTTATTCTCCTGAAGGCCAGGCCCAGACCCGGGACCTTGTCGATTACTACTTGCAGAATGCGGCTACGATTCGCAGTGACCTGTCCAAACTGGGGTATCAGCTCGTCGGGGGGGAAAACGCACCCTATATCTGGATCAACACCGGTGAAGATGCATGGGCCTTCTTTGATCTTCTGCTCACCAAAGCGGGTGTGGTGACCACGCCCGGCCCCGGGTTCGGTCGTTGCGGCGACGGCCACATTCGGATCAGTGCTTTCAACAGCCATGACAATGTGGATCTGGCCATGGAGCGAATTAAAACGGCACTCCAATAGGGCCTTATACCGCCTTCAGAGGGAAGCCCTTTTTTGTCATCGGATGACATATATTGTCATCCGATGCTTTTTTGGGGAGCCCTATCTGTCCTGGTGCGCCATGGTTTATGCCGATTTACAACATGATTTCAGAGAGATCGATCGATGACCGCTTATGGAACCATTGTTTCGTCTTTCTGGCACCTAATTTGCTAAAACTATTGCAGAACTTAACCGCATGCCTGCAAAGATAAAGTTGAGAACGCCATGCTGAACAGACTACTACCGCTTGCAACCCTTTTTTGCGGCGCGCTTTTGGCGACACAAGTGGCGGCGGCACCAATTACCGTCCCCATGTTCGATGACGCCACGACCTACAGTTTCGATGGGACTGGCCGTATCAACCTCAATGCCAGTGTTTTCGACGCGCAGTTGGATACCCGGACCGGCGGTTTCTGGTTCAATGCCGTGGATACGGCGCCGTTGCAGATGCTCTACGAAGAGGGGGGCCGCATCAACGGCTTGAATATCTGGATCGATCAGGGCCAGATCAATGTCGGTGCCTGGGCCAACCGGGCCGGCCAGTGGCTGTCTCAACCGACGACGGCAAACCAATGGCACCATGTGGCCTACGTCTTCGACCGGGGTCAGTTTTCGCTCTATTATGACCGCGCGCTTGTTGGAAGCGTTGCCACCGGATTCAACACGATCCCCAGTCATTCCGGGGACAATGCCCTTGGCGGCGTCAACGGGTGGACGCTCATCAGCAATACCAGCCAGTTGGGGACCTCCAGTTACTACACGGGTTTGCTTGCCGGGGTTACCTATGACAGCGCCCCCCTGCTGCTGAGCGACATCGATGCCATGGCGACCCGAACCATTCCCAACCCAGTACCGCCGGCCGCAATTCTGCTCGGAAGCGGTTTGGCCGGTTTGGTTGTCATTCAAAGACGGCGGCGGCCCCGATAACCGTCAAGAAGGGGGCGCGCGCCGTTCGCCCGCCGTTAGCGTTCGCAAATTTGACGCTGCCAACCGGCGTCCTTTCAATTTAAACCTGATTTTCACCCTGCCATCCCGCTGACCAAGCTTTGCGCCACCCGCGCTTGCGCCTGACTGACGCTTGTTCCTGTGGCGCCCGGTCCTGTTGCGCCCATCGCGGGGTCGAAGCTTAGCCTCACGGACATATCAAAACGACATCCCTTACCGGCCTGTGGGTATCTCACGGTTTTCCCTGGCATCACGATGACGCTCCCGTTAGAAAGGGCGCCTGATCTAGGGCTGCAATCGCAACGCCAGCCCATCGCCAGTAGGGCGCACCTGCCGTGTAAAGGCCGTCACAGGCGCCTCTGGGGTGAGAGCGTAGCGTCCCTGGTCATCCATGCGGCTCACGTGGGACCGGTGGCCGGCAGCGGATCTTAGAACACGCGACGCATTAGCGTTCTATAAGTGTCCGGCTGACCTTAGTATTCAGACCAATCTACTATTTAGCGTCCTTTATTCATTTATTTGACTATTGTTCGTGATTATGAACAATATCCTTCTCACTGCCGCGTTTCCGTTGACAAAGCCAGGGAGCTGTGCTGATCATGGATTCCACTAAAGACGAGTATACCAGTGAGATATCGACATGATAATCTTCTCCCACATGACTCGCCACAGCCGATTTCCGGTCTCGACCGTTCTGGCATTCGCGGTGTTTTGCCTGGCCGGTTTCTTACCGGCGGAGACTCGCGCCGGAGAGAAAGTCGTTCAGATACGCCTGAAAAACCGCCATGCCGGCGACATTTTACCCATGGCCCAACCCCTGATAAGTTCGCAAGGACACATAACCGCCGACCAGCGGTCTAATTCCCTGATTGTCATCGACAACCCTGAAGCGATTGCCAGAGTCCGGCGGCTCGTCCAGGAAGTCGACCAGGAAGTGCCGCGGCTTAAAATCCGTGTCCGCTATGAGAGTACCGATTCGGACCAGGCGGCCGATGCCGGCGCGTCTGCCCGGATCAAAACGGGGGACACCACCATCGAGGCCGGCCGCGAAAAACGCGACGACACCGGCATCGAGGCCGATATTCAAGCCGGTCGCCAGCAGGCCCAGCGCCAAAGCGAATACGTTCTGCGTGTGCGCTCGGGCAGCATCGCCTATTTGGAGTCCGGCTATGACGTGCCCCACCGTGACCGCTGGAGGGATTTGAGTCGACGCTACGGCTATGTTTCTGAGGATGTCGTCTTCCGGAGGGTGACCTCAGGGTATCATATCCGGCCTGTGTTGATGGGCGATCAGGTCCGAATTGAAATCGTCCCGCGCATCAGCTATCTCGACAACCGCGGGCGCGACCAGAATATCCAATTCGCCCAGGCGGCCACAACGCTGTTTGCCCCGCTCGACAGGTGGGTCGATATCGGTAGTGTTCTGGGCGGTCATCGCGAAATCGACCGTCAGATCCTCGCCGACAGCCGCCATGCGTCGGACAATCGTTTGAGCATGCATCTTATGGTGACCATCGATTAAGGAGCGAACCACGTGACCGGCCGGCAGCGGAAATATCTCAGGGGCTTGGCCCATACACTCAAACCGGTGATCTATATCGGCAAGGGCGGTGTGTCCGCCGAAATCTTGAAGGCGACCGAATCCGCGCTTGACGATCACGAACTGATCAAGATCAAGTTCGTCGAAAACAAAGCGCAGAAAAAAAGGCTGGCGAATTTCATCTGCAAGGAAACGTCCTCGGACCTGGCGGGCATGATCGGCCACGTGGCCATCGTCTACCGCCCTTCGCGCCAGGCCAACAAACGTAAAATAACGTTGCCTCCCGATTAAAAGCCGAATCGGCCGGGCGCGCGCTTTGCCAACCATGCCTTTACGGCAATTCCGAAGCTTCCGGGTGAATGATCAACCGGTCTCCCGGGTGGATCGGTCGGCGGACATCAAGACGATTCCAGATCAGCAGCGCCGGCAGAGGCACCCGGAATTGCTCGGCAATGCTCGATAGGTTGTCCCCTTCCTTGACGATATAGACACGCTCTGACCGCAGGGCTTTCCAGGCTTTGTGACCGGCCTGGAACCGCTCCTGAAACCCTTCCGCACCGCTAACCGGCAGATTCAGGCGATAGTTACCCGCAGCCAGATAATGACCGCGTATGGCCGGGTTCAGATCCTTGACCGATTTAAAATCCGTTCCGGCGGCCTTGGCAATGATGAGGAGGCTGGTCTCTTCCCAACACGTCAATTCCACCTCGGTTGCATCCAGGGGCGAATAGTAATCTGTGGCGTCCATCACGAAGCCGTAGCGCTTCGGTTGACTTAAAATCAGCTTGGCCGACAGAATGCGAAACAGGTAGCGTTGGGTTTCAAGCGGCAGGTAGAGCCTGTAGAAATCCTTGGTATCCTGGGCCAGTATCTCGGCCTTCAACCCCTCTTCCCCCATATTGAACGCCGCCACGGCCAGCGACCATGATCCCAGTTCGGTGTGCAGTTTTTGAAGATAGCGGATCGCGGCACGCGTTGATGCCGTCAGGCTTCGCCGCTCGTCGATGCGGCTGTCGATTCGCAGGCCGTAGTTGCGGCCCGTATCGGCCAGAAACTGCCAGAATCCCACCGCCCCTTTGGGAGATCCGGCATGCGGTCGCAGAGCGCTCTCGGCAACAGCCACGTACTTGAGATCATCGGGCATCCCGGCCTCCGCCAGAAGCTTCTCGATGACCGGCAGATAGCGGGTGGAGCGTTTCAACCACAAAACGGCCTGATCACGGTCCCAAAGTGAAAGCAGCATCTCCTTTTCGAAACGCTCGACGACCGCAGCATCCCCGGTCGGCACAGGCTCCCCGCAAAATTCAATCGGCGCTTCCAAGCGCACTGCACGAATCAAGTCTGGACGCTCCGTCTGTGCCTTGGACAGATTGGGAACCACACCCGCGATCACCAGCAGGAATATCCATCCACCATATCGGAGTGCCATGAACATGTCTCACCTCGCATGGACTTAGGGTTTCATGATCAGGGTTGCCTATATTTGCCTTCGTCTATTTAGACTTAGTTAAGGAAGGATCGAAAACATGTCAATTTGGACGACCCCGGAGGATTATGGACCCATTCATTCGTCGTCTAAATCGCGCCGACCTGATCGTGGCTGAAAGGCTTCTGCGGCATTCGGCTGTTGCAATTCACGACACAGGTGTTGAATTTTGCACCACCCGCTAAAAAAACCTTATCATATTGTTTTATTTATAATTTAATTGTAATTATATATTTCTCATTACAATATGTCGTATTTTTATACATTTTGTGGTATTTACCGACAAATATCAAAATAAACCCTTGTATTTTACGACAGTCATTTCAGCAGTTTGCGGTTGTGGCCCCCCCCAATCGCTGGCATCGGTCTTGCTTAGCATATGAGATAAAGTTCAAAACCGCAGCCATAGGACGAACGCTTTGAGTGATCGCCGCCACCGCCGAAAATCGCCGGGAGCCGATGATGCCCCGGCGATCAAAAGCGACTCGCCGCCCGGAAAACCCTTGCCGACCTTTCAGCCTTTCAAGCCGCGCTCTTGCGTTTGGTCGCAGGGCCGCCTGGATATGAACAAACTATGTGAAAAAAGCCATCGCTGCAGCGAATGCCCCTTGGACAAAGCCCTGCAGGCGGCTGCCGAGAAGAATCGCCACGCTCGCCGGCAGGGTAAAATTCCGTTGACCCCCAACGGCCGCATCGCCTACACCCGTGATCGCCTCAAAATGCTTCCGGACGGCGAACGCCCCTGCCTGCTATACGCCAATGGCCTGATCGACTACAAAATCTGCTGCAGCAACTACGAATGCGTCTTCTGTGAATTTGACCGATATTTTACCGAGCAATATCAAGTTCATGCTGTGGTCCGACCTTTGGACATCATGAATATTCGCGGTTTCCGTCTGCCACAGGGCTACTATTTCCATCTGGGGCATACCTGGGTGCGTGTCGAGGAAAAGGCCGAGGTCTGCATCGGTATCGATGACTTCATCCTGCGCCTTGCGGGATCTGTGGACCGGATTGAACTGCCCTTCGTGGGCGATGCGATCCACCAGGGGCATACAGCCTTCAAAGCGTGTCGGGGGGCGAAGCAGATCTCACTGCAGATGCCCGTCAGTGGCATCGTCAACGCCATCAATCTGGCCGCCCGAGAAAAACCGGCTGTGATCATGGAAGACCCTTATGCCAGTGGATGGTTGATCAAGGTCCAGGCCCGGAATCTGCGCAGCGACCTGAAACGCCTGACCATCGGCGGAGAGTCGGTGGACTGGCTCAACCGTGAGATCGACCGCCTGAACCGCGAATTCGAATCGATAGGCGGATCCCCGCTCGACGGCCCCCCGGCCGGCGGCGGTGATCCGATGACGGCAAAGCCGCTGATCGACTGGGAAAGGCTTGGCCGGTTGTTTTTACATACACCCTGAGGAGCCGCACTCAAATCGACGCGCAAGCGCACATCGCGCACCGCGGGGAAAAATGATTGGACAGAAAGGAGGCATCGACATACCTGCGCGGCCGCCCCGAAGAATGGCAGCTTCCGGAAGGCCGTCAGTGTCCGCA
>JASJBQ010000193.1 GCA_030066455.1 Desulfobacterales bacterium
AACGAGACCGACGATAATTTGGGCCGCCAGGCTCATCCGCTTGCGCGGTTTGACTTCCACAACGTGGCCTTCATGGTCATCAACAGCGGGGACCTTTTCGGATTCACTTTTGGCGAAGCGCTTTTCGGGAGGGGTGTTGTCGGCTGTTGTCATGATCTCACTTCGCGGGACCGGGTTTAGGATGTGGATGTCCGCCCTGGGTCCAAGCGGAGCATCAGGAGCTTACATATCGAAAAGCATGGGCCGATAGCAATCCGAAAGTTAAAAAACGGCAGACCGCATCGCCGGTTCGCCGGTCGGAGCCGATGCGGCCGGATGGGGGGCGGTGGCCAGCGCATCGTGGACGGCCGCGGCGATCCGGCGATGGGCGTCGTCGGTGGGATGGTGGGTATCCCAGAACATATAGGATTTGGCCGTGGGCTGATTCACCATCAGCATGTGGGTCGCGTTGTCGAAAACCCCGTCGGCCACAAACCGGTTCATGCGCGCAAAGATATCGATCTCGATCAGATTGACGTCCCGGCGATAGGGGGCCAGCGCATGGGCAAGCGATTGATTGAAAGCGGCCGCCATCTTGGCGCCGCCGCTCGGGTTATCGACAAACCGACGGCGCAGGCCCTGCCCGTTCATGTGCAGGTTATGCCCGTTCATCATCGGCGTCAGGCCCAGATTGGGCAGGTTCATGACCAGGATATGCTTGGCGCCGGCCCCGATGAGACGCTCGATGCCGTACACGATATTCGTAACCGCTTTTTCGATCGCCACGCGGGGATCACCGGTGCGCTTGAGCAAATCGTTGCCGCCGATCCAAATCGCATATAGCTTGTCATGCGAGGCCGTCCCCATCATCTGGAGATAGGCATCGATCTGCCAGCAGAAGCTCCACCTGGCCGAATCGGTTGCCGGGTGGTAATCGGTCTGGGCGCTGCTATAGGCCATATCCAGCAACCCCACCCCCAACCGCTCCGCCAGATAGTCCGCCCACACACGTCCGTTGGAGCTGATGCGCAGCCCATAGCCGTCTTCCGGACCGTTATCGGACAAACTGTCCCCGAAGACAACGATTCCGCCGTAGGCCTGGACCGTTGCCGGCCATGGCCACATCAGGCAAAACGCCAATACGATGGCGAACAATATGCGCGTGGACATTGCAAAACGCCTCCCTGCCGTGGTGTGACACGTCAAGACGGTCGAGCCGATGGATGCCTGACGCGTCTTCGGTATGGCGAAGGTCGCATTTTCGTAAACCGCCGACTGCGCGGCCAGCTCCGCAGCAAGTCGACACCGTTCTCGCCGGGCAGCGGCCAACCGGCCGTCCGAACGGCTGCGACACAGGCGCATCGAAGATTGCAAGCCCTCGCGGAAATGGCTAAGGTGGAGCTTGCCGGATATTAGCGGATCGATTCGTCGGATTCAACGCCCGAAAAGCCCTCAAGCCATGCACAAATCCAAAATCGCCCTGTTCTTGCTGATCGGGTTGGTTCTATTGACCGCCGCGGCTATAGGGGCGCTCTGGCTCGTCGAACCCGCCATTTTTCGCGACCAGATAGAAACCCGTGCCAGCAAGGCTTTCGGCCGCACCTTCCGTATCCAGGGGGACATTGCGTTAGAGCGATCCCTGCGCCCCCGGGTCATTCTCCAAGGTATTACCATCGCCAACCCGGACTGGGCCGCCGCCAAGGATTTCGCGCGGGCTGAAGAGGTCGCCGTCCAGGTGGCCCTGATCCCGTTGCTGCTCGGCGAAATTCAGGTACTGGATGTCCGGTTTGCAGGCGTGGAGCTCTTTACGGAAATTCGCCCCGATGGCGCCAATAATTTTACGTTCGGTAAAGACGACGATCGGCACGCGACGCAACGGCTGCCGTCCATCGAACGGCTGTTGATCCGCAATGCCGTCATCCATCATCGGTTGGCACGCGGCAAGATCGATCGCTACGAGGTTGCCCGGGCGCAGCTCTGGAACATGCCCGGCGAACCGGAACGGATCGAGGCCGAGGGTTCGACGAAAGGCATGCAGTTCCGTATCCAGTTCGCCGCCGATGCCGCAGCCGAGTTGTCGGGGCCCCAAAACCCGTGGTCCGTGAACCTGGACATGCAAGGCCCCGATATGAACCTGGCCTTCGACGGGCAGATGGCGCAGGCCAACACCTGGGACCAACTCGAGGGCCGCCTGGTCGCCCGCGGGCAGCAGGTGGAAGGATTGGAAACGCTTTTCGAGGCCCAAATCCCCCTGGCAGGTCCGTTTGAGATCGCCGCGGATCTGCGGTCCCGCGAGGGGGTTTACCGCCTGACCGATCTGGTCGCCCGGGGGCAGGGACCTTCCGGCCGACCACGGATCGAGATTACCGGCGGTACCGTTTCCGGTGGACCGGACGCCCCGCTGGCCATCGACCTTCAGGGCCAACTCGATGAGACACCGCTGACCTTGCGGTTGGCATCCGAACGCCTGCCGTTGCAGAAGGCATCCCCGTCCCCCTGGCCGCTGACGGCCGCCCTGACCCTGGCAGACACCGCGCTTGATATCGAGGGGGCCGTGACCACCGCGCCCACCGGTGCGAAGCACTTCCGCTTCGATGGCCGGCTCGAAGGCGATACCCTCGATACGCTGGCCCGGTTGGTGGGCCGCGATTTTCCCCGGACAGGCGCCTATCAGCTGAAATTCAAGGCCGCTTTCGGAGAGAACGGCGGCGAGATCACCGGTCTCGAAGGTTTCATCGGCGACACCGAACGCTGGCGGACGATCCAGATCGATGACGGTCACGCATCCGCCGACTTACAGGGGCGCCTGACGGCCGGGGCAGCCGCTGCAATCGCTGACGTTCCCCTGACCCTGAATCTGCAAGCTGGACCCCAAACCGACGCCGGCGTGCCGGTTCGCATCGAGGCCGCGCTGCCGGGCTGCGCGCTCAAGGCCGACGGCACCGTCACCACCAGCGGCGATCACCCGGCATGGCAACTGGCCGCGACGATGAGCGGCGACCGCCTCGATGGCCTGGGCAACTTGATGGCGGTCTCCCTTCCCGACGTCGGAAACTACGATGTGCGTGCGCGCATTCACGGCGACGGCCGGGTGCACGAACTGCGCAATCTCCAGGCCCAGGTCGGCGCCAATCGATTTTCCGGAACCGTACGCTGGGAAGACAAGGGGCCGCGGCCTCTGCTGACCGCGCAGTTGTCCTCCGGGCGCCTGGCGCTGGGCGCCCTGAAGAACTTTACCGCCGGCCCCGCGCCGACGTCGGGGCCGCCCGGTTGGTTGAGCCGTCCCCTCCCGCTGGATTGGCTTGACGCCCTTGACGCCCGGCTGGAAATCGATGTGGCGCATATCGCCGGCGGTGCGATCGATGCGGAAGCGGTCCGGGCGTCCATCGAATTGTCCGAGGGGCGCCTTAGCGCCCCGTTCCAGGCCAGGATCTTCGATGCCCCTGCCGAAGGCCGGTTGCGTCTGGCCCGTCGCCGGGGCCTCGCCGATGTTGCCCTCCAGGGCACCATCGGCCGTGTGGATGCCGCCAAGACTTTCCGGGCGCTTGATCTCCCGGCGATCGTCGACGGCCGCGTGGACGCCATCGAGTTCGAGGGTCGCAGCAGCGGCGCCACACCGCAGACCCTGCTCGACCAGGCCGAGGCAACCCTGCGTTTCGATCCGGCCCGTTTGCGGTATGAAGGCCTGATGGTCGCCCAGGAGGTTGCGGTCACCGTCGCCCGGGCCGAAATCGTGGCCCGCCCCGACCGTCCGCTGACCGCCAAGGTAAGCGGCGTCTTTCAAACGATCCCCTTCGAGGCCACCCTTCAGGCAGGACGCCCGGCCGACTGGCGCAGCGACGCCAAGCCGCTTCCGGTCAAGATGGCGCTGCAAACGACCGATCTGAACTTCAAGGCCGAAGGGACGATTACCCGGCCCTTTGAAGCCATGGCATTCGATCTGACCCATGAATTAAGCGGTAGGCAAATCGAAGCCCTCTCCCCCCTGATCGATATCGCCCTGCCCCTGCGCGGCCAATTCCGCAGCCGGGGATCGCTGGCCGCCCGCGGCGACCGCCTCCGCTACAACGAGGATCTCAAGGTCGGCAAAAGCGATCTGCAGGCCGCCCTGACGGTCTGGCAGGGCCCCGGCCGCCCCCGGATCAGTGCCCGGTTGACATCCCAGGCCATTCACCTGGATGACATCAAACTGTACGAAACCCAGGCGCCTGGATCCGCTGCGACGCAGAAGCGTTATCTGATACCCGACTACGCACTTCCGCTCGACACCCTGCGTTCATTGGACCTGGAACTCGACCTCAAGGCCGAGCGCATCGTCACGCAAAAGGGCGACCTCAGTGACCTAACCTCACGCGCCCGCCTCCAGGACGGCCACTTGACGTCGACGCTCACGATGAAGGGTTTCACCGGTGCAAGTCTGCGTAAGGTGCTGGAGGTGAACGCTGCTGTCGATCCGCCCCAGAACCGACTGCAGTTCGATGCCCAGGATGTGGACTACGGTTTTCTGCAGCAGCAGGTCCTGGATCAGGATCTCGCCGAGGGATTGGTCGATGTGCAGATCGATCTGGCCGGATCCGGAACGACCCGACGCCGCTTCCTGGCCAACGCCGATGGTTATGTCACCATCATCGGGGGCCCCGGCCGGATCACCGGTCGGCGGCTGGACCTGTGGGCCGCGGATCTGATCCCGACCCTGCTCTCGCCGCGCTGGCAGCGCCAGAGCAGCACCGAGCTCAACTGCATGGTGGCCCACGTCGGGGTGGAAAAGGGGCAGGCCACCATCGAGGACCTCTTGTTCGACACGCAGCGCATTACGATTGCCGGCAGCGGTAGGATTGAAATGGAAACCGAAGCCATCGACATCTTGATCGCCCCGCGCCCCAAGCGGGCCAGCCTGATCAGTCTGGCCAACCCGGTGGAAATCACCGGCACGCTGGCCGAACCCGACGTATCCGTAGCCCAGTTGCCCAGCCGGCGGCGGCTGGGGCGCACCGGTCTTCTGGCCGGCCTGATCAATCCGGCATTTCTGCTCACGGTATTCAGCGACATCGGCACCAACGTGTCCAACCCCTGTGAGGCCGCCATCGACCGCGCCCAGGAAGCCGCAGACCTCGAACCGGACTGAAATTTTCCTGCCTAGCGCCGTTTTCCATCGGAGCGCATCCGCGGCGCTGCAGCATCGGCCGACAACCGACGGCGGGATGGCACCCGTCGAATGGGGCGGTAATCCTTCTGGTGCTTGTCACCCATGCCCCGAATGGTATACGGTTGGCGGGTCGCACCAAGTCTGTATCTTTTCAATTCATGAGGCCGGTACCCCGAACAGCGATGCGCCCGCCCAAACTCGCCCTGATTTTCTTTACCGTTTTACTGCTCTGCGCCGCCGTGGCCGTGGGGGCCTTGCTGCTGGTGGACCCCGATGTCTTTCACGATCAACTGGAAGCGCTGGCCAGCGACGCATTCGGGCGCGACTTCCGCATCGGGGGCGCCATCGGTATCAAGCGCTCGCTGCGCCCGCAATTCATCCTTAAAGAAATTACGATCGACAATCCGGACTGGGCCGCCGGACCGCATTTTGCCCGGGCGGACCACGTCGCCGTCCGGGTCGCCCTTCTGCCGCTTCTGCGCGGCGCGCTGCGGATAAGGGACGTTACCTTTACGGGCGTGGAGATTCACATCGAAGATGGCCCCGGGGACGCGAATAACTATTCCTTCGGTGAAGTCGCTGATCGTCATTCACTCCGCCAGCTGCCTTCAATCGAGCGAATGCTGGTCCGCGATACGGTCATCCATTATCGCCCGCCCGACGGCCCCGGCCGCCGTTTGGAAATTGCCACCGCGCGGCTCTGGAACATACCCGGCGAACCGGAACGTATCGCAGCCGAGGGGATGGCGCAGGGCCTTCAATATACCCTTGACTTTACTTCTGAACCCGACGCTGAACGATCGGGCCCCCAGCATCCCTGGTCCGTCAGACTGGACATGCAGGGCGCCGGTCTGGCACTGATCATCGAAGGCCAGATGCGCCCGGCCTTCGCATGGCGGCAGTTCGATGGCCGCATCGCCATTCGCGGTGAAGAAACGGACCAACTGGCCATCCTCCTGGGGACGAAACTGCCGTCAGCGGGCCCTTTCGACATCGCCGCGGCAATCAATTCGAACCAGGACACCTTTAAACTGACGGACCTGAAGGCCCGCATCGCTAAAATTGCCAACAGGCATGATATCCGAATCGCGGACGGCGATTTATCCGCCGGTGGCAGCGCCCCCTTCCGGCTGAACCTTCGGGGGACGCTCGACGATAATCCCCTGGTATTGCGGCTGGAAAGCGAGGGCTCAAAGGCACCGGACGCACCGCAGCCCGTGACCGCCACCTTGCAGATTGCCGACACCGAACTCGGCGTTCGAGGAAAAACCTCCTCAGCCGACGGTCAGCCAGGCCTCACGCTCGAGGGACGGATCCAAGGCCGCCGCCTCGATACGCTGACGCGGCTCTTGGATCTTGATCTGCCTTCAGCCGGTCCCTATCAGTTTTCGTTCCAGGCCGGCATCGGGGACCGGGGCTATGGGCTCGACCGGTTGGCCGGTGAAATCAAAGGCATCCAGCCGTGGGATACGATCCAGTTTGCGAACGGTCGTGCTGCGGTGGGACCGGACGGATCGATTGACGCGGCCATCGAGGCCCGGCTCAACGATGTCCCGCTGACCGTGTCATTCACGGGTCACCCCGAGACTTCCGACGAAAAGGACCGTAGGGCGCTGCGTCTGCAACTGGATGCGTCATTGCCGGGAACGGGGCTGACCGGCAAGGGCGCGATCGTATCCCTTGATGACCGCTTCCAGCTGGAACTTACGACCCACGTCCAGGGCGACCGCCTGGACATCCTGGGTTCCCTGATCGGCGTTGCGATGCCACTGGTCGGCCCCTACGATGTCAAGGCCGATCTCCTGAGCGCCGACGGCGCCCATAGCCTTCAGGATATCCGGATTAAACTGGGCGCCGATCGCATGCGCGGACAGCTTGAGTGGCGGGATCAGGCGCCACGCCCTATGCTGACAGGCCGCTTGAGGGCCGATCGTCTGGCTTTTAAAACGCTTTCACTGCTCGAAGCGCCAACGACCGAACGCATCGGGTCGCCCATCGACCTCAGGTGGTTCAATACCTTTGACGCCCGGCTGGGAATCGCGGTCGCGCATCTGACGGGCAGTCCGATCCCTGTCAGAAACATCGATATGTCCGCGACGATGGCCGCCGGTCGCCTGGCGGTGCCCTTTCGCGCGCAAATCGCCGACGCGCCCTTCGAGGGCCAGTTGGTGCTTCACCAGCCCGCTGACACCCCCGAGATCGCCCTGCACGCCGAGGCGGGCAGGATCGAAGCCGACCGGGCTTTCGAACAAATCCAACTTCCGGGGGTCGTCGACGGCACCATCGATGCGATCCGCATCGAGGGCCGCAGCAGCGGCCGCTCATGGCCGTCGCTCCTCGACCGGGCGGTTTTGAAGGTGGCGCTTCCGTCGGCCGATATCCATTATGCGGGCCAATTTATCGGCCGCCCCATCGATCTGGTCGTCGAGACGGCCGAATTTTCAACCGCAGCGGGACAGCCGCTGAGCTCAACCTTTACGGGTAAAATCCAGGACATCCCCTTCGATGCCCGGGCCAACACGTCGCGCCTGGCCGAACTGGCATCCACGCAGACGCCGCTGCCGATCCGCTTGGACCTGAAGACCGTCAACATGGAATTCAAAGGCCGCGGCACGGTGGCGCGACCGATTGACAAAAAAGTGTTCGACCTCGAACATGAAATCGCGGGGGACAAGATCGAGGGGCTGGATCCGCTGGTCGATCTGGCCATATCCCTGCATGGCGCATTCAGCGCCCGGGGAACCATTGCCGGGCGCGGCGACCGCGTGACCTACAACGAGGTCCTGCAGGTGGGCAAAAGCCATTTCGAAATGACGATGAACATCGATCAGGCGGGTCCCCGCCCCAAAATTTCAGCGCAAATCACTTCGGAGGATCTATACCTGGAGGATGTCAAATTGCTGCCGAGTGGCGACGAGGCGGAAAAAGGCGAATACCTTATCCCCGACTTCAGTCTGCCCGTCGATTACCTGCGGGCATCGGATCTGAAAATGGACATCCATGCCCAGAACGTCCATAGCGACATCGGGCATCTTGGGGCGCTGAACTATAAAGTCACTATCAAGGACGGACATTTCGAAGCAAACAGCACGATATCGAATCCGGAAGGGGCCCGGCTCCGTGAATTCCTCGACCTGAATGCCGCCGTCAATCCCCCTGCCTATCATTACGAAGTCGATGGCGAGAGGGTCGATTACACGGTTTTGCGTCGCCTCGTTCCGATGGCGGTCATCGAGGAGGGGGCCCTTGATTTCCATCTGCGCCTGTCCGGCAACGGTACCACGCGGCGTCAATTCCTGAGCCATGCCGACGGACTGCTCACCATCATCGGTGGTCCCGGCCAACTTCAAGAGCGGCGGATCGACCTCTGGGCCGCCGATCTGACGACGACGCTGCTCTCGCCCGAATGGCAGAAACAGGAAACGACCGAGGTCATCTGCATGGTGGCCCGCGTCAGTGTCGTGGACGGTATGGCCACCATCGACAACATGCTGCTGGACACCGAGCGGGTTACGATCGCGGGCAGCGGGGTCATCAATCTGAAGGACGAAACGCTGGATGTTTATATCGCCCCCCGTCCGAAAAACCCCAGTCTGGTCAGCCTGGCCAACCCGGTCAACATCACCGGCACCCTCTCCCAACCCGAAATTACAGTGGCCAAGCTTCCCGGCCGGAAGCACCGGCTCGCGCGTACGGGCCTCCTGGCCGGACTGATCAATCCCCTCTTCCTGCTCACGGCATTGACCGACACCGGCACTTTCGGGGCCGAATCCTGCA
>JASJBQ010000194.1 GCA_030066455.1 Desulfobacterales bacterium
AAGACCAGAAACACCCCCACGAGCATGAACACGACCGCATCGACAATGATCGCCCGCTGGATCATGGCCGCGAGCTCGTGCTGATCGGAGGCCACCGAGACGATGCGCAGGGTCGCCCCGACGATGCTCAGCAGGGGCACCACGTTTAAAGCGAGCAGGAGACACCCCAGTCGAACGCTGAGCTGGATGCGCATGACACGCGACGTCCGGGAAAGTCCGCCCTCGGGGAACAAGACCGGTGCGAGCCATTTCTGCAGGATGCTCTCGAGCAGGAAAAAGGCCACCACCACCGTGGTCAGTCCCGTGCTCAGGCTGCGGAAAAGCGCCCGGTGGATTTCTAGCGGCCCGGCGCCGCTGATCCAGAATGTCCCGGCATAGATGATGGTCCCGTAAAGCCACAGCGACCACGACATCATGAGCAGCATGAAGGGTTCGTTCAGCAGGCGTCGCCGGGCCTTGCGCGTGAGCTTGCCGCTAATCGGCTGCCCCTTGGCCCGCTTGCGGAGAAAGCGTCGAATCGGCCGTTCGTAACGGATGATGAAAACGATGGCCACCGCGAAAACGATGGGGATGAACGTCAAGTCCAGAAAGGTTGCCAACCGCAGGATGTCGGTTGACGGCGGCGCGTCACCCTGAATGATGAGGATGTCCATACTGAGGCCGCTCAAGAGGTTGGCGCCGACCATGGCCAGCAGCATGCTGTTTCTGAGGCGGAATTGTTGCCACACGTTCATGGTGGGGGGTACTCGCGTGTTTTCCTATTCGATTTGGTCGATCATAAATTGACGCAGGGCCTGGACCAATTCCTTCGGACGCTCCATAGGCAGGGCGTGCCCGCCGCCGGGCAGCATCACGAGGTTGGCATTGGGGAGTTTGCGGGCCATGACGGCGGCGTGGGCCGAATCGGCGATCTGGTCTTTCTGCGTGCCCATCACCAGCGCGGGCATCGTAAGGGCGTCGAGCCGATCCACAACCGAGGGTCGGTCGCGGACCGCCTCGAGAGCCTGCATCAGGGCGCGTTTGGGCATCGCGTGCAGGTGAGCCCGCCAGGCACGAATGCTTGCGGGCGATCGCCGCGCGAATGCAGGACTGAAAAAGGCACTCGCCACGCGGCGCGCGAGCCAGCGGTTCATCCCGCCCATGTTGATGGCCATCGACATGAGGCTCAACTGGGAGCGGCGCTCCGGGTTCTCGGCCTCGGCGGATGTGCTCAGCAGGACAAGGCCACGCAGCCGCGAAGGCGCCATCAAGGCCAGCTGCAAGGCGGCCATGCCGCCCAGGCTGTGGCCGACGGCGACGGCCGTATCGATGGCCAGGACATCCAGAATCTGAAGCAGGTCGCGGGCCACATCCCTCACTGTCCAGGGCTGCGCCGGAACGCCGCTGCCGCCGTGCCCGCGAAGGTCCGGGCAGATCGTACGGTAGCCGCTGGACATCGCTTCCACGACCCCGTCGAAAATGTGGCGGTCGCACCACATGCCGTGCAGAAACAAGAGGGGAAAACCCGCCCCCTGTTCATCGAGCGCCAGATGGACGTCAGCGGCTGGTATCGAAAGGGTTGCCATCGATTGGGTCCTGATGAAGCCTGCCCCGCACCGGCGGCGTGGCGACAGGATTGCCGGCCGCAGGCTGCAGTTGCTACGATCCGGTGGTTGACGCGCCTGCCGGTGAGTTCGTATGCTGGAGCTCTTCCACCAATCGGTAGGCCGAACGTACATCATCGGGGGTGTCAATGAAAGTCTATTTCCACGATGCCTCTTACCAGGTCTACACGGCCGACCTGGCGGCTGCGGCCGGACGGATGGAGGCGGTTGTCGCCGCGCTCGAGGGGGCGGTCGAATTCAACGCCATCCAGCCCGCCGCCGAAACGGATATCCTGCGCGTGCACCGTCGGCGGCACCTTGACAGGGTCGCCGCCGAGAGCGTTTATAAATTGGCGGAGGAAACATTCGACATCCCTGCCCGCTTTGTGCCCAGTGGTCCGACGGGCGGCGGATCGCCGGCAGGCGGGGAGGTTCGGCCTCCTGGAAGGCGGCGACAACCATGGTATGTTGGGCGGGCGTGTCCGGTTATTGTGGAATGGGCGTTTAAAAGAAATGAAGGCAAGGCAGGTCTAATTCGGATTTATACTACGCAATGAAAAAGAAAACCACAAAAGACGACGTATTCGGGCACGGGGTCAAGCCGTTGATCCTGTTGTTTTTACTGATCTCGGGATCCTGCGGGCTGATCTACGAAATTCTGTGGATGAAGATGCTGACCCTGGTGATTGGCGCCACGGTCTTTTCCATTACCACCGTGCTGACTTCTTTTATGGGCGGGCTGGCCCTGGGAAGTTTCCTGGCCGGCAGGTTTATTGATAACATCAGGGACCCTTTAAGAATCTACGGCATCCTGGAAGGGAGCATCGGTGCCTATGCGTTGTTGCTGCCCTGGCTCATTGCGGGCACGGAACCCCTCTTCCGTTTCGTGTATCAGAGCATCAATCCCTCTTTTTACACCTTGAGCCTGCTGCGCTTTTTTGTCTGTGCCATCATCCTTCTTGTTCCCACCACCCTGATGGGCGCCACCCTTCCGGTTCTCAGCAAATATTTCGTCGAAAAATCATCGGATCTTGGCCGGAACGTCGGCCTGCTATACGGCCTGAACACATTTGGCGCGGTGCTGGGATCTTTTTCCGCCGGGTTCGTTCTCATTCCGGTCCTGGGAATAACCTGGACACTCTACCTTACCGCCCTGCTCAACTTATTGATCTGTGCCGGCATGTTAAAGCTCGCCAAGATTCGACCCCAATGGAAGCCTTCCGAAAGTAAAGGCAAATCCAGAGACAAAAAGCGGAAGAAAAACGCGCAGGAAATCATCCCTGAGCGTTGGGGCACCATCCAATCGGTTGTCATGGTGGGGATCGGCATTTCCGGTATTGCCGCCATGATCTATCAGGTTGCCTGGACAAGGGTGCTGTCCCTTTCCATCGGCTCTTCGGTCTATGCCTTCAGCCTGATTCTCACGGCCTTTATCTGCGGTCTGGCTCTGGGAAGCCTCGTCATCGCCAAATTCATTGACCGCAGACGCGATCTGGTCCTGTGGCTGGCCCTGATGCAAGCGGCTGTCGGGCTGTCCGCCCTCGGGATCGTGCATATACTTGGCAACCTGCCGATCTTTGTGGCCCAATTTGTATTTGCCGCTTCGCATTCCTTTAAGTCCATCCAGCTGGCAGAGTTTGCCATCATCTTTGGCCTCATCCTGGTTCCCACCTTCATGATGGGTTCCACGATGCCCATTGCCGTCAAGATATGCACCACTGATGTCCGGCGGGTGGGAAGGTTTTTTGGCAATGTGTACGCGGTCAATACCATCGGGGCGATTATCGGCTCCTTTATGGCCGGTTTTTTTTTGATTCCCTGGCTGGGCGCCCAGAACAGTATTTTCATCGCCGTGGCGCTGAATATCATTATGGCCGGCGTACTCTTTCTTGGGGCGCCAACCCTTGTCGTGCCGATACGTATGGCCGGCTCCGTGGCGACCGCCGCAGTCGCCGTGCTGGTCGGGTACTCGATCTCCCAATGGGATGCAACAATTCTCACCAGCGGCCCTTACCTTTACTTTGAGCACTACAAGGGTATTTCCGCCAATCAGGGGATCGATCTCAGGGCGGCGATGAAAGAGGGACGCCAAACCCTCTATTTCAAAGAGGGCCTGCATGCCGTTGTGGCCGTGCAGAAAACCTCCGAAGGGAATCTATCACTGCAGATAAACGGCAAGACGGATGCTTCGGCCAGGGGTGACGCGGAGACGCAATTGATGCTCGGACATTTACCCCTCTTGCTGCATCAACAGGCCGATGATGTCCTGGTTATCGGACTGGGCAGTGGGCTGACACTAGGGGCGGTGGAGCGGCATCCGGTGAAGGCCGTGGATGTGGTGGAAATCGAAACGGCCGTAGTGGAAGCGAATCAATATTTCCGGGAATTTAACGGGGATGCCCTCAACGACCCCAGGGTCAACCTCATTGTCGGTGACGGTCGCAACCACCTGGCCCTCACGAGCCGCCAATACGACGTGATTATCTCAGAGCCCTCCAATCCCTGGATCTCGGGGATGGCCAGTCTTTTTACCCGTGAATTTTTCGATCTGGCCAAAAAACGTCTGCAAAAAAAAGGCGTGATGTGCCAGTGGGTGCACGCCTACGCCATGTCGTCGATTGATTTCAAGACGATCGTGCGCACCTTTCAGGCCGTTTTCCCCCATGTGACGGTGTGGGAGGCTTCCTTTGGCGGCGATTACCTGCTGATCGGATCCCTACAGGATTTGAATATCGACTACCAAATGCTCTCGGGGCGCCTTAATGACGAGCGGTTGCGAACCGATCTGGACATCATGAATTTAAGGGACGTTACAGCGCTTGTTGACAAACTTGTCATCACTGAGGAGGCGGTGGCTGCGTACACCAGGGGATCACCGCTTCATACGGATGATAATGCCCTGCTGGAGTATTCCGCACCCAAAGTTCTCCTCCAGGACCGATCGACCCAGCTACTGGAAGAACTTTATCGGTTTCGTTCGAAGCCGGCGGATGTGCTTCGCTCCCTAAAATGGGTCGAAAACGACGCATTCATTGAAAAGAATCTGTTCGCAATGTTTCAGGCCAAAAGGGATGTCCTGGATGGATTTAGCTTAGCTGCCAAAGGGCAGGTTCAAGATGCGATCCAGAAATATGAAGCCGCGCTGGCCAAAAACCCCAAGGACTATAACGCAACCTACTTGTTCGCGAAGCTAAACTACGATAGGGCCAAACGGTTTGCGGATGACCGGCAGCTATCCAAGGCCGTCAGCGCCTACAAGCAAAGCATTCGGGCCATAGACCGTTTTATTGCGGGTGAGCGTGTATTGTTAATCAACCATTTCGCTTTAGAAGTGATTTATGCCCGCGCGCACCAGGATCTGGGGGTCATGGCCCTTGATGCCGGCCGGTTAGAAGCCGCGGCCGCATTTCTGGAAACATCCGTGTCGGGCAAAGTGCGCTATGCCGAAGCCCACAACAATCTGGGTGTTGTCTATGCGCGTCTTGGCAAAGACGACGCGGCGACAAAGCATTACCAACAGGCTATCGCGCTGAATCCACGCCTGCTTCCAGCCCGCATGAATCTCGGCAACCTGTATTTACAGCAGGCCAAATATCAGGACGCGATCGAACACTATCTTCAGGTTCAAAAGCTCAAGCCTGACTTGGCCATCACCCACTACAAACTGGGGTTGGCCTATTTCAAGCAGAATCAATGGACCAGGGCGGAAAGGGAATGGATGCGTACACTGGAGCTGGAACCGGATTTTGAACCGGCACAAAAAAATATCGACGTTGTCCGCAAAAAATTGAAATCACAGTAAAACGGAATAAAAATTCGGAAGCAAGATCAGGAAGTCGTTTCCGCCTGAGTTTATCCGTTCAAGGCTGCCCCGCTTTTGATGCCATCGCTGGTGATTTGTGGCGGGTATTGCCGACTGAAATTATACGATCGGAGGCCGCCATGAAAGTCTATTTCCACGATGCCTTTTACCAGGTCTACACGGCCGACCCGGCGGCTGCGGCCGGACGGATGGAGGCGGTCGTCGCCGCGCTCGAGGGGGAGGTCGAATTCAACGCCATCCAGCCCGCCGCCGAAACGGATATCCTGCGCGTGCACAGTCGGCGGCACCTTGACAGGGTTCGCGACGAGGGCGTCTACGAAGTCGCGGCGCTGGCGGCTGGCGGCGCGATCCAGGCGGCCCGGCGCAGCCTCACCGCGCCCGCCTTTGCGCTTATCCGGCCGCCGGGCCACCATGCGTCCGCGGACAGTTGCTGGGGTTTCTGCTACTTCAACAACATGGCCGTCGCCCTGGCCCGTCTCAAGCAGGAGGGGGCGATTACCCGGGCGTTCGTGCTCGACTTCGATCTCCACTACGGCGACGGCAATGTCAACATCCTGGGGGAACGGCCCTGGGTGTCGATCGAAAACCCCGACGCCGAAACGGCCGCGCAGTTTCTCGTGCGCACGGAGGCGGCGCTGGCCGCGGAAACCTTCGACATCATCGGCGTCTCCGCCGGGTTCGATTATCATGTCGAAGACTGGGGCGGACTGCTGACCACCGAAGACTATTTCACCCTGGGCCAAATGGTGCGCACAGCCGCCAGGCGGCAGGCGGCCGGCTGCTTCGGTATCCTCGAGGGGGGCTACAACCACGACGTCCTGGGGCTGAACGTGCGGGCCTTTATCCGGGGGCTGTCCGGTTCAGCGGAGCGGCGCGGGTCCGATGACAGCTAGATGTCCAACGCCTCCGCGAATTGCAGCCCATGCCCGGCGCACACGGCCTGTTGGGTCCCGTCCCCTTCGCTGGCCGTGGCTTGCCATCGCGGGTCATCGCGAGTTCGGATCCGGGGAGATGCTCCCGATGCCCCTATCATTTTCGATGGTTTCGCACGGCCCCTTTCATCACCCCCACGATAGGCGGCTATCAAAGGGTTCGTCGGCCCCGCCGCCAATCGTTTTGACATCGAATATCGAAATGCTTAGGTCTTGAAGACCATTTCAAAAAGGGGGCGGCCATCGAGTTTTCATTCCGACAACGCGTTTCAATTCTGATCGGTATCGCCGTGGCTGGTCTTGTCGGCCTGTTGTTCCTCGACCCCATCCCCCAGGATCCCGCCTACCATCTATTTGCCGATACGCGCACGATTCTGGGTATCCCCAATTTCAATGATGTCTTCTCCAACATCGGGTTTGCGATCGTCGGCCTGCTGGGCGTCTCGGCCGTGACGGGCACCCGTGGGCTGTTGATTTTTGCCCAGCGGCCCGAGGCACGACCTTATATCCTCTTCTTCGTCGGCGTTGGCCTGGTCAGTCTGGGGTCGGCCTACTATCACCTGGCGCCCTCCAACGAGCGCCTGCTCTGGGACCGCCTTCCCATGTCGATCGGCTTCATGGCCTTTGTTGCGGCCATCGTTGCCGATCGCATCGATGCGCGCGCGGGCAACACCTGGCTTCTGCCCGTACTGGTCGTGGTGGGATTCTTGAGCCTTATCTACTGGCACTGGACCGAATCCATGGGGCGCGGCGATCTGCGCTTCTATGGACTGGTGCAGTTCTATCCGATGGTCGCGATGCCCCTCGCCTGCTGGCTGTTTCCGGAACACCGCTACACCTCCGGGCGCTATATTCTCTGGGTGGTGGGTTGGTATGCCCTGGCCAAGGTCCTGGAGTATTTCGACGGAGAGGTCTTCGCCCTCCTTGGTTTTACCGTCAGCGGTCACACCTTGAAGCATTATACCGCGGCGGTCGCCACCTACGTCGTATTGCGGATGCTCCTGGCGCCGAGGCCGGCAACGCCCATCCGTTGACCTGCCCCGCCGGGGCCAGCGCCGCGCCCACCTGGCGCCAAGGCGTAGCATCGCGATCCCCAGGCGGGCCGCCCAAATAAACCTGGCGTGGCAGGCATCATCCACCCCGACAGTATCCGCCAGCAGCCCAGATAGGCTCCCATGGGGACGACCCCGCGCAAGCGCCGGCGAAAATCAGATTCCACGGTCAGTCGTTTGCGCGGTTCCCACCATTCGTTTCATCATCACGGCATCCTCGAAAGGGGCGGGTGATTCACAGATGATGGTCGCCTGCTTATGGTGCTTTCGCAGGGCGTTGAGCAAGGAACGGAAGTCGCCCGGCCGCAGGCGGAGGTGTTTCTTCTCGCCCTTGGCCGTGTATTCGATCCCGGAGAAGTGGGCATGCAGGGTAGCGGGCAGCACGGGCATCAGCGCCTCGTAGTCGATAACCCCCTGCTGGCGAGCAAGGAGGTGGGCGAAATCGACGGTCAGGCCGCAGCCGGTGTCCGCCATCAGCGCCAGCAGCTCGTCGGTGGCGCCGAACTGGGTGGGTTTGCCGGTGATCTCCGGGCACAGGGCGACCTTCCACGATGCACGGCGGATTTTCTTCTGAAGCTCACGGATCTGGTCGCGGATCAGGCCGTAGGTTTCGCGGGGCGTGCGTTTCTGGTAGAAGCCGGCGTGAAAGACCACTTTGCGGGCTCCCATCAGGTGGGCCCGGTGGCAGCTGTCCAGGATCCGCTGCCGGCTGGCCGCGACCTTCTCTTCCTCGTAGGCCGCCAGATTGATGTAGTAGGGGGCGTGGACCGAGAGCGCAATGCCGTGCGCTTCGGCCTGGGCCCCCACGGCCGCGGCCATTTCCGGCTTCATGCGCACACCGTAGGTGAAAGCCACTTCCATGCAGTCCAGCCCCAGGCGGGCGATCTCCGCGATGGCCTCCAGATGGCCCCGCCCGTCGCTGCCGGCCGGCCCGATCCGGATGATTGGTGGGTTTTGGGGATCGCTCATGGGGGTGTCCTATCGAATTCGGTGCGTCGGGGCAATTGCTTTAACGCCCCAGCAACTACCTGCGCGGCCCAATTTGTATTGACAACTTGACCAATAAGTGGTTTTAGAAATGATCTTTAAACAGACGCTCACCATCACGGAACCCGGCGCCCATGCTGAACCCCCAGTCCCCATTGCCGCTCTACCATCAACTGGCGGACCGCCTGGCGGCCATGATCCGCGCCGGCGAATACGAAGCCGGTGCGCGCATCCCCTCGGAGCACCAGCTGGCGGCCACCTACGGCATCGGCCGGCCCACCGTGCGTCAGGCCATCGACGTGCTGGTGCGCCGGCGCATGCTGATGCGGCGGCGGGGAGCCGGCACCTTCGTGCGCCAAGACCCGCCCCACGAGATTGACCTCTTCTCGCTGGCCGGGACCACCTCGGCGTTTCAGCGCCGGGGCCTCGCGGTGGCCAGCCGGATTCTGAAACCCATGGCCCGGCGCAAGGTGCCGGCCGGTCCGGACAATCCATTTGCCGGCGGGCGGGCCTACACCTTCTCGCGCCTGAGCCATGTCGACGGCACCCCCGTGCTGATCGAGGATCTCTACCT
>JASJBQ010000195.1 GCA_030066455.1 Desulfobacterales bacterium
GGGCGAAATTGCCTATGCCACCCAGAATGTCGGGAAGTACGAATTCGAACAGGACACTTCCCATGCCAGCCCGGGGCTGCGCAAACTGGTGGCCCTGCGCATCTGCCTTTACATCGTTCGGCAATTCGGTCAGGGATCCACGCCGGTGGAGAGCGATCAGATCGCCGACGATCTGACCCTTCCGCTGCCGTTGACCCAGCGCGTGCTGCGTGAACTGACCGACAGCGACATTCTCAGGGAAGTCCAACTGGTCGACAGCAAGCTGCAGGGCTTCATACCGGCGCGGGACGCCGACCAACTGCGCATCAGCTTTATCCTCGAGGCGCTGGAGACACGTGGCGTCAACGGCATCCCCCTGCCGGATTCCCCGGAATTCGTGGCCCTGTCCGACGCCCTGGAAGACCTGCGGCTATCGGTCCAGCACTCACCGGGCAACAAGCTTCTGAAAGAGATCTAGCCGGCCGTCGGCAACCGACGGGATTGAATCGTTCCGTGTTGACAAGGGTTGCGGCACAAAAATATAGTGCCGGGCAGCCGTCCACCGCACCCTTTTCAAAGGGGCCTGCTTGCCGGCCGACCCGCCGGCCGATTGAAGATGGGGAACAGACATGGACTACATGTTGTCGACCAAGGAGGTCGCCCGCTTTATCGGCGTCAACGAGAAGATGGTCTACACCCTCGTGGCCGACAAGGGGTTGCCGGCCACCAAGATCACCGGCAAATGGCTTTTCCCGCGCCACCTGGTCGAACAGTGGATCGAGGCCAACACGATCAACTACCCCGAACCCCGCAGGGACCTGCCGCCTTATGAGGGGATCCTGATCCTGGCCGGCAGCAACGACCCCCTGCTGGAGAAGGCCATCAGCCTCTTCAACCGGATTCATCCCGAGCACCTCGCTGTTTTTGGGAATCTGGGCAGCCTGGGGGGGCTGAGGGCGCTGCGGCGACGCATGTGCCACGTGGCCGGCAGCCACCTGCTGCAGGAGGAGGACGACGAATACAATTTCGATTTTGCCGCCCGGGAACTCGAGCATGCCCCGGCCGTGGTCAATTTCTGCCGCCGCGAGCAGGGCATTCTCGTGGCGGCGGGCAATCCCCGCGGGATCGGTTCGGTGGCCGACCTGGCCACCCGGGGGCTGCGCCTCGTCAACCGGCCCAACACCACGGGGACGCGCCTGCTGCTCGACCGCGAACTTCAAAAGGCGGGTATCGACGCGACGGCCATTGACGGCTACCACGACGAAGTCGCCCGTCATCTGGATCTGGGGCTGGAGATCGCGGCCGGCCGGGCCGACGCCGGGCCCGGCATCCGGGCCGTGGCCGGTATGCTGGGGCTCGATTTCATCCCTTTGCGCTGGGAACGCTACGACCTGCTGGTGACCAAGGAGCGCTTCTTCGACCCGGGGGTCCAGCTCTTCCTGGGATTGCTCACGGAGAAGACCTTCCGTCGGCTGGCGGAGACGCTGGAAGGCTACGATGTCCGCCTGAGCGGCAAGATGGTATTTCCCGCCGAAAGCGCCTGACGGCGGCGCAGGGGGAGCGGCCCCTCCCCCGCCGCGGCGGATGAAGTTGGGCCCTGCGCTTCGGCCCTCGGCATGGCAGCGCTCCGGAAATACGCTTCCTTCCACGGACCTCGCCCGCCTTGATCGCGCCCTTTTTTCGAATTCGTCTGCAATCCGTCATTTGGTGCGTTCATCTCGCAACGGTCGATTATTGGTTGCCGAGATAGCGGCGCGGCACGCGCGCGAAATTGGTGAAGACGATTTCGTAGTTGATGGTCTCCAGCAGGTCGGCCACGGTGTCGGCGCTGATCTCGGCATCGCCCTGGCGGCCGATGATCACCACCTCGTCCCCCGCGGCCGCGTCCGCGACGGCCCCCACGTCCAGCATGATCAGATCCATGCACACCCGGCCCACGATGGGCACCGCCACCCCCCGGACCAGCATCTGGCCGCGGTTGGAAAGCCGCCGCTGGATGCCGTCGGCATAGCCGGTGGCCACGGTGGCGATCCGGGTGGTGCGCGGTGCCTCCCAGGTCATGCCGTAGCTTACCGGAAAACCGGCCGGCACGTCCTTGACCTGCAAGATGCGGGATTTGAGTGTGAGCGCCGGTCGCAGGTCGATGCGCCGGCAATCCACCGCGCGCGAGGGGTAGAGCCCGTAGAGGGCGATCCCGGGGCGCACGGCATCCAAATGGGATTCGGGCAGGTCGATGACCCCGGCGCTGTTGGCGGCGTGGCGCAGGCCGGCGTCGATGCCCGCCCGGGAGAGCTGATCGAGGAAGGTGCGGAAGATCTCGAGCTGCAGTTCGGTAAAGGATTTGTCGGCCTCGTCGGCAGCGGCGAAGTGGGTGAAGATGCCCTCGAGGCGCACCCCGGTCAATGCTTTCAGCGCGCGGACGGCGGCCACCGGCGGCAGGCGGGGATCGCTTCCGGGGGTGCCGCAGTCCGGCACCAGGCCCAGGCGCCCCATGCCCGTATCGACTTTGAGGTGGACGGGGATCACACGGTTCATGCGGTCCGCGCGGGCGGCCAGGCCGCGCGCATCCTCCAGCGAGGTGACCCCCTGGATGAGGTCGTGGTCGACGATGCGCTCGGCAAAGGCGGGGAAGGTCGGGCCCATGACCAGGATGGGCGCTCTCAGGCCGGCCCGACGCAGCTGAACACCCTCGTCGATGCGGGCCACGGCCAGCATGTCGGCGCCGTTGGCCAGCGCGGTCCGGGCCACGGCTTCGGCGCCGTGCCCGTAACCGTCGGCCTTGACCACCGCCATCAGTCGGGCCTGCGGCCGGGTAATGCGCCGCAGCGACCTCACGTTGTGGGCAATGGCGTCGAGATCGATTTCGGCCCAGATATTCGGAAGATCCATGGATTCGCTCTCCGCAGCAGAGGCAAGTTGACGGGGCCGCCGGAAATGCATTGTCTCATAGCCGAGTTGTCGGGTTTTGGCAATGGAGGGGCGAACGGCGCAAGGGCGGGCGGCCGTCAGGCGCCAAAGGTTTTTTCGGCGGTTTCCATGATGGCCGCGGTGTCTCCCTGCATGATGCTCTTGATCTTGCCGATGGTGACGGGCAGCGTCGTAGAGATGAAATAGGCGGCTGTCTTGATCTGGCCGTCCATAAAGGCCGCTTCCCGATGGGTGCGGATCACCTGGTTCGCATCGGGGGTATCCGCCGTGAGCGCCTGCAGGCGGGGATAGGCGCAGGCGGCGCGTTCGAGCAGCATCCAGGCGAGGATAATGTCGCCCGTGACATCGAGAAACGGGTGGGCCTGGGTGAAGGCCAGCTTGATATCCTCCCCCCGGGCGCGTTTGCTCAGGAAAACGGCGACCTCGCCGTAGCGGTTCAGGGCGGCTTCGAGCTTTTCGCCCAGTGCCCGCAGGTCCGCGATTTTTTCGGTTTTCTGGATCCCGGCGCGCACGGTCTGCAGAAAAGACATGAAGACTTCGCCCTTGCGCAAACCGATTTTACGCCCCAGCAGATCCATGGCCTGGATGCCGTTGGTGCCCTCGTAGATGGTGGTGATCTTGCAGTCGCGCATGAGCTGCTCGATGGGGTATTCCCGGGTATACCCGTAGCCGCCGTATACGTTCATCGCCAGATCGCAGACTTCCATGCCGCGTTCGGAACAGTAGGCTTTCACCACGGGTGTCAAGAAGGCAATCAGGCCGCCGTAGCGTTCGCGGTCTTCGGCATCGATCGCGGTCGCTTCCAGGTCGAAGAGGTGCGCCACGTAGAAGGTAAAGCTGCGCATGCCGTCCACGAGGGCCTTCATGCGCATGAGCATGCGCCGGACATCCGGGTGGCGAATGATGGGGACCGACGCGCCTGCAGGGTGGCCGGGGGTGAGATCCCGCCCCTGGACGCGGTTTCGGGCGTATTCGGCCGCATAGAGGTAGGCCGCCGAGCCGTGCAGGAAGCCCTGCTGGCCGACGCCCAGCCGGGCCGCGTTCATCATCTGGAACATGATGGCCATGCCCTGGTTTTCAGCCCCCAGCAGCAGGCCGCGGCAGGGGCCGTCGGCCCCGAGGGACATGCTGCAGGTCGGGCTGCCGTGGAGCCCCATTTTTTCTTCGACGCCGGTGCAGACGATATGGTTGGGCGCTCCCAGGGTGCCGTCGGCGTGGACCCAGATTTTGGGCACCAGGAAAATCGAGATGCCCTTGCTGCCCCCGGGCGCACCCTCGATCCGCGCCAGCACCGGGTGGATGATGTTGGGGGTCAGATCGTGGTCGCCGCAGGTGATGAAGATTTTGCTCCCCTTGAGGCTGTAGGTGCCGTCCGCATTTCTGACCGCCGTGGTGGCGAGAGCCCCCACGTCCGATCCGGCCTCGGATTCCGTCAGCAGCATGGTGCCGGCCCACTCGCCCGAGTAGAGTTTACCCAGGAAGAGCGCTTTCTGCCGTTCGTTGCCGAAGCGTTCGATCATCTTGCCCGTGCCGTGCCCCAGAATGCCGAAGGCCGCAAAGCTGAAGTTGGCGCCGGTGAGGTAATCCCGTGCCGCCTGGGCAACGACCTGCGGCAGCCCCTGGCCGCCGAGCTCCACGGCCTCCGCCATGGCCAGCCAGTCCCCCTCGCGGTAGTGGCGGTAGGCACGGTGGAAGCAGGCCGGAACCTGCACCTGACCGTTGGCGAACCGGACGCCTTCGCGATCGCCGGCCGCGTAGGTGGGCAGAATTTCCTTCAGGCTGAACTGGCGCGCCGCATCGATGACCCTAGCGGCCAACGGCCTGTTGATCTCCCGAAAACGTTCGGTCTGGAAGAGGTTTTCGATGCCCAGCTGATCGTAGAGAACGAAGTCGATATCACGGCGATCGGCTATCAGTTGTGCCATGCGCGGGGTCCTTTGCGGTTTCCTGTTTGCTCACGCGACGGCCGGCGCCTTTTGAACAACGGGCGGTGGTCGTTTGTTTTCTTGATGGGGGGTGCCGGTGATGTCCGGAACCGGCATTCCACAGGCGTAATAGGCAGGCGCTTTAATTTAAATCTACGTGATTGTTTAGAAAAAGGGCGACGGCTTGTCAAGTTCCACCCGGAACGCGACCCCGAAAGCCCATCCCGACGGCCCTCCCCGCCGGGACATGTCCCGCCCGTCCATTTTCCGCGATCCATCACCGGCAACGGGTGAATCCCATCGCGATCCGTGGTGGGCGCCGGCGGACGTATGGGCGGACGCCTGGCAACACGTGCCCGGTGGGGGGCTTGCTGAATTCGTTCCCGAACGGGATGCCGATCGATAAAATGGTTGACTTGGGGGGGTGAAGCCGGTATGAGAATTACATTCTTAATTTGAATTAGATTCAAAAACCGAATTGGTTGTGGGTTCACCCCTCTCGAGGAAGCCCCATGGACTTTGCCTTTACCCGCGAACAGTTGATGTTCAAAAAGGAAGTGCTCCGTTTTGCGCGCAAGGAGATCGTACCCCGCGTCCAGGCGCACGACCTCCAGAGTGCCTTCGATTTCGAATCCTTTCGCAAACTGGGAGCGTTCGGCATCCTGGGGATGCACTTTCCCGAGGCCCTGGGCGGCGGCGGGGCCGACGTGGTCACCACGGTGCTGGCCGGTGAGGCCCTGGGCGAGGCCGGCGTCGACGGCGGACTCACCCTGGCCTACGGCGCCCATTCGTTCCTGTGTGCGGACACGATTTTCCGCCACGGGCGTGAAGACCAGCAGCAGCACTACATCCCCAGACTGGCCAGCGGCGAGTGGATCGGCTGCATGGGGCTCTCCGAGCCCGAGGCCGGATCGGACGTGGCCGCCATGCAGACCAGCGCCGTACGCCGGGGCGACCGGTACATCCTCAACGGCACCAAGATGTGGATCACCAACGGCCCGATCGCCGACGTGGCAGTGGTTTACGCCAAGACCGATCCCGACCAGCAGCATGCCGGCATCTCGGCGTTTATCGTCGAAAAGGGCACCCCCGGGTTCACGGCCGGCCCCCCCCTGATCAAGATGGGGGTGCGCACCTCCAAGACCTCGGAGCTGGTTTTCAAGGACTGCGCCATTCCGGCCGCCAACCGCCTGGGCAACGAGGGTGAAGGTTTCCTGATGGCCATGCAGACGGTGGAGTGGGACCGCAGCGCGCTCCTGGCCCCGTTCGTGGGTTCGACCACCTACCTGCTCAAGAAGTGCGCGGCCTACGCCCGGGGCCGGCGGCAGTTCGGACGTCCGATCGGTCATTTCCAGGCCATCAAGCACAAACTGGCCGACATTCGCATCTTCGGCGAAGCCGCGCGCGCCCTGGTCTACCGGATCGCCTGGTGCAAGGACCAGGGCCGGCCCCTGAACCACCTGGAGGCCGCCGTGGCCAAGCTTTTCATCGGCGACTGGAGTCTTCCGGTCACCAACGACGCCGTGACCCTGCACGGGGGGTACGGTTACACGCATGAATTCGATGTCGAGCGCATTTTCCGGGACACGCGGCTGGCACCGATCGGCGGCGGCACCTCCGAGATTCAGAAAATGATCATTGCACGCCTGATCTGAAGATGGCGCCGATCCCGACAAACGACCTTGAGCATGGAAAGCAGCCATGAATTTTGATTTCAATCCCGAGGAGCAGGCCTGGCTCGACAGACTGGCCGCCCTGGCCGTCGATCTGTCCGGCGAAGACCCGCCTGCCGCGCAGAATGTCTCCGAAGGCCGGGCCCGGGCCCGAAGCGTATTGGAACGCCTGGCCGCGACCGACTATCTGAAGCGGGGCGTCCGCCCGCCGGACGCCGGTAAGGCCGTGGTTGCGCTGGCCGCCATGGAAACCCTGGCGGCCGGGGACCGCTGCACCATGCTGATGGCGGCCATGAGCACCTGCATGCTCGGTCGGGCCGTCGCGGCCTGGGGAAACGACGCGCAGCAGGACCGGTGGCTGCATCCCCTGATGACGGGCCGTTCCCTGGGAGCGCTGGCGCTTTCCGAGGCCAGCCTGAACGTCGACAACGATCCGCTGGAAACCAGGGCCCGGCCCGAGGGCGATGGCTTTCGACTGCGCGGGCGGAAATCATTCGTGATCAATGCGCCCCTGGCCGATGTGATCGGGGTGGTCGGTCTCTTCCAGGACCGCCCGGCGCTTTTTCTGATACCCGGCCAAGCCGAGGGCCTGAGCGTCGGTGCGCGGATCGAGACCATGGGGCATGACGGGCTTTGGATTGCGGATCTTCGGCTCAACGACAGCCCCGCGGCCGCGGCGGCGGTGATCCAGCCGCCCGCGGCCGTCGATCTCCTGGACCAGCTGCGCCTGTGGGAGAATGATATTCTTACCGCCCAGGCTTTGGGCCTCATGCGTTCCGCCTACGAAGCCGCGCGGGATTATGCCAAGTCCCACCGCACCGGCGGGAAGCCGATCATCGCCTACCAGGAAGTCGGGTTCAAACTCGCCGCGATGCTGACCCTTTACCAGACCGCCCAGCTGCTGGCCTACCGGGCCGCGTGGACGGCGGCGGTCGATGCCCGGGCCGGCCGGTCCTTGAACTGGTGCGCCAAGGTCTTTGCCACCGAATCGGCCGAGGAGGTGGCCGGTGACGCCCTGCGCATCCTGGGCCAAGAGGGCTACCGTGCCGGCAGTCGGGCCGCAGGGGCCTACCGCGCCGTCAAGCTGACCCAGATCGGAGGCACCTCGACCGAGATCGCCCGGGTCAAGATCGGTGATGCGGCGCTGGGGTATTAATCCATGAGAATCGATCAAGCCAGCAAACGACGCTCGCTGCAGGGTAAGTCTGAGACCCCGCTGACCCGCAGTGCCCGGCGGCGCCTGCGGGAGCGGGAGCATCGCCTGGAGACGATCCTCAAGGCGGCCGGAACCCTGTTTGCGGAAGAAGGCTACCACCGCACCGGCATGGAGCGCATCGCCGACGAGGCCGAGGTCTCGGTGGGGACGGTCTACTTCTACTTCAAGAACAAGGAAGATCTGCTGGTTCAGCTTCTGGATCGCACCGGCTACGAGCTGCGCAACCTCCTGGGAGACGCTTTCCGCCATGCGGACGGCACCCTGGAGGGGTTTCGCAGCGCGGGCAAGGTTTTCTTCGAGGACTTCTGCCCGCACAACCCGGAGAAAATCGCCCTGATTTTCAGGGAGTCGGCCGGTCAGAGCGCGGTGGTCGAAGCGCACCGCAAGCGGATTTTCGCCCGGCTGATCGAGGATCTCAAGGCCGCTCTCGCCAGCGTGGCGGCCAATCTGGGCGCCTTCCACAGCGATCTGGCCATCGAGGTCATGGCAGCCAGCATCCTGGGGATGTTCGAGCGCCTGGCCTACCATTATCTGATCTGGCAGGATCGCCGCGGCGATCTCGCCGCGGTCGGCGAGGACGCCGTCGATTTCATCGTGGGCGGTATCCGCAACCTGCTGCACACCGAACCCGCTGACGAGGAGAACTAGCCCATGGGCGTGATTGAATCCCGCATCGACGTCGGATCCGAGGCCTACCGGAAGAATTACGAGAAGATGGCGTCGCTGGTCGCAGACCTCAAGACCGCCCTGAAGCAGGCCCGGGAGGAGCGTTCCGACAAGGCCCGGCAGCGGGTGGCCGAGGTGGGCAAACTGCCGGTGCGCGAGCGGCTGGACCTGCTGCTCGACCGCAACACGCCCTTCCTGGAGATCGGGGCCCTGGCCGCCAAGGACATGTACGACGGCAAGGTGCACGCGGCCGGGAGCGTGATCGGCATCGGCGTGGTGGAAGGCCGCGAGGTCATCGTGAACGCCAACGACCCCATGATCAAGGGCGGCACCATTTATCCCCTGGGGGTCAAGAAGTCCCTGCGCGCGCAGAGGATCGCCATGGAAAACCGCCTGCCCACCCTCTACCTGATCGACTCGGGGGGCGCTTTTCTGCCCATGCAGAGCGAGATCTTCCCGGACGAGGACGACGGCGGGCGCATCTTCTACAACCAGGCGTTGATGTCCAAGATGGGCATCCCGCAGATCGCGGCCGTCATGGGCCTGTGCACGGCCGGTGGGGC
>JASJBQ010000196.1 GCA_030066455.1 Desulfobacterales bacterium
ACCCGCGCCGCCGATCTCGCCCGGATGGTGCTGCCCCTGCTTCATGGCGGTGCTGCCCTGATGATGTGGAAAGGACCGGATATCCATGACGAGCTGGACGCCCTCGCGGCACTGTCCGATTCCCTGGAAACCCCCATGTCGATTGAAACGCACGCCTACCGTCTGCCCTCGTTAAATGCGGGGCGGCATCTCATCTCGGTTCGGATGCAGGGGACAGGCCTCCGAGCGGCCTCAACAGCGTCGTCAAACCCCAATCCAAAGGAGGATTATTCGGAATGAATCTTACAACCAATTCGGTGCCTCCCCCGGCGAATCGTTCCGAACCCCGGTCCATCAGGGATTGTGGCGTTCTCTTTGCCAAAGGCTTCTGCATGGGGGCGGCCGACGTGGTGCCGGGGGTTTCCGGGGGCACGATGGCGCTCGTCCTCGGCATTTACGAACAGCTGCTGCAATCCATCAGGGCGATCGATTGGCCGTTCGTCCGATTACTGGCGGCGTTCCAGTTCCGGCGCGCCCTGCGCGGCGTTCCTCTGGGATTTCTGGCATCCCTTTTTGCCGGTATCCTGGCGGCGGTTTTCACTTTGGCCAAAGCGTTGAGCTGGCTGCTGAGCAATTACCCCGTCGGGATCTGGTCCTTTTTCTTCGGTTTGATTCTCGCATCGGCCGTCGTGGTGGGGCGACGGATCGCGCACTGGCGCAAGGGGGCCTATGCGGGACTGGCAGCCAGCGCGGTGGCCGCCTACGGCCTGGTGGGGATTGTGCCCGTGTCGACACCTGATTCGTGGTTGTTTCTGTTTTTCTGTGGGGCGATTGCCATCTGTGCCATGGTGCTTCCCGGCATCTCCGGATCATTCATCCTGGTGCTTCTCGGGAAATATCAAACGATCCTGGACGCGGTGCACCAGTTCGATGTAACGACCCTTATCGTTTTCAGTGCTGGCGCCGGCAGCGGGTTGGTGCTTTTTGTGCGGCTGCTCAACTGGCTGCTGGCGCGCTATCATACCATTACCCTGGCCTGTCTGACGGGGCTGATGATCGGATCCCTGCGCAAAATTTGGCCCTGGAAGGCGATGATGACGGAAGGGGGTGTGCGCCAGGCCGTCAACGTGCTTCCCCAGGCCTTCAATCTGGAGTTTTTTCTGGCTGTCGGGCTGGCGATTGCCGGAATGGTGGCGGTGACGGCGTTGCAACGGCTGGCATCCATGCAAGATCAAGACGTCTAACCGACAACGCCTGGCGTGTCCGTGGCGACCGGCGTTGGGCCGGCGGCGCGCCGAAGCGCGGCTCCCCCAGACAGACGCGCTACGGGGGATCAGCTTTCCGGCAGGCTGACAAAACGATGTTTGATGTCACACCCCCGGATATCCAGAAGGGCCACACTCGGCGCCAGACCGGTTCGGGGCAGCGTCGCGCTGCCGGGGTTCAGGTAGAGGCAGGTGCCCCGCCAGCGTGCCTCCGGCCGATGGGTGTGGCCGCTGAGTACGACCTGAATACCGGCGGTCTCGGGGTCGATCGTCAATCGCGTCAGGTCATGAAGCGCATAGACCGAGACCGCCCCGATAGTGATCAGGTCCTCCCGCGGCAGCCTCGCCGCCCATTTGCCGAAATCCATATTACCGCGGACGGCATCAAGCGGTGCCATTTGGGCAAGGACATCCAGACTCTCCGGGGCTTCGATATCCCCCGTATGAATGATACGATCAACGGTTTTGAAAATGGATACGAGCCCGGGATTCAGATAGCCGTGGGTGTCCGAGATCACGCCCACCCGGATGGTGGCGGCGCTGGGGGCAAGATTCGCTTGGCTGCAGGGGGGGTCAGCTGGCATGGTACAAATTGTCGGCAAACACCAGCAGCAGGCCGCTCAGGTTCGGTGGCATCGGTTTGAACTGAATGCCCAGCGCGTGGGCCGCTTCGCCATCGCTCTCCAGGTTGCGTGACCAGATCACCGTACCGCGGATGCTGAGGGCCATGGCATCGCTTGGCAGGCTCATCACAATTCGCGCTTCCTTGTCGATCATATCGCGGGCCAACACCGCATCCACCTTTTCGTCAAGCAGAATACAGGCCCCGCCGATGGACAGGTCGCGCGCAAAGCCACTGGCGGAAAAGCGCGGCATTCGATCCCGCACATGCATGATCTCCAGACGAATGCGCACCGGGATGGGGTGGCGCCGCATGCGTCGTTTGACGTGATGATTCGCGGCGATCCCTGCGAGGCTGTCAAACAAGTCCCGCAACGCAGGTTCCAGCGAGGGATACTGCGCGCAGAGTTCAACGAGACTCTCGCGCGTCAGTTTGGCGAGTTCTACCCGACTGGTGGTTTCGGTGTAAGACTGCGACAGATGCTCTTTATCCAACGGAAGAAGTTCGCCGAAAACTTCCAACTCCGGGGTTTCGATCAATTTTTCTTTGGGCGCGAAATGACTGGAGCTTGGATAGGTCCGGCGGATCAGGCTGCCGGAAACGACCATGTAGAGATTGGCTTCCACATCACCGAATTTCTTCACCACCTTGCCCGCCGGTAGAATGAAGCGCTCGAGGCGGGTGACGATCGCGGTGAGCTCGTTGAACGACAGACCCGCAAAAAACATCCGCAGCGGTGACGATCGCGGGTTTTTTTCCAGCAGCAAGTTGTAGAAGTGCTTGATGGCCGTCAGGTCGGGGTTTTCGATCTGCCATTGAAGCATTTTGGCGACCACCGCTTGGATCACCATGCCCGACTGGGCAAAAAGCACCGCCGTTTGGTCGTAATAGTCCACGGCCGCGGCCAATGAACGGCGCCGCGCCAGCAGATCGGCCAAGGCCCGGTGCAGGTAGGGATTGTCCGGAAAAATCTTGAGCATGCTCTGGTATTCGCCGATCGAATCAATGGTAATCGAGCCATCAATGATTTGACTGACGATGCTGCTCTGCAGGTGTACGGCTTCGTTCAAGCGTCCCCTCACTTCTTGTGCCAAGGCTTGGCAGGTCTTTCTAGCGGCGCCGTTTCTTTTTCTTTTTGCGGCGTTTCCGTCTTGATCGGCGGGCTTTTAATTTGCGCGCAATATCAGTGGCCTTTTCGATGTTCAGCCGTGGCTGAAGGTTCTTGCGATATTCATAAATGGCGAAATAGGCGCCGAAATAGCCGGCCACGGCCAGCGGAATGCCCGTGACGAGGCCCCCCACGATGAGAACACCGATAATGTCGGGTCCGCTGCGGACGATATCCAGCAGGGCATCCAGATCGAATTGCTGGGGCAGGGTGTAGCTGTTCTCATAGGCCAAAACCCTGGCGCCGACGATATAGGTCAGGCCGTAAATCACCGGGGCGGTAAAGGGATTGGAAATCCAGACGGCCAGCGCAGCGGAGATTTTGTTCCACTTGCAGAGCGCGGCCAACAATACGGCGATGGCCGTGTGGAGCCCCATGAAAGGCGACATCCCGACAAAGAGCCCCAGCGCAAACCCGAGGCTTATTTCGCGTGGATGGCCACGAATTTTCAGAAAACGCCGATAGGCCTTGCGCCATGGCTCGATCCAACGGTTGGGTTTCCCCGGCTCGATCTGGTTCTGTCGGATTTGATCCGGCATGACGGATTTCGATTCACCCGATGGCAAACCTGCCCGGGCCCCGTGCGAACAGGGCGGTGCCGATTCGGGCGGGGGGCAGCGGCTATGCTGGACGGCCCATCCACCGCATTGGCCGACCGGATCCCGTGCCCCCTGCCGAAGGGACGGATTTCTTCCCGCCCCGCCCATAGAAACTTCCAAAGCAGGTGATATGGCAATGAAATGGGACGCCTTATCTAACCATTATCTGCGTGGTTTGTAAAGCGATTAGGAATTGATTTCAAGTGGTTTGAGCGTTTCATCTCCGGCCCTAAAATACTTCGAAGCACCCGTCGGCCGCGGACGGTCCTCCGTTGTCGCCACGGACCGCGCGAGGCGGGGTGGGTGTCTTGTCATCCGGGCGAACTGCCAGGACATGGCCAGGGGAAGGAAAATGGTCTGGAGGCTGCATACCACGATCAGGCTGACCGTGTATTCGGTTATACATGACAATTTGATTTTCAAAGCATTCATGCCGATTGGCCCAACAGGGCGGGAATCTGGATGTCGGGCATGGCGACCTCTCCTGTCACGACGGGTGCGAAGCGATTTCTGGGTGGCGCACGACGCTTATCCATTCAGACGAATGCAAGCGGGCCGCCGCCGTCAATTAAGCCTGGTGGCGCAGGCCGCCAGGACCGGATGCCCCTGCGGTGTCTGCGGGTTCGGCGGCTGCCTGACGCGCTGCGCTTAGCGGTGGATGGTGCCGGTGATTTGTGTTATGGGAGCCAGAACAACCAGAACGATGCGTGTCGATACCCGCCGACCACCGGCGGTAAACAGGGTTATCGGAACCTAAGGAGATGTCATGCGAATCGCGCTTAAATGGGTGCTGGCCTTTCTACTGCTTCTGCCGTTGGCGGCCCAGGCCGAACCGTACCGCATATCCGTGAGCCAGTTCGTGGAGCACCCCGCCCTTGACGCCGTGCTCAAAGGCTTTCGGGACTACCTGGCCGATAAGGACATCGCCGCCGTTTACAACGTCCACAATGCCCAGGCCAATATGGCCACGGCCGGCCAGATCGCCGGCCAGATCATGGGGGAAGCGCCGGACATGATCGTGGCCATTGCCACACCATCGGCCCAGGCTGTGGCCCAAGCCCTGCGCAAAGCCCCCCACATGCAGAAGACACCTTTTCTCTTCACGGCAATTACCGATCCGCTGGCTGCGGGGCTGGTTGCCGACCTGAACAGGCCGGGCAAAAACACCACCGGCGTCTCCGACCGCCTGCCGCTGGACCAGCATCTCGCGATGGTGCAGCGCTTCTTCCCTGAACTCAAGCGTCTGGGGGTGCTCTACAATGCCGGCGAAGCCAATTCCAAGGCCACGGTGGCCGGCATTCGCGCCATTGGCCAGGACCGCGGGTTCGAGGTGGTGGAAGCCACGGTTTCCAAATCCAGCGACGTTTATCAAGCCACCCAGAGCCTGATCGGCAAAGTCGATGCGATCTTCGTGCCCACCGACAACACGGTGGTATCGGCGCTGGAATCGGCCCTGAAGGTCTGCATCCAGCACCAGGTCGCACTTTTCTGTGCCGACGTGGACAGCGTCAAACGCGGGGCGGTCGCCGCCATGGGATTCGATTACTACCAGCACGGCCGCCAGACCGGGGCCATGGCCGAACGCATCTTCAACGGCGCCGCCCCCGGAACCACGCCGGTGGAATCGCAAAAGGATCTCGAACTGCATCTCAACCTGAAATTCGCTGCCCAAATGGGGGTGGAGGTGCCCCCGGCCATCATCGACGCGGCCGACATGATCTACCGCTGACGCCGCCCTGATCATGACCGCGTACGCTTTCATCGCTGCCGTGGAGCAGGGGATGCTCTACGGCATCATGGTCCTCGGTGTCTATCTCACCTTTCGTGTCCTGGATTTTCCCGATCTGACCGTCGACGGGAGTCTGCCGCTCGGCGCGGCCGTGTCGGCGGTGGCCATCGCCAACGGCTTGAATCCGTTCCTGGCGGTGGCGGCGGCCATGGCCGCCGGCTTCGCGGCCGGATGCGTCACGGCGCTGCTGAATACCAAACTTAAGATTTTGCACCTTCTGGCGTCGATCCTGACGATGATCGCGCTTTATTCCATCAACATCCGGATCATGGACGGGCCCAATGTCTCCCTTCTCGGCGTGGTCACCGTGCTGGATCCCATCATGGCTTGGGGGTTGCCGGGATATCTTGCCGCGCCGGTGTTTTTTGCCCTTTGTGCCGCGGTAGCGACGGTGGCGATGATCTGGTTTCTGCATACCGAACTGGGCCTGGCGGTGTTGGCCACCGGCGACAACCCGCGGATGATCGCCGCCCAGGGGGTGAATACCCACCGTATCATCATCCTGGGGGTCGGCCTTTCCAATGCGCTGGTGGCCGCCAGCGGCGCCCTTGTGGCCCAGAACCAGGGTGCCGCCGACGTCAATATGGGCGTGGGGACCATCATCGCCGGACTGGCATCGGTCATCGTGGGGGAGACCCTCTTCGGCCGCGGCGGCATTGCCCGCGGATGCATCGCCGCCATCCTGGGATCGGTGATCTACCGCGTGGCCATCGCGGCGGCGCTGAGCTTCAAACTGGGTGCCTTCGCTTTCACGCCGAGCGACCTCAACCTGATCACCGCCCTCTTGGTGGTGGTGGCGCTCACCGTACCGATGATTAAATCCCAGTGGAGCGAACGATGATCCGTCTCGAGGGCCTCATCAAGCGCTTCAACCGCGGCGGCGTCAACGAGGTGGTGGCCCTGGACGGCATCGACCTGCATATCCGCGCGGGCGATTTCGTCAGCGTGATCGGCTCGAACGGGGCCGGCAAATCATCGCTGCTCAATTGCCTCTCCGGCACCCATACGATTGATGCCGGTCGCATCCTCATGGGCGGACGCGACGTCACCACCTGGAGAGAATACCGGCGGGCCACATTCATCGGCCGGGTCTTTCAGGATCCGCTGGTGGGCACCTGCGCCTCCCTCAGCATCGAGCAGAACCTGTCGCTGGCCATTCGGCGGGGGAGGGGCCGCGGTCTGGCCATTGGTGTCAAGAAACGCGACCGGCAACGCTTTCACGAACAGCTCGCAATCCTGGGCCTGGGGCTGGAGCGTCGGCTTAAAAGCCGTGTCGGCCTGCTTTCGGGAGGGCAACGCCAGGCCCTGACGATGATCATGGCCACGCTGATCGAACCGGAAGTATTGCTGCTCGACGAGCACACCGCCGCCCTGGACCCCAAGACGGCCGACCAGATTCTGGACCTGACCCACCGCATCGTCGCCTCGCGCGGCCTGACCACGCTGATGGTCACCCACAACATGGCCCAGGCCCTGTCCTTCGGCAACCGCTTGATCATGCTGCATCGGGGGCAGGTCATTCTGGACGTGGCCGGGGAGGAAAAAGCGGGGCTTACGGTCGACGCCCTGCTGGCCCGTTTTCACCACTCGCAGGGCGAGGCGTTTGCATCGGACCGGGCCCTGCTGGGTTGAAATCGAACCTCCCTGTCGGCCTGCGATCAGCCATTCATTCGGACCAACGCGCAAACAATCATGATCGCGACCGTCAGTTTTTCATGCTGTGGATGGGTGCCGGAATGCGGCCGCCGTGCAGGATGAAGCGGTTGCGGCCTTCGGCGTTGTTGACCGGCATGATGGTGGATTCGCCGAGCAGTCCTCCGAAATAGGCTCTGTCCCCGGCGGATTTTCCGGGCACCGGGATCAGGCGGGTGGCCGTGGTCTTGTGGTTGATGACCCCAATGGCCATCTCGTCGGCTATCAGGGCGGCGATGGTTTCGTCGCTGGTGCTGCCGGGGATGGCCACCATGTCGAGCCCCACTGAGCACACGCTGGTCATGGCCTCGAGCTTCTCGAGGGTCAAGTGGCCCCGGCGGGCCGCCTCGGCGATGTTGAGGTCCTCGCTCACGGGAATGAAGGCCCCGCTGAGGCCGCCGACGTGCGAACTGGCGAAGGCGCCGCCTTTTTTGACGGCATCGTTCAGCATGGCCAGCGCCGCCGTGCTGCCGGGCACCCCGATATCCAGCAGGCCAAGGCTCTGGAAGATTTCGCCCACGCTGTCCCCGACGTTGGGGGTGGGGGCCAGGCTGAGATCCACGGCGCCGAACTCGATCCCCAGGTTCTCGGCCACTTCCCGGCCGATCAATTCACCGATGCGCGTGACCTTGTAGGCGGTCTGCTTGATGAGTTCGGAAATCTGCCCCAGATCCTGCCCGGGGTTGGCCGCCAGCGCGCGGTCGATGGCCTTCTTCACCACTCCGGGTCCGCTCACCCCTACGTTGATGACAGCGTCCGGCTCGCCGATGCCCAGATAGGCGCCGGCCATGAAAGGGATGTCCTGGGGGATGTTGGCGAACACGCAAAGTTTGGCCGCGGCGATGCCGTCGCGGTCGGCGCTGCGGCGGGCCGCTTCCTTGATGACGCTGCCCATCATCAATACGGCATCCATGTTGATGCCCGCCCGCGTGCTGGCGACGTTCACCGAGGCGCAAACGCGCTCGGTCTGGGAAAGGGCCGCGGGGATGGATTCCATCAGCGCCCGGTCGCCGCGGGCAAACCCTTTTTCGACCAGGGCCGAATAGCCGCCGATGAAGTCCACATCGACCGCGGCGGCCACGTCGTTGAGGGTCTGGGCCACCTCCGCCATCTGCGGGGCGGCGAGCGGGGCGGCCACCACGGCGATAGGGCTGACCGCGATGCGTTTGTTGACCACGGGGATGCCGTATTTCTCGCCCACGCGATCGCAGGTCGCCACCAGACCGGACGCCAGGGTTTTGATCTTGGTTTCGATGTTGTGCCGCAGTTCGGCTGTGTCGGCGGCCATGCAGTCCAGCAGGTTGATCCCGAGGGTGACGGTGCGCACATCCAGATGCTCGCTTTGCAGCATCTCCAGAGTGGAGAGAATTTCTCTTCGGGTCAGCATGTTTTCCCCCGTGGGTTGTCGCCGCGAATCCGGCCGGTGGGCGGCCCTGCCGGTTGGCGCCCATGGGTTGTCGGCAAGCAAGGCGCCTGGTTTTGAATCGGCAGTCGGCTTCAGATGCGGTTCAGGGTTTCGAAAATGTCCCGGTGCTGAATGCTGACCTGCAGATTCAGCTCGGCGCCTTTGTGGCGCAGGTCGCTGAAAAGCGTCTGCTGGTCGGTTTCCGGGGGGATATCGACTTCATAGATCATGATGTTGCTGTTGGGATCGTCACCGCCCTTGAACACGGCCTGGCAGTTGGTGACATTGACGTTGTGCCGGGCGATCACTTCCGTCACCCGCGCCACAAGGCCTTTCTGGTCCGGTCCGCGGGTTGTGATGATGAAAGATTCCACGGATACCGGTTCCCGGGCTTCATGTCGGGGCTCGACCGGTTTGATATGGACCTGCAGGTCCATGCCGTCGAGGGCCGCGGCCATGCGCTGTTCGAGGTCGGCCTGCGCCAGAATGTCCGGGATGGCCACGATGAAGATGCCCGCGAATTC
>JASJBQ010000197.1 GCA_030066455.1 Desulfobacterales bacterium
TCGAAGAGAAACTTGGCCTCGATGAATTCCAGCCCCTTGTTCATCAGCGTGGCCGAGTCGATCGTGATCTTGCGGCCCATGTCCCAGTTGGGGTGATCGAGGGCTTCGCGGGGCGTGATGGCGGCAAACGCGTGCTGCGGCTTGGTGCGGAACGGCCCTCCCGAGGCGGTCAGGTAAATGCGCTGGACTTCTTTGAGGGGGTGCCGGCCGATGGACTGGAAGATGGCGCTGTGCTCGCTGTCAACCGGCAGGATGGCGCTGCCCGAGTGCCGGGCACGGGCCATGACGATCTCGCCCGCCATCACCAGGGTCTCCTTGTTGGCCAGGGCGATGTCCTTGCCCGCGTCGACGGCCGCAAGGGTCGGCAGCAGTCCCGCCGCCCCGACGATCCCCGTCACCACGGTCTCCACATCCGGGTGGCGGGCGGCGGCTTCGTAGCCGGCCGGGCCCCATAACAATTCAGTGGCAATCCCGGGCCCCAGGCGGCGGTGCAGCTCCTCTCGGGTCTCACAGTCGAGCACCACGGCCACTTCGGGGGCCAGGCGGTCGATCTGCTCGGCCAAGAGAGCGCTGTTGCGACCCGCCGTCAAGACTTTCACGCTGAACCGATCGGGAAAGCGCTCGACCACCTTGAGGGTGCTGCGCCCGATGGAACCGGTCGACCCCAGCACGGCGATCGGTTTGGGGGCCGCGGCCATCAGAAGAACCTCAGCAGCAGATAGGCCACCGGTGTCGCGAACAGCAGGGCGTCGATGCGGTCCAGCATGCCGCCGTGCCCGGGGAGAAGCCCCCCGGAATCCTTGATCCCGGAAACGCGCTTCATCTGGGATTCAAAGAGATCCCCCATCTGGGCCGAAACACCGCACAACACACAAAACAACAGGAGCTGCCCCCACCCCACCGCGGGCGGGAAAAAACCTTTCATGATCACGACGGCCAGGAGGTTGCCCCCAATGCTGCCCAGCGAGCCCTCGACGGTCTTGCCGGGGCTGATGGACGGGCAGAGCTTGTGACGTCCCAGATAGGTCCCGGTGTAAAGGGCCAGTGTATCCCCGGCAAAGACCGCCAGCACCAGTGTAAAAATCCACAGGAAGCCGTCAGGCGCCTGGCGGATCAGGATCAGCAGGGAAAGCAGCAGGGGGATATAGAGCACGCCCTGGATTTGCTTCTGCACGATTTCGAGAACCCGCGGATCACGGCCGAAAGCGAAAAGAGAAAATATCCCCGCCAACAGTAAATTGACCAGCAGCACGGACAGCATGTGATCGGGCCGGCCGGCGTGCGCGGCCCAGCAGAGAGCCGGAATGGTCAAAAGCCCGATCACCGGAACCGGCCCCGGCAGGGGCGTTTGCCAGGCATGATAAACGATGCGGTTGTATTCCAGAAATGCCGCCAGGGCGGCCGCCGCCACGAGAAGGGTCAGCCACAACCCCCCGGCGTAGAGGATCGTGATCAGAAGCGGCAGGGCCAGAAGACCGGTAATCCAGCGTTTCAAGTGCATAGGCGACTTTCCGGACGGTGGTTGCGTTCGCTATGGGTTCACCGGATACCGGGGCTTCAGACCAGCTCCGCCCCCGCATCCACCTTGCCGAACCGGCGCTCGCGCTGCTGATAATCCCCCAGGATGCGATAGAATTCTTCCTTACCGAAATCGGGCCACAGGGTGGGGGTGAAATGGAATTCGGCGTAGGCGATCTGCCACAGCAGAAAATTGCTGATGCGCATCTCGCCGCTCGTGCGGATCAGGATGTCGGGGTCGGGGATGTCGGCCGTATACAGCTGGCGGACGACACAGTCATGGTCGATTTGATCGGCCTGCACCTTTCCGGATACCGCATCCTCGGCCAGCCGGCGTGCCATGCGCACGATTTCCGCACGCCCGCCGTAGCTGAGCGCCAGAATCAGGCGCAGCTTGTCGTTGGCGGCGGTCGCCGCAATGACCTCGTCCAGGGCCCGGCGCACTTTCTCCGGCAGGCGCTCGATCTCGCCGATAACCGCGAGCTGGATGCCGTTTTTCTGCAGTTCGTCGCGCTCTGTGTCTATGAATTTCATCAGCAGCGCCATCAGGGCGTCCACTTCCCGCTTGGGGCGCTGCCAGTTTTCGGTCGAAAACGCGTAGAGCGTCAGATAGGGAATGCCGATTTCACGACAGGCCTCGACCATGGCCCGCACGGTATCGGCCCCCTTTTCGTGCCCCTGAATCCGGTTGAGCAGGCGCTTCTTGGCCCAGCGGCCGTTGCCGTCCATGATCATGGCGACGTGCCGCGGCAGCCGGCCGGGATCGAGTTCGCCCCCGTCCCGGGAGAAGCGCTTAGAACTCAAGGATTTCCTTCTCTTTTTCTTTGTAGATCGTATCGATCTGGGCGATGAATTCGTCGGTGATCTTCTGGACCTGGTCCTGGCCCCGGAAAGCGTCGTCTTCTGAAATATCGCCGTCCTTCTTGAGGCTTTTGAGCATCTCGTTGGCATCGCGGCGCAGGTTGCGGATGCCCACTTTGTGGTCTTCGCAGGTCTTGTGGACGGACTTGGCCAATTGTTTGCGGCGCTCCTCGGTCAACGGCGGAATGGCGATGCGGATGATCTTGCCATCGCTCGAGGGGGTCAGCCCCAAGTCCGATTTGAGAATGGCCTTCTCGATTTCCTTAATCGCCGTCGCATCCCAGGGCTGGATGGTGATCAAACGGCTTTCAGGCACCGAAAGGGAGGCCATCTGGTTGAGCGGTGTCAGGGTGCCGTAGTAATCGACCCGAATACCGTCCAGAAGCGAAAGGTTGGCGCGCCCCGTCCGCACACGGTTGAGTTCCTTGTTCAGTGACGTGATGGTTTTTTCCATGCTTTCACGGGTATCTTGATAAATGTCATCTAACATGGCGATCACCTGTTCTTGTGGGGTTGCCGGTTGGGTCGGAATCGAATTAGCGGCGGCGGGCTCGGGATTAATTGTGGATCAGCGTGCCCACGGGTTCCCCGCACACCACTTTATGGATATTGCCGGGCTGGTTCAGGTTGAAGACGGACAACGGCAGCTTGTTGTCCATGGCCAGGGAAATGGCGGTCATATCCATCACCTTGAGTTGCCGCTCCAACACATCCATGTACGTCATGTCGGTATAGAGCACGGCATTGGGGTTCGTGACCGGATCGGCATCGTAGACCCCGTCGACCTTGGTCGCTTTCAGCAGGATCTCGGCGTGGATTTCCTGGGCCCGCAGGACCGCGGCCGTATCCGTCGTAAAATACGGATTGCCGGTACCCGCCGCGAAAATGACCACGCGCTTCCTTTCGAGATGACGCACGGCCCGGCGGAGGATGAAAGGCTCGGCCACTTCGTGCATGGATATGGCCGACTGCGTCCGGGTGGGCATGCCCCTTTTCTCGAGCGCATCCATCAGCGCCAGGCTGTTGATCACGGTGGCCAGCATGCCCATGTGATCGGCTGAAGCCCGATCCATGCCGTAAGAACTGGCGGCGATACCGCGGAAAATGTTGCCCCCACCCACCACGATGGCCACCTCGACGCCTTTGTCGACGATGGCCCGCACTTCTTCGGACACATAACGGAGCATGTCGGGACTGATGCCGAAGCCCTGGTCACCCATCAGGGCTTCGCCGCTCAACTTGAGAACCACGCGTTTGTATCGGGGTGTCAAATCAGGCGTCTCCGATTTGATAGCGGACAAACCGCTTGATCGAAATGTTCTCGCCGATCTTGGCGATCAGTTCGTTGAGCAGATCCGCGACGGTAATGTCGGGATTCTTCACGTAGGGCTGGTTCAGCAGGCAGCTTTCCTTGATGAATTTACCCATCTTGCCCTCGATGATCTTCTCGATGACGTTTTCCGGCTTACCGGTTTCACGGGCCTGGGCGATATAGATCTCCTTCTCGCGGGCGATCAATGCCTCCGGGATATCCTCGGGGGTGATGCCCAGGGGATTGATGGCCGCAATGTGCATGGCCACGTTCTTGGCGAATTCCTGAAAGTCGTCGCTCTTGGCCACGAAATCCGTCTCGCAGTTGACCTCGACCATCACGCCGAGTTTGCCGCCCGTATGCACGTAAGGCATGACCACGCCTTCGGTGGTGGCCCGGCCGGCCCGTTTGGCCGCGGTGGCCAGGCCCTTCTTGCGCAGGAAGTCGACGGCCTGCTCCATGTCGCCGCCGGTTTCGGTCAATGCTTTCTTGCAATCCATCATGCCTGCACCGGACTTTTCCCGGAGCTGTTTTACCATGGCTGCCGTAATCGTGGACATGCGCTTATTCTCCTGTCTGCTCGGAATCGGTGGCTTCGACGGCGGCTTCGGCTTCGGCCGGCGCTTCGTCCGCTTCAGGGGTGGCCCGCCGGATGATCTCGACCACCGGGCCCTGGGTGCCGTCGGAAATCACCTTGCGCTCGCCGGGTTTGAGATCGGCGCTGCCGGGTACCTCCTCGACGGTCTCGTCCTGGGCCTTGTCGGCCTCGGCCTGCTGCTTCTCCTCGTAGCGCTGCCGACCTTCCAAACAGGCATCGGCAATGCGGGAGGTCACCAGGCGGATCGCGCGGATGGCGTCGTCGTTGCCGGGGATGATGTAGTCGATTTCGTCCGGGTCGCAGTTGGTGTCGACGATGGCGATGATCGGAATCCCCAGGCGCCGCCCTTCACGCACGGCAATCGCCTCGTTCTTGGGATCGACGATGAACATGGCGCCGGGCAGGCCGCTCATGCTGCGGATGCCGCCCAGGTTGTTGTCCAGCTTGACACGCTCCTTGCCCAGTTTGAGCCGTTCCTTCTTGGGGAACATGTTGATCGTACCGTCGTTCTCGATCTCGTTGAGGTAGTTGAGACGGTCGATGCTTTTCTTGATGGTCTGGAAGTTCGTCAGCATGCCGCCCAGCCAGCGGTTGTGGACATAGAACATCTCGCAGCGGTTGGCTTCCTCGTAGACCGATTCACGCGCTTGCTTCTTGGTGCCCACGAAGAGGACCGACTTGCCGCTGGCGACCGTGTCGACGATAAAACTGTAAGCGCCCTTGAACATGCGGACGGTTTTCTGCAGATCGACGATGTAGATGCCGTTGCGGGCCCCGAAAATATAGGGCTTCATTTTCGGATTCCAGCGTTTGGTCTGATGGCCGAAATGGACGCCGGCCTCCAGGAGTTCCTTCATTGTGATGTGTGCCATGTTCTACTCCTTCTACCTTTCGGTTGGGGCTACCGCTTTCATCTTCCCCGACTCCGACCTTCCTTGGGAAAGCACCGGGAGTCTGGTCAGAAAGCGTGCGAATTGCGGGGAGCGCCGTCACCCGACATCTCCCAAGTCAGTTGAGCATCCAACAGCGGCCGATCCATCACGGGCCGCCTTTAAAATCGAACATTCCTAACAGACTCGATGGTGATCTGCAACCTCTTTTTCAATCTCGCCCGCCGCGGGGATCAGGCCCGTACCAGGCTGACCACGCGGTCGCGACCGCCGTAGTCGGCGACACAGCGTATGTCAGCGTACAAACCGGCCCGCCGTGCCAACTGCGTCACGGACCGGCCCTGATCCCAGCCGATTTCTAGGACGAGCCCCCCCCCGGCCCGCAGGAGAAACGCCGCGGCCGGAACGATCCGCCGGTAGACCGCCAGGCCGTCGTCGCCGCCGTCCAGGGCGCCCCGCGGCTCGTATTCCCGCACCTCCGGCGCCAGCGCGTCGATGTCCGCCGTCGGGACGTAGGGCGGATTGGAGACGATCAGGTCGAAACAGGCGCAACGGGGATCGAATAATTCCAGATCCTTGGCGGCGGCGAGTTGAATTCGGTCCGTCAGTCCGTGGCGGAAAACATTTTTGCGGGCCACCGCCAGGGCGGCCCGGGAGATGTCGGTGGCGATCACCCGGGCCCGCGGGCAGTCGTGCGCCAGCGCCAGGGCGATGCAGCCCGAACCGGTGCCCAGGTCCAGAACGAGCGGCTTCTCGCACCCGTCCAGAACGGCCAGGGCAGTTTCGACCAGTCGCTCGGTCTCCGGGCGCGGCGTGAGCACCTCGGGCCCCACCAACACGTCCAGGCCCCAGAATTCGCGCCGGCCGACAATGTAGGCCACCGGCTCGCGGGCGGCCCGGCGTTTGACAAGTGCTTTGAAGGCGGCCAGTTCTTCGGTCCCCAGGGGCTGGTCGTAGCGCAGGTAGAGATCGATCCGCCGCAGGCCCAGGCTGTGGGCCAGAAGGATTTCAGCATCCAGCCGTGGGCTGTCGACGGCGTGCGTGCGGAAATAGCCGGTGGTCCATTCCAGAATCGAGAGAATGGTCCATTCAGGCCGATGCATTCTGGAGGGCTTGGGTCTGGTAGTAGGTCGCGAGTTCTTCGATGATCGGGTCGACGTGGCCCTGCATGATGTCGTCCAGCTTGTAGAGGGTCAGCCCAATGCGGTGGTCGGTGACCCGGCCCTGGGGGAAATTGTAGGTGCGGATACGCCCGCTGCGGTCGCCGTCGCCGATCTGGCTCTTGCGCTCGGCCGAACGTTTGGCGTTCTGCTCGCGGACCATCTGGTCGAGCAGGCGGGCCCGCAGCACCTTGAGGGCCTTGGCCTTGTTCTTGATCTGGCTCTTCTCGTCCTGGCAGGTCACCACCAGCCCGGTGGGCAGGTGGGTGATGCGCACGGCGGAATCGGTGGTGTTGACGCTCTGCCCGCCGGGTCCGGTGGCGCGGTAGACGTCAATCTTGAGTTCACTGGGATCGATGGCTACATCCACCTCTTCGGCCTCGGGCAGAACGGCCACGGTGACGGCCGATGTGTGGATCCGCCCCTGGGTTTCGGTGGTCGGGACACGCTGGACGCGGTGGGTGCCGCTTTCGTACTTCATGCGGCTGTAGGCGCCCTGCCCCTGGATCATGGCGACCACTTCCTTGAAGCCGCCCACCCCGGTGTCGTGCTGGCTCATGATCTCCACTTTCCAGCGCTGTCCTTCGGCGTAGCGGCCGTACATCCGGAACAGATCGGCCGCGAACAGGGCGGCCTCCTCACCTCCGGTGCCCGCCCGAATTTCGACGATCACGTTTTTGTCGTCGTTGGGGTCCTTGGGCACCAGCAACTTCCGGAGTTCAAGCTCCAGCGTATCGCGCCGGTCCGTCAGCCCGGCCATTTCTTCGCGCGCCAGTTCCTTGATATCGGGGTCGCCGTCCTTGAGCAGTTCCTGACTGTCCGCCAGTTGGTCCAGAATTTGTTTATATTGGCGAAAGCTTTCCACAATCCGGCTAAGGTCGGCATGCTCGCGGCTTAGTTTTTCGAAGGCACCGCGATCCTTGACCGTGTCCGGATCGCTGAGCATTTTTTCGACTTCCAGAAAACGCTTTTCGACGCCGTTGAGTTTGTCTAACATGGATTCCCTCCGACCGATCGGCCGGCATCATCGTCAGGCCCGTCGGACGCCCGCGCTGTTTGCGTCCGTTTCCGCCCGGTGGAAGGCAACAACGCCAGGCACCACAACAAACGGCCCCTCATCACCGCATTGGTGAAAAGGGGCTTCAGGTGGTGCCTGCTCGCGGACCAAAAACGCCGGCAGAAGTGTCGGTGCGCTTTTAGGCCGGCGATTTTTGGAACTTTTCGTACTTCTTCCGAAACCGTTCGATCCGGCCAGCGGTGTCCACCAGCTTCTGTTTGCCGGTAAAAAACGGATGGCACTTGGAGCAGATTTCCACCGTAATATCCTTGCGGGTCGATCCGGTTTCAACCACCGCCCCGCAGTGGCAGGATATTTTGGTCTGACCGTATTTTGGGTGAATATCTTTTTTCATGATACGTCCCTATCTCCAGATTGGCATTAAGTGTTCATCGATTGCAGAAAATCGCTATTATCAACTGTTCCGCCGATTTTTTCAAGTAAAAATTCCATGCTGTCCACCGGATTGAGGGACGCCAGCAGTTTGCGCAGGATCCAGACGCGGTTGAGGACGTCGGCCTGCATGAGCAGTTCCTCTTTGCGGGTGCCGGACTTTTTGATGTCGATGGCCGGGAAGACGCGTTTGTCGGCCAGGCGACGGTCGAGAACCAGTTCCATGTTACCGGTCCCCTTGAATTCCTCGAAGATAACCTCATCCATGCGGCTGCCGGTATCGATCAGCGCCGTGGCGATGATGGTCAGGCTGCCGCCCTCCTCGATATTGCGGGCCGCACCGAAAAAGCGTTTGGGACGCTGCAGGGCATTCGAGTCCACACCACCCGAAAGGATCTTGCCGCTGGGGGGCACCACCGAGTTGTAGGCCCGCGCCAGTCGGGTAATGCTGTCCAGCAGGATGACCACGTCTTTTTTGTGCTCCACCAGGCGCTTGGCTTTTTCAATCACCATCTCGGCCACCTGCACGTGACGCTCGGCCGGCTCGTCGAAAGTGGAGCTGATCACCTCGGCGTCAACCGAACGCTGCATATCCGTCACTTCTTCCGGACGCTCGTCGATCAGGAGGACAAAGGGCACGACGTTCTTGTGGCTGGCGATGATGCTGTTGGCGATGTTCTGCAGCAGCATGGTCTTGCCGGTGCGCGGGGGCGAGACGATCAGGCCGCGCTGGCCGAATCCGATGGGCGTCATCAGGTCCATGATGCGGGTGGAATAGTTGTCGGCCTCGATTTCGAGGTTGACCTTGCGCTCCGGATAAAGCGGGGTCAGGTTGTCGAACAGGATCTTCTCGCGGGCAACCTCGGGGTCTTCGTAGTTGACGGCTTCCACCTTGAGCAGGGCGAAATAGCGCTCGGACTCTTTGGGCTGACGGATCTGCCCGGATACCGTGTCACCGGTGCGCAGATTGAAGCGGCGGATCTGGGAAGGCGAGACATAAATATCATCGGGCCCGGGGAGATAGTTGTAGCTCGGCGAGCGCAGGAAACCGAATCCGTCCGGCAGAATCTCCAGCGTACCGACGCCATAGATCGAGCCGTTCTTTTCGATATGCGCCTGAAGCAAGGCAAAGATGAGCTCCTGTTTGCGCATACCAGCTGCCCCTTCGATTTTGAATTTCTTCGCCATCTGGGTCAGCTCACTGATTTTCATGTCTTTCAATTCACTGATATTCATTCAAATATC
>JASJBQ010000198.1 GCA_030066455.1 Desulfobacterales bacterium
CGGTTGTTCCCAGCACTGTGTCTTTTGCAACCAGCATACGATCACCGGCGAGTCTCACCGCAATGATGATCCGCAAAGGCATTCCGATTTTGTCCGCAAGTTCCTCAACTTCCGAAGCCGCCGCCGCGGCACCACGCAGCTGGCCTTTTTCGGCGGCAATTTTCTGGGAATGGCACCGCATCGTGTTCGCCGCCATCTCGACTGGGCCGCCGGGTGGGTCCGCCGGGGAGACGTAGACAGTCTGCGGTTCTCCACCCGTCCGGACACGATCACGCCCGCGACCCTGGCATTGATCCGGGAATACCCCGTTCGGACCATCGAACTTGGTGCCCAATCCATGAATGATCAGGTGCTATCATGGTCGCGGCGGGGGCATACCGCGATGGATACCATCCGCGCGGTCTCGCAGCTTAAAAGGGGCGGCTATGAAATCGGTCTTCAGATCATGACCGGACTTCCGGGCGACAGCCCAGCCGGCGCCATCACCACGACCGAAGCGGTCATGGCGCTAGCCCCCGCCTTCGTGCGCATCTACCCGACACTGGTTCTGGCGGGCAGTCCCCTGGCCGCCGAATATGAGGCGGGCCGCTATCATCCCCTGAAGCTGGCCGACAGCATCGACCTTGTCGCCCGCATGTGGCTGATGCTCGCCGCCGCCGGCATTCGCGTGGTTCGCATGGGGCTTCAGTCCAGCCCCGGTCTGGCGGACCGGCGGAATTTACTGGCCGGCCCGTATCACCCGGCTTACGGCGAACAGGTCTTGCGCCATGTATTCCGATCCATGGCGCAAGCCGGGCTGGATCGTTCGGCGCCGACCGCCGGCCGCCGTTTGACCCTGTGGGTGAATCCCCGCCGTCTTTCGGTCATGACGGGGCCGCAGCGCGGCCACCTTGTCCAACTCCGGGAGGCTCATCACCTGGCGGGACTTCGCGCCGCCGCCGACCCGACGCTGGCCCTGAATCAATTGGAAGTTGACAACCGTTAGCCCCTTATTGCATCTAGCCCATACCGGACAAGGCGTTGCGGATCGTTCTGCCTGGCGATCCAAAACAGCCATCGCAATCGCCTTGCCGGTGGCGGCCGCCATGGGCCATTGAGGATGCAGCTGGCCGTTGCCGCCCGGAGAGCCTCCATGCGTTTACGCCTCATTCTGATGGTCCTGTCCCTTCTGACCTTCCTGTCGACCTCGATCGGCGGATACCTTTACTACCACAACCTCAAGGAATCCGCCCTGCTGGAAGCCGAAAAGCAGGCCGAAATCCGCGTGGAGATGCTGCGCATCAATCTGGCCGCACAGATATCCGACAACATCCGCCCGGCCCGGGTTCTGGCCGGCACGCCGGAAATCATTCAAGCCCTGATAAATTCGTCGAACGAGCGGCTTGACCAGGCCAACCGGATTCTGGATCATTTTCAAACCAACCTCGAGGCCGATGTCTGCTATCTCATGGACCGCGCAGGTCTCACGATTGCCTCCAGCAACCGCGACGCGGCCGACAGCTTTGTGGGCCATAATTTCAGCTTCCGCCCCTATTTCTCGACCGCCATGGCGCATGCGCCAACCACCTATCTGGCGCTCGGCACCACCTCGGGGAAAAGGGGGGCCTACTGCAGTTGCCCCGTATATGGCACCGACCCGAAAACCCCCATCGGCGTCGTCGTGATCAAGGCCTCCATCGAGCGGGTGGAAGAGGAACTCGGCCTGGGTCCCGAGGACATTCTCCTGGTCACCAACCCGGTGGGAGTGATCTTCATTTCCAACCGGGATGAATGGCGCTATCAATTGCTCTGGGACCTTTCCCGGGAGGAAATCGAACGGATCGCCCAATCACGGCAGTTCGGCAAGGGCCCCTGGCGCTGGACCGGGCTGAAACTGCGCGACGATCGCTACGTGCTGGATCACAAAGGCCGGCGCTATCTCATGAACCGCACCCAGGTCGAAAACTACCCGGGCTGGAATATCATCCACCTGCGCCGTCTCGAGACGATTTCCAAAGTGATTTCAGAGCCCCTGATTCGCATCACCGGGCCGGTGGTCTTCATGGCCAGTATCCTGATCGGCTTTGCGGTGTTCTTCCTGTACCAGAAGGCCAGCCAGGAAATCCTCAAGCGCAAGGAGATTCAGCAGGCATTGGGCGAGAGTGAAAGGCGCCATCGCTCCCTGTACAACCATACGCCGGCAATGCTGCATTCCATTGACAGCGAGGGCTTTCTGCTAAGTGTCAGCGATTTCTGGCTACAGGTGATGGGCTACCGTCGCGATGAAATCATCGGGCGCCAATTAACGGACTTTTTTACGGAAAGCTCGCGGGTTTTCGCCGAGCGTTCGGTGATTCCCAATTTTTTCCGCACCGGATCCTGCCAGGACGTCCCCTACCAGTTTCGCAAAGCCAACGGCGAGGTTATCGACGTTTTGCTATCGGCCGTGGCCGAACGCGACGGTGAAGGCCGGCCGGTGCGCTCGCTGGCGGTATCCATCGACGTCACCGAACGCAACCGTGCCGAACGCGCCTTGCAACTGGCCCAGGAAGAGCTCGGCCGCTATACCCGGGGCCTCGAAAAACAGGTGCAGGAACGCACACGCGAAATCACCAGCATCTTGCGCTATACGCCCGACGTGGTTTCGATCAAAGACCGCGATGGCCACTACACCCTGATCAACACGTGTTTCGAGGACATTTTGGGCCGTTCGAACGATGAGGTTCGCGGCCTGACCGACGCCGATCTGTTCCCCGAAAGCGTGGCCCGCCAGTTTCGGGAAAACGATCTGAAGGTGCTGCGCGAAAGGCGGTCTTTCCAGTTCGATGAGCAAATGCCCCACCGCGACGGTACGATCCACTTTTATCTATCCGTCAAGTTTCCGTTTTACGGCGAGGATGGCGAAGCCAGCGGGGTCTGTGAAATTTCCACCGACATCACCGAGGTCAAAAAAGCCCAGGATCAGCTTCGCCGGCTTTCGGCGAGCATCATGGCCAGTCAGGAAAAAGAGCGCGCCGCCATTGCCCGCGAACTTCATGACGAACTCGGCCAGGTGCTGACGGCCTTGCGCATGGGGGCCGTCTGGATTGCGCGCCGGCTCCAGGAAGTCGATCAGGCGGCCGCCGACCGCGCTCGCGACATGTGCCGTCTGATCGATAAAAATATCGAAGACGTGCGCGGCATGGCCATCCGTCTGCGCCCCGGTGTTCTGGATGATCTCGGTTTGGTGGACGCCCTGGAATGGTTTACCGCTGATTTCGAAAAGCGCACGGCCATCACCTGTGTGTTCGAACACAACCCGATTCCGCCCCTCGACGAAGGTATCGCCACCGCAGCATACCGCATCGCCCAGGAGGCCCTCACCAATGTGGCCCGACACGCGCGGGCCACGCGCGCGGAGGTCGAACTTGTCATTCGCGACCGGCAACTGCTGCTTTCCGTGAAGGATGACGGCAAGGGGTTCGAGGCCGAAAGCCTTTCCGAATCCGAAGGTCTGGGGGTGGCCGGCATGAAGGAACGGGCCAACCTGGTGGCGGGCAAGCTCGACGTTCGATCGACGCCGGGCGAAGGCACCCGTATCCGGTTTCGTGTATCTTTTCCAAAAGACCCGGGAGAATTGACATGATTCGGGTTCTACTGGCGGACGACCACAGCATCGTACGCGACGGGTTGCGGCGCATCGTCGAAGAGGACGGTGCCATGGCGGTGGTGGCCGAAGCCTCTGACGGCCGGGAAGCCATCCGTAAAATCGATGACAGTCAACCGGACGTAGTGGTGGTGGACATCTCCATGCCCGGTTTCGACGGCCTGGAAGTGGTCAGCCGCCTCAAGGATTCCCATCCTGATCTACCGGTGCTCATCTTGACCATGCACGAAGAGGCCCAGTACGTGGTCCGGGCCATCGAGGCCGGTGCCATGGGCTATCTGACCAAACAGTCGGCGCCCGAACAGCTGGTCACCGCCATCCGCAAATTGCACAACGGCCAGCGTTACATAACCGACGAGGCCACCGAAGCCCTGGCGCTGCGCATCGCCAAGGGCGCCCAGGCCAAAACCCCCCTGGATTCCCTGTCCATGCGCGAACTGCAGGTCCTGCGCCGTCTGGGTATGGGGCACACCAACCGGGAAATCGCCAGCGCCTATAACATCAGCATCAAAACCGTCGATACCTATCGCGCCCGCCTGCTTAAAAAACTCGACCTGCGCAACAATGCCGAGTTGATTCGGTTTGCGCTCCAGAACAATCTTATTGAACCCTGATGGTTCTTGCCCGCTCTGTGAATTACACGATGGTTACCGCAAGCGCCACTACGGCTGGGCATCCCGCGTTGATTTTGTAAGAAAAATCCTGACAACAAAATCCGAAATCCCCTGATTGACCCTTGGACATCGATCGCCTAATGGTGACAGTGCCGGAACCGGCCCTTGGAGCGGAGATCCTGAAGGTCATGGTCGCGCGCGGTGGGTCAATTGGGTCGCGGCGGACGCTCGGGCGCATGGGCTCGGTGAAGGTGGGAGGAAATTCTGGCTGCAGTTCTTTTAATCTCATCTGGTACAAGGAGGCTCGTATGAAGAAATCTTTTCCTGTTATTTTGGCCATCAGCATCGCCCTCATCCTCACGATGGCTTTTACCGGCCCGGTATACGCCAAAAAGCTGATCATCTTTGCCGGTGGTCCGGCGGGCGGCACCTTCCAGGTCGTGGCCCAGTCCGTTGCCACCTATAAGCCCGTCAAGGCCATGGACTACAACATCAAGGTCCAATCCTCGGGCGGCTCCACTGAAAACCTGCGCAAGGTCAACAGCGGCAAGGCCCATTTCGGGACCGTCTATTCGGGTCATGTCTACGCCGGCCGCAACGGCCTGATGGTCAATGATCCCAAGAAATATGAAAACGTCCTGGCCGTGGCCTACCTCTATGAAGCGCCGGCCCAGCTCGTGGTGCGCAAGGGTTCCGGCATCAAGAGCGTCAAGGATCTGGAAGGCAAGAAAGTCGGCGTGGGCAATGCCGGTTCCGGCGCCTATGCCTACTGCGAGCAGTTTTTCACCCACCTGGGCATGTGGGACAAGATCGAACGCAATGCCATGGGCTACAACGCCGCGGCCGATGCCTTCGGCAACAAGCAGCTTGACGCTTTCTGGCTGTTCACGGCCTACCCCAGCCCGGCCGTAATCCAGGCCGCCACCATGAACGAGATCGAACTGGTGGACCTGGATGCCGATGCCAAAAAATACGGCTTCTATGACAAGTACAAGAACTTCGTGGCCTGGAAGATTCCGACCAGCGACGGCCGTTACCGCGGACTTTCTGCAGATGTCCCTTCCTGGGTCGACACCACCCTGCTGGTGGCCAACCCCAAGGCACCGGAAGATCTGGTCTACGGCATGTTGAAAGCGATCTTCACGGATGAAGGTCTGGCCTGGATGGTTTCCCAGAAGAAAACCTTCAAGGCCATGTCGGTGGAAAAGGGCATCAAGGGCGTGGCCACGCCGCTGCACCCGGGGGCCGAGAAATTCTGGAAAGAAATGGGTGTCCTCAAATAAATCGTAAGTCTATCGTTCCAACAGGGCCGTGCGCTGCACGGCCCTGCCATAATTCTTGATTTTATTTTAGTGCTCAACCGTAAATGGGTCTTTGGGATACGCGGCCGACGGGCCGGTTGTTGCGAAAGGCCATTTAGGGATGGGCACTAAACCAACTCTCGGGCAGGTGAGATCGTGTACGAAAAACTGAAAAACTACGAAAAGGTTATCTTTGATGCCCTCGCGATTTTCCTGGTGCTCTATTACTCCTGGTCGGCGGTGATCGAACCGGCCGCTACCCAGTTTCACCGGGGCATCTACGTCATCATCACCTACATCCTGTGCTTCCTGCTCTACCAGTCCAAGACCAAGATCATGCGGGTGGTGGACTATCTCCTGATCCTGGCCTCCATCGTGACCATCAGCTACTGGATGTTCAATTTCGAGGCCATCAACTACCGCACCGGGGCCGAAAACCAGGTGGACCAGTGGATGGCCGTGGTGGGGGTGCTGGTGGGCGTGGAGCTGGCCCGCCGGGTGGTGGGCAACGTCTTCGTCATTCTGGGCACCCTTTTCTTGGTCTACGGGATGTACGGCGACGTGATGCCCGACCTGATCGCCCATGCCGGCGACACCCTGCCCGGGCTGTGCACCAGCATCTTCTACCGGGCCGACGGGGTCTTCGGCATCATGGCCAACGTGCTGGCCACCTACGTGTTGCTCTTTGTGCTCTTTGGGGCCTACCTGGAAAAATGCGGGGCCCAGAAGTTTTTCATCGACTGGCCCCTGGCGGCCGTCGGTCACCATGTGGGTGGGCCGGCCAAGGTGTCCGTCATCGCCAGCGGCCTGTTCGGGTCGATCTCCGGCAGCGCCATCGCCAACACCGTATCCACCGGGACGTTCACCATCCCGATGATGAAAAAAGCCGGCTTCCGGCCGCACGTGGCCGGCGGGATCGAACCGGCGGCCTCCATTGGCGGGATGTTCATGCCGCCCATCATGGGCGCCGGCGGCTTCATCATGGCCGAGCTTACCGGGGTGCAGTACTCGCGCATCATGCTCGTGGCCATCTTTCCGGCCGTCATGTATTTCTTCAGCGTCTACATGATGGTGCACTGGGAAGCCAAGATGTACAACGTGGTGGGCGAGCGCTTTCCTGAAAAAGCGTCCACCATCCTGAAACGGGAATGGCTCTACACCACGCCCCTGATCGTGATCACGATCTTCATGCTGACCGGCTACTCGCCCGGCTATTCGGCCATCCTGGGGCTGGCCACCTGTGTGGCCATCAGCCACAAGACTTTGGACACCAAAATCGACCCCAGCGTGGGATTCATCATGGCCTTCGTGCTCCTCGGCGGATGGGCCCTCAGCGGTTTGACCGAGATAATGGGCGACGAGGGCGCCAAATCCTATGCCACGCTCTTCTCCCCCCGGGCCATGGTGGGGTTGGGTCTGATCGTGTCCGCGGCCGTCGCCTTTTACCGGCATAAAAAGGGCGCCGATCTCAAGACCGAACTCATCCGTTTCGGCCTTGCCGCCCGCAGCGGCACCGAGAACAGCCTCAAGATCGGGGCCACGGTGGGCGTCATCGGGATCATCATCGGGGTACTGACCTACAGCGGACTGGTGCTGACCTTTGCCGACATCGTGATCGAGCTGGCCGGCGGTTCCCTGCCGCTGACCATCCTGCTGATCGCCCTGGCCTCGTTGATTCTGGGGATGGGTGTTCCGGTGACGGCCGCCTATCTGATCACGGCCGTCGTGGCCGTTCCCGCCCTGACCCACCTGGGCGTCAACGAGATCGCGGCCCACATGATCGTCTACTGGCTCTCCCAGGATTCCAACATCACACCGCCGGTGTGCATCGCGGCGTTTGCCGGGGCGACCATCGCCAAGGCCAACATGTGGCGCACGGCGTTCGCCTCTTTCAAATTCGCCAAATTCCTGTACCTGGGACCGTTTCTTTTCGGCTACGTGCCGGGCTTCTCGCTTAACGGCAGCGGACGCGATATTGCGATTTCCTTCGTTCTGATCATTACGGGAACCTATATCTACGCCTACCTGCTGAGCGGCATCTGGGTGAAGCAGATCCGCAACCTGTTCGGTAAAAAGACCGCCGCCACGGCCGAATAATCCAATACGCGGAGTTGATACACACCATGAATACGACCATCCCCACAGTGGAAATCAAGCGCATCCTCTATGCCACCGATCTATCTGAAAATGCCCGCTACGCCATGGCCTACGCCGTCAGTCTGGCCAACACCTACTGCGCCCAGATCGTCATTCTGCACGTGATCGACGAGGCGCCGGATTACGTGGATGCGGGTGTCGAGGGCTATATCGGCGCAGATGAATGGGAGGCGATAAAAAAACGCAACCTGGATGAAACCCGGAAGACCCTGACCGGTAAGAGACGCGACAACCGCATGGTGCGCGAGGTGCTGGAACGTTTCTGCCAGAACCTGCGCCCGGGTACCAACGACCACGAGGCGGCCATGGACGAAACCGTCATCAAGATCGGCAGCCCGGTGGCCCAGATCCTGGAAACGGCCGAAGAGAAAAACTGCGACCTGATCGTTATGGGCACCCACGGCCGCGGTGCCCTGATGGACGCCATGATGGGCAGCACCACCAACCGCGTCACCCGACGATCCAGGATACCCGTACTTTCGGTAAGGCTACCGGAAAAGGAATGAGCTAGACGAACCGGTCACCACCCCGCCCGGTCCCGCTTAGCGACGGGGCCGGGTACCCCAATTGCCATGCGTCACAACGCCATCGGCCGCCATCCGTAACGGATGTGCGGCCGATGGCGTTTGATTATGACGGCTTTGAAGTGCACGCATCTACCGCCCGCCGCCCGTTCAACGGTCGATGGTAAACTTGGCCCCTCAAGAAAGGGTAGATTTTGGTTCAGGCTCCCGCCCTTCGGCGGGATTTCACATCGGTTTATAATGGTCTGTGGTGTTCAACAAACCGCAGGGCATGTGAAACCGCAGGCGTAGCTCAGGCGACGTCGAGGATTTACAGGCGCGAGAACGCCGGCCTGGGCCAAAAGATGCCCTTTCTGGTTGGGCACTCACATGCCGGCCTTGAAGAAGTCCTCCGGGTCGGCGATCGTATCCGGCGGTTTGGTGTATTCGGTGGGCTCGGTGCCCTCCTTGAAGCATTCGAAGATGGTATCGGTGGATTCAGGGATGGGGAGCAGGCCCGTTTCCGCGTCGATGCGGGAGAAGACGATGCCCTCGGGGACTTCGAACGCCTTGACCGGCTTGGCGGCGATGGCTTTCTGCATGTAGGCCAGCCAGATCGGACTTGCGGCCCGTGATCCGGTTTCCCCGCGGCCCATCGAAGCCTCCTCGTCCATACCCACCCAGACCCCGGTAATATAGTCCGGGGTGTATCCCACGAACCAGGCGTCATAGAGATTGTTGGTGGTGCCCGTCTTTCCGGCCACCGGCCGGTTCAGCGCCTTGACCCGCTGGCCGGTCCCCTCTTTGACCACGCTCTCCAGCATGCTGTTCATGATGAAGGCCGTGGTGTTTTCGATGACCTTCTCCTTTTCCGGACGGGTCTCTTCCAGGACGTTGCCGTCGCGGTCCTCGATGCGGGTA
>JASJBQ010000199.1 GCA_030066455.1 Desulfobacterales bacterium
GAAAGTGTAGAATAGCCGGATAACGAAGTCAAACAGGGCGAATGGCGGGGTGCTGCCGGCTGCGGAGCCGCCGGCCCCGTCCCGGCCGTCTGCCGCATGACAACAAACGACCGCCGCCGGCTACCGCCAGAACCGGGCGGCGCGGGCGATAAGGCGTAGGCCGATGAAACCGATGGTCGCCATCGTGGGCCGTCCCAACGTGGGCAAATCCACCTTTTTCAATCAGGTCACCCGCAGCCGGGATGCGCTGGTGGACGACTTGCCCGGCGTCACGCGGGACCGGATTTACGGCGATGCCCTCTGGAACGATATCCCCTTCACCCTGGTCGACACCGGCGGCTTTTCCGGGCAACTGGACGACGCCTTTGCCGACGCGATCCGGCATCAGGTCTACGAGGCCATGGAGGCCGCGGATGCGATTATTATGCTCATGGACGGCCGGCAGGGGCTCTCGCCTTACGACCGCGACATTGTCGATACACTGCGCGACCAGCCCAAACCGGTCTTCTTCGCGGTCAACAAGATCGACGGCCCCGAGCAGGAAGCGCTCCTGGCCGAATTCTTCGCACTGGGGATCGCGCATCTCTTTCCGCTGTCGGCCGAGCACCGATTCGGGCTGAGTGACCTGCTCGACCGCCTCGTGGCGAATTTCAAACCCTACGCCGAAACCTCGCGTGACGAGATCCGGCTGGCCGTGGTGGGGCGCCCGAATGTGGGGAAATCCTCGCTGCTCAACCGGTTGGTGGGCGCCGAACGCCACCTGGTAAGCGATATCCCCGGAACCACACGCGATGCCGTCGATTCGCTGATCAAGCGCGACGGCCGGCACTATCGTCTGATCGACACGGCCGGCATCCGGCGCAAGGGCAAGGTCACCCGCAAACTGGAGAAATTTTCGATCCTCAAGGCGCTGCGGAGCCTGGACCGCTGCGACGTGGCGCTGATCGTCATCGACGCCGCCGAGGGGGTGACGGATCAGGACATCAGTGTGGCCGGCTACGCCCACGAGCGGGGCTGCGGCTGCGTGTTTCTGCTGAACAAATGGGATCTGGTGGCCAAGGACCAGCACAGTGTGCGGCGCTTCACCCAAGAGCTGCGCACCGCGGCCAAGTTTTTGGCCTTTGCGCCGGTGCTGACCCTATCGGCCCTCACCGGCCAGCGCGTCCAGCGCATTTTCAAGCTGGTGGATGCGGTGCACGCCCAGTATACCACGCGGTTGAACACCGGCCGCATCAACCGAATCCTGGAACAGGCCCTGGCGGACAACGAGCCGTCTCTGCACCGCGGGCGGCGCATCAAATTTTTTTACGCCACCCAGGCCGCCAGCCGGCCGCCGACGTTCGTCATGTTTGTCAACTATCCGGAGGCCGTTCACTTTTCATACCAGCGCTACCTGGTCAATCGCCTGCGGGAGGGGGCCGGTCTGCACGACACGCCGATTCGTCTCTTGCTCCGGCCGCGCGCCGGTCGCAGGGACATCGGTGTAAGGCCCAAGCGCCGGGAGCGTTCAGGACGTAAACGCCGACGTTCGCGCTGAGCGACCGGCTGCAATCAACGAGGGACCATCGGTGGATCTGTTCGAGCAAAGCGCCCGTGATTCATTGGACACGCCCCTGGCGGACCGCATGCGCCCGCGGCGCCTCGAGGATTTCGTGGGCCAGAGCCAGGCGGTGGGGGAGGGCTCTCTGATCCGTCAGCTGCTGGGGACCGAAAGGCTTTTCTCCCTGATTCTCTGGGGACCGCCGGGCACCGGGAAGACGACGCTGGCCCGCCTGGTGGCGGGTGCCCGCAAGGCCCACTTCATCGAATTCTCGGCCGTGTTGAGCGGTGTGCGCGATATCCGCCGGGTAATCGACGAGGCCCGCCAACAGCGCGATTTCCACCATCGCCGCACCATCCTCTTCGTCGATGAGATTCATCGTTTCAACAAGGCCCAGCAGGACGCTTTTCTGCATCACGTCGAAAACGGCCTGATCACACTCATTGGGGCCACCACCGAGAACCCCTCCTTCGAGGTTATCCCGGCCCTGATGTCCCGCTGCCGGGTGGTGCTGCTCAAAAGCCTCACGGACGAGGATCTCCGGCAGATCCTCAACCGGGCGCTGACGGACCGCGATCGGGGGCTGGGGCGCGACGGGCTGAGCATCACCCCCGAAGCGCTCGATTTCCTGGTGCGCGCCGCCGACGGCGACGCCCGCCGGGCGTTGAACAGCCTGGAAATGGCCGCTGGCCTCCATACCGCCGATGCGGCCTCCGGCAATGCCCGGGCGCCGATCGGTATTGCGGTGCTGGAAGCCGCCTTCCAGAAAAGGGCGCTGCGCTACGACAAATCCGGCGAGGAGCATTTCAACCTCATCTCGGCGCTGCACAAAAGCTTGCGCGGCAGCGATGCGGATGCCGCCCTCTACTGGCTGGCGCGCATGCTTGCCGCCGGCGAGGATCCCCTCTATATCGCCCGCCGCATGGTGCGTTTTGCGTCCGAAGATGTCGGTCTGGCCGATCCCCGTGCGCTGAACGTCGCCCTCGACGCCATGGAGGCCTTCCGTTTTCTCGGCCGCCCCGAAGGTGAGCTGGCCCTGGCCCAGGCCGCCCTCTACCTGGCCACGGCCCCTAAGAGCAACAGCGTCTATCGGGCCTACCAGGCGGCGTCCCGGGCCGCGGAGAAACACGGCAGCCTGCCCGTGCCCCTGCACATCCGCAATGCCCCGACGGGCCTGATGAAAAACCTGGGGTATGGCCGCGGCTATCGCTACGCCCACGACTACGAGGGGGCTTTCACCCCCCAGGATTACTTCCCCGACGCCTTGCAGGGGACGATCTTCTACGAACCCTCTGAGCGCGGATATGAAAAAGAGGTCAAACGCCGCCTGGACCGCTGGCGGCCGTTGACCGGAAAGGACGCCCCGCACCGCAGGAGGTGAGGGCCGGTCTCCCGTGCGCTGCATTGCGGTGGCGACGGCGCGGCTTGGGATGCGACCTTGTCCAGACCGATGCGCATGCCCTTGCCGCGTCATCGTCCGGCGTCGACAAGGCGGTTACCTTACACCCGCTGGCTTGACATCAAGCCTAAGCCGCTATATTTATTAACTATAATTTGCAACTTACTTCAAATGCGTTTTCGTGACCTCCCTTGCGCACTTCCGCCTCAACCCCAACCCTCAACGGAAAGGCTAGGGCATGCAAACGGCCGGCGACATCATGACCAGCGACGTCATCACGGTGACCCCGGAAACGGAAATCGTCCAGGCGGCCCGGCTTCTGCTCGACAACCGGATCAACGGTCTGCCCGTGGTCGACGACCAGGGGCGTCTGGTCGGCATCGTCTGTCAGAGCGATCTGATCGTCCAGCAAAAACGCGTGCGCGTACCCTCGCTGTTCACACTCCTCGACGGATACATCACCCTCTCTTCCGCCCGGCACTTCGAACGCGAGGTCGAGAAGATCGCGGCCTCCCAGGTGCAACAGGCCATGACGCCCAGCCCGACCAGCATTTCCCCCGAGACCGCCATCGAAGAGGTGGCGACCCTCATGGTGGAGAAGAACTATCACACCCTGCCGGTGGTCGAGGACGGCCGGTTGGTTGGTGTCGTGGGCAAAGAAGACATGCTGCGCACCATCATGCTGGACCGCTAGGACACAGCAATAGACGCCCGCCGGCATCGGGGACGCGCGCTGAATCCGCCGGAACGGCGCTGGCGGCTCGTCGGTCGATACCGAACGAGCCGGCGGGTGGCGCTTCGCAACCATTCCGGCGGTGGTGACGGCGCACGCCTGAATCTGCCGCTGCCACCGGACGGCGCGGGGCCGGGCGGGCCGGAAAGGAGGTTTCATGACCATACGGACGATCGTCTGCTGTACCGACTTTTCGGAAAACGCCCATCGGGCCGTGGCGCAGGCCGTCGACATGGCGGCCCGCTTCAACGCCAAGCTCTATCTGCTGCACGTGCTGCCCCCCCTGATCAATCCGGTGCTGCTGGACAGCGGCTGGATACCACCGGAGATGCCACGGGACGCCATCATCCTCAAAATCGAGGAACAGATGCAGGCGCGCTACGGCGCCCAGATGCCCCACGAGGTCGACTATGAACTGGTGGTGCGGGACGGACACGTCTCCTCGGAGATCCTCGAATTCGTCCGTGCGCAGTCGGTCGATCTCGCGATCATGGGGGCTTATGGTCTCTCAGGAATGGGACTGGTGCTGTTCGGCAGTGTGGCCAAACGCGTGGCCCAGAAGGCGGCCTGCTCGGTCCTGATCGTTCGGGAGGCCGGGCCCTGAATTGGCGGCGGTGAAACCCGGCGGCGATTCGATTCACTTTCGGACCTGCAGTTCGAACTGCCGGGTCGTTATCCGGCCTCCGGGGGTGAACGTACGTTCGATGAACTGCGAGCGGCCGTCGGCGGCCATCAGGAGCACACTCGACGACCGGGTCCCGTAGGTGGGACTCTGGATGAAAGCCGGCGCCAGCAGCCGCTCCCATTCGATGCCGATCCCGGTGGTGGGCAGATCACCATCCGGCGGGATATGCCGATCCTGCAATAGGCCCATCAGCGCTTCGGGCTGGGGCCGCTCCTCCCGCTCGACAATGGTCGTCAGCGCGCGCCGGGCCCTTTGGATCTTGGGCCAGGGGGTATCCAGCAGGTGGTTGCTCAGGCCGTGGATGCCGGCTTCGATCGGGCGGGGGGCACCGCCGCGATTGCTGTAATAAATCAACGACGACATCCGGCCGGCGATGAGGTTGAATCCGTTGTAACCCCGGTTCTCGCGATGCAGCGCGTCGAGATAGGGTCGGGCTTCGCGGCGGCCGCGGATGAAGTCGCTCACCAGATGCCCGCGGGAGGGCGCCTCCGGACGGTGGCGGTCGGGATCCCTGAAATTCGTGATCGCGGCCAAGCGCCCGCTGCAGTGCAGCCCCATCCAGGTGCCGCCGGCCTGAAGATCCTTTCCGGCCAGAACACCTCGTTGTTCCGGCCAGAAATCCAGCGCCTGCGTCGGTCGTGAATAGAATTCATCCCGGTTGGCCGCCACGATCAGCGGGTAGTCGGTACGGCATCGATAAGCCAAAATGATCAGGCACATGCGAGGTTGCTCCTTATGGGGCGAACCGGGGATGGAACAGTTGCGCGGCCGTCACCCACTCCCCATGCCGCCCCGCGCCGTCTTTCGAACAATAAGATGGTGCCGATGCTCTAATCCAATCCCGGCAGCGTTGCAACCGGGCAAGGGCCGGCGCTGGGACCATAGGCCCGCAGGCAATTCGCGCATAAGGCGCCGACGACCTTAAGCCCGGACTTCATACGCCGCTGGCGGCCGGTCGTAAATCTTCCGCCCGCCGTGTTTTTTTTGCTTTACAACGTCTGGGGCATCTGCTAAAAAATCCTGGATTTTAATAGGTTATCAGCGGACCGCACCCGAAAGGCGCGGACTCGTAGACCAGGCCAAACAAAGGAGCACTGCAGGAATGGATACCCCTAGAAAGATCGGGATCATGGTGTTCAGCATGGTGCCCGCCATCATCGGCGGGTGCGTGACATATGATCTTAGCGGCGGGAATTACAACGCCGTTGGCGTTTACCTGGCCATTCTGCTGCTTCTCTTCGGCGGTTTCATCAGCCGATAACCTCAACGGCTGCCAACAGACATCCAACCGACCACGACGCGCCGCCCCCCGCATGGACGCCGGGCAGGTGCGCCGTGGTTCTTCTTGCGGTCACCCCGTGCGCAGCGATACGCCGCACCCCGAATTCGCAGGCACCCTCTATCGTTGAAACCGACACGCCGCCTGTTTGTGGCCACCCGGCAAACGCGGTGCAACTCATGAACGGCCCCCGAAATAACGACATCACACTGTGGGTTTTTCTGGCCTATTTCCTGTTGTCCATTGGCCTTATCGCTTGGCTTTTCTGGCCCTTTGGCTCGACCCTGATCATGGCCTGCGTCGTCACCGGACTGTTCAACCCGGTCTACAAACGCATCCGGTGCCGGGCGAAACCGTCCCTGGCCTCGCTGCTCACCTGCGTGCTCATTTTCCTCCTGGTTTTCGTTCCCATCGCCCTGTTTGCCGGCATCCTGGCCCAGGAGGCTTTCGGTCTCTACGACATGGGGCGGACGGCCGAGGTCAGCCATCAGCTGCAGCGGCTGGTGGAAGGCAGCCAGGTGCTGAACCTGGCCAACGCACTGCTGGCGCCTTTCGGCGTCGACATCAGCGTCGATCAGCTCCAGAATGCCTTTTCGGAACTCGGCAAGAACGTGGGCCTGTTCCTTTACCGCCAAGCCCAGGCCATCGCCTCGAACATATTGAAATTCATCGTCAATTTTTCTTTCATGCTGCTGGTTTGTTTTTACCTTTTCCTGGACGGTCAGCGCCTGCTGGGATTCATTTTCGATATATCCCCTCTGCCCCAGGATCAGGAGGAGCGCCTGGTTGCCAAATTTCAGGACATGGCCGGCGCCATCCTTATCGGCAATGGCGTGAGCGCCCTCATCCAGGGGGTGCTGGGCGGATGCATCTTTGCCCTCTTCGGTCTGCAGTCCCCCATCCTCTGGGGGGTCATCATGGGGCTCCTGGCCTTTCTGCCCATCGTCGGCATCGGGGTTGTTTTCCTGCCGGCCACAATTATCCTCTTTTTGACCGGCCGGCCCGGCGCCGGGGTGTTTTTCGTGATTTTTTACATTGTGATTACCCTTTTAATTGAATATTTATTCAAACCGCGCGTCGTGGGCAAACGGGTTCAGATGCACACCATGCTGGTTTTTCTGTCCATCATCGGCGGACTGAGGCTTTTCGGGATTCTGGGCATCATCTACGGCCCCCTCGTGGTGACCGCCTTCCTGACCCTGGCCGACATCTATCAGCACAACTATCAGGCCAGCATCGCCCCTGAAGGCCGCGACGATGCCCCTCCGGGGACAAGCATGAACCACTAGACGGCAGCAACACAGGACACAACCATGAACAACGAAAAATTGCCCGCCATCAGTATCGAGCGCGAAATGAAAAAGTCCTATCTGGACTACGCCATGAGCGTGATCATCGGCCGGGCGCTTCCGGATGTGCGCGACGGCCTGAAACCGGTCCACCGCCGGGTGCTCTACGCCATGCGCGAGCTCAAGAACGACTGGAACAAGGCCTACAAGAAATCGGCCCGCGTGGTGGGCGACGTCATCGGTAAGTACCACCCCCACGGGGACACCGCCGTCTACGACACCATCGTGCGTCTGGCCCAGGACTTTTCGATGCGCTACCCCCTGGTGGACGGCCAGGGCAACTTCGGATCCATCGACGGCGACCCGCCGGCGGCCATGCGCTACACCGAAGTGCGCATGATGAAGGTCGCCCACCAGATGCTGGAGGACCTTGACAAGGAAACCGTCGATTTCATCGAAAACTACGACGGTACGCTGACCGAACCCGCGGTCCTGCCGGCCCGGATTCCCAGCTTGCTGGTCAACGGCTCGGCCGGTATCGCCGTGGGCATGGCCACCAACATCCCCCCCCACAACCTGGGCGAGATCATCGACGGCACCATTGCCTTGATCGATGATCCGTCGCTGGGGCTGGAGGAGTTGATCGGCATCGTCCCGGGGCCGGACTTTCCCACCGGGGGCATCATCTATGGCACCAAGGGGATTCATGAGGCCTATGCCACGGGGCGCGGCATCATCCGCGTGCGGGCCCGCGTCGAGGTGGAGCAGGACCAGCGCAACCAGTCCGAAACCATCATCGTGACCGAACTGCCCTACCAGGTCAACAAAGCCCGCCTGGTGGAGAAGATTGCCGAATTGGTGCGCCACAAGCAGATCGACGGCATCCGTTTCGTGCGGGACGAATCCGACAAGGACGGGATGCGTATCGCCATCGGCCTCAAGCGCGATCAGTTTGCCGACGTGGTGATCAACCAGCTCTACAAGCACACCCGCATGGAGAGCAGCTTCGGGGTCATTTTCCTGGCCATCGTCGACAACCGGCCCGAACTTCTAAACCTGAAAGAACTCCTGCAACACTTCATCCACCACCGCAAGGAGATCGTGGTGCGCCGCACGCGCTTCGATCTGCGCAAAGCCGAGGAAAAGGCCCACATCCTCGAGGGCTACAAGATTGCGCTGGACAACATTGACGCCGTGGTCGCCCTGATCCGGGCCTCCAGCTCCCCGGCGGAAGCCAAAGAGCGGCTCATTGCCGACTTCGGTCTATCGGCCATCCAGGCCCAGGCCATCCTGGACATGCGCCTGCAGCGCCTCACCGGGCTGGAGCGTGACAAGATCATCGAGGACTATCGCCAGACCCTGGAGAACATCGCCCGCTACCGGGAAATTCTCGGCAGTGAAAAGCTCGTGCTCGAGATCATCAAAACCGAGCTCGAAGCGATCAAAACCGACTTCGGCGACGACCGGCGCTCGGAAATCCGGGTGTCCTCGCGCGAGATCACCCTGGAAGACATGATCGTGGAAGAGGACATGGTGGTGACCGTCTCCCAGAAGGGCTATGTCAAGCGCACCCCGCTGACGCTCTACCAGAGCCAGCGCCGGGGCGGGCGGGGCAAGACAGCCATGGGCACCCGCGACGAAGATTTCGTCAAGCATCTCTTCGTGGCCTCGACCCACCACACCTTTCTTTTCTTCACCAACAACGGCAAAGTCTACTGGTCCAAGGTATACGAGCTGCCGCAGGCTGGACGGGCCAGCCGCGGTAAGGCTATCGTCAACCTGATGAACTTCGAGCCGGGCGAAACCCTGACCACCGTCCTGGCCGTACCTGAATTCCAGCCGGGCAACTACATCATCATGGCCACGCGCCAGGGCATCATCAAAAAGACTGACCTGATGGCCTACAGCCGGCCGCGGGCCGGCGGCATCATCGCCCTCAACCTGATGGCGGGCGACGAGTTGATCAGTGCGCGCGTCACCGACGGCACCCTGAACGTGTTCCTGGGGACCGCCCAGGGGAAATCGATCCGTTTTCACGAGATCGACGTCCGCGCGGCCGGACGCATCGCGCGTGGGGTGCGCGGCATCAACCTCATGGCCGGCGATCGGGTGGTGGGCATGGAGGTCCTGACCCACGGCCAAACCCTCATCTCCGTTACGGAGAACGG
>JASJBQ010000200.1 GCA_030066455.1 Desulfobacterales bacterium
CCGGTTATCGACAAATGCTTCCCGCTTGAAAAAACGGCCGATGCCTTCCGGTATTTTGGCGAAGGGCGTTTCAAGGGCAAAATCGTCGTCGTCGTGGAATCGAAAACCGGAACCTGACCCCTGATGGACCTGCCTTTACTTTTGGGCATCGAAGCCGTAAAACGCTTTACGATTCTATAACTAGGCGAGCTTTTTATCGGTTCCTAGCAACTTTCTTTGGGATCGGATCGGTCGTCGCAAATCGAAGCCCATGAAAAAACGAAATGGGACGGGGACGGAAAAAGACGGGGGACGTTCTCAATATTTACATATCCACGGACAAACCGACTCGATGATAAGGATCGATCATGCCCAGACAATCACACATCGATGATCACAGTACTTTGCATCACGTCATTGTGCGCGGGATCGCTCGCCGTATGATTTTTTTTGGGGAGATACAAAGCACAAATTAAATATTCAATGGATAAACTTCCATAATTTTCGTGAATGATAAAAGCATATAATTCGTCCTCTTATGGTGGGGATCAAGATTAATTCTGCAATAAAACCGAGAACACAAAACCCGGTATATCGTCCTGGGATGTACGGTTTTTGTGTCTGATCAGGTAGTAGTGCCCAGCATCGATTGCAAATGAACAACGGGCATGGTTCTCGGTATCCGCGTCCCGGGCGATCAATCGACCGGAAGTCGAATTAAGCTGATGCTGCCGATAGATAAAGATGTCGAGATTATCGATATTGTTGGTGCTGGCACCGACCAGGTCATAATTGCCGGCCTGCGGTGTGGTGTTGTAGAGGAAGCCGGACTGCCCTTTGCCAAGGCGTCCACCAACCAGACAAAAGGTCCCCATGGCGAAGCGACTCGAGTTCAAGTTGCCCGTGCCCGGGGTGGTCAAGAGATTGTCGAGCGCCTCCGTGATTTGGTCCAAAGAAAAATCACCGTCGGTATTTTCTTCCAGAATCAGCATAACGGCAAATCCATCGCCAAGGGAATAGACATTGGTTATCTTCAGCCGCATCTCGCCGGTTTCAACCGGGGTGAATTGAAGGAACGGAATGGCACTCTCGTCGTTGGTCTGTACGCTGCGCAGGCCGGATGATGAAATCAGGGCCAGATCCAGATCGAGGATGCGGCTGTCGCCGGCACCCAGAACGAGATAATTGACCCCCTCATCAAAACGCGCGCTGAAACTGTGGGAGTCGCCCTCGGCGAGGTGGACCCCGAAGAGGCAGCTGCCGTTTGTGAAGCCGTCATAATTCGCAAGGTTCGCCGAAGCCGGCTGCGCCACTACGTTATCGAGCGCCTGTTCCAGATAGTCAAAAACGGTTTCCTGGGCCATTGCGCCGGACGGCGCGGGATGCAAGCGGAAAACGACTAGCACGCAAACGGCGATTATTATCACAAGGGGTTTTAGGTTCGCCCACATCGCGACCTCCTTTGATTTTATCCCCGCAAGGTTGCAGGCCGAAAGCGTCGATGTGACGTGCCGGGTCTTGAAGCCTTTCATTATGCGACGATCCGTAAAGCACACCGGTTGGCATGGCACAACTCGAATGGGGTGCCTATCGGTTGGATCGTGAAAGGTGTTGAGGCGATGGATGCAACGGGCGTTCAGGGAAATCGAGGGAGCAGGGTCGCATGTAGTCTAAAACAACCAACGGGCAGACTCGGTCATATACCGTCGTGCTTGATTAAACAAGACTTTTATGTAGGAGCTTAATACCGAAAAGGCGGTTGGCTTCGGAAAATTATTCAGGCCTATTCACGACCCACCCTGGCAAGTACCAACGTGGACGCACCGACATCGATCGAGGAGAAGATAATTGAAAGTTATGGGCATCAATGCCAGTCCCAGGAAAAAGGCCAATACGCCGACATTGGTGGAAACCATCCTGAACGGGGCGGCCGAGCAGGGCGCGCAAACCCGCCTGTTCAACCTGCGGGAACTGGACATCAACGGGTGTATGGGATGCGAGGGGTGCAAAAAGCAACTCGGGAAATGTGTCCAGCGGGACGATCTGAAACCGCTTCTGCAGGCAATGGCCGCCTTTGACGCCATCGTCCTAGTGACCCCGGTTTACTGGTATCATGTAGCGGCCCAGTTCAAGATGCTGGTGGACCACCTCTACAGCTTTATTGAGATATCGCAGAACCCCGAAACCGGGGAGGAGACCTTCGCGTCCCATTTTCCGGCCGGCCGTAAATTGATCATCGTGATCTCGCGGAGCGATGTCGAGCCGCCGCCGATTTTATCGCAACTCTACGATGACCTGAACGGGTGACTCAAACTGATTCCGCTGTCGCTGAATTGCGACCAATACGAAATCTTCCACCCGTACGAAGCCCATCTCGACCGCGCAATCGTCGATTGATTCATGGGCGCGACGGTGTTACCTTTGCCGGCAAGCCGCTTGCGTCCGCTAAAATGCAACAACCCCGACGGTGGAATCCGAAGTCGAATCCTTTTGCGCCGATGATGCGTTCGGCCCCCTCGATGGGCCGCCGGAACTTCAAAAGCACCAACCTGGGAATGAAACAATGCAAACACGATCACGATTGACCTTGGTGATGGGTTTGAGTGTCTTGTGCCTGGTGCTGTCCCCCAGCGCCGCCACATCCGCAGGGCCCGCCGCCGATGACCAAGCGCCGGCCCGATACCGGCAATGGATCGAGGAAATGAAAACCAGCGAGCGGGGACCGTTCCAGCGCATTCGCTGGTTCTGCCAGGACGGGAGCGTCCATCCGCCGCGGCCCTATCCCTGTGCCGAGCGCGGTGGCGGTCACCAGCACGGGGAATGGAGCGCCCGCACCCGGGAGCTACGGGAACAGGGGTACCGCATCGCCACGCTCCTGGCCGGCACCGATCCGGCCAAGCTGGCGGCGGAACCGGATTTTCTTATCACCTGGAACCAGCTGCTGATCGAAAAATTCCTGATGGCGATGGACAACGGCTGGATCATGCGCCGGGCGCTGTTTTACCGTGGCGCCATCCAGGAGGAGGACGAGCGCGCCGCGGCCCGGGCGCTTTTGATCGAGCTCGCCGGGCAGACCGACTGGATCGGCAAGCGCTACCCCTCGCTGCGCATCGGCGTGCGCCTGCTGCCGCACGGCGAGGACACCGCCTCGGTGCAGAAGGTGCGTCAGGTGTCGGCGTCGTTATCCGATCGCGATGCCGGTTTCAAAGACCTGCGCGCCAAAATCCACGGCTCCCCCGACAAGGAGGACGCCAAGCGGGTGCGGGATTATGCCGCCGGCGTCAAGAATGCCGCCCTGGCCAAGGAATACCAGGCGCTGGCCGCGGAAATCGACCGGGTCTACCAGGCCCCTCCCCTGCACCAGCGCCTCGCGCAGGCCGCGCAGACCTATACGGCCGCCCCCTGGCTGCAGGAACGGCTGTCGACGGCAGCCAAGGCCGTCGAAAAAGACCCCTCCCCCGGAAACCTCTATCCGGTGACGGCCGACTTGCTGGCCGCTTTGCGCGAGGGCCTGCCCAAGATCAAGCAGGCCAAGGCGCGGCTTGGGGTTATCGACCTCAGCCTGGCCATCGAGGCCGAAAACTTCAGCGCCAGCGCCATGCTGCGCGAGCAGCTCGGGGGGTTGTCCCGCCAGCAGCGCGCTGCCGTGCTGACAGCGGCGGTGCAGGGCGCCTACGGCACCGGCACGCTCAACCGGCGTGAACGCGACGCCTTGCAAGAGAGCCTGGCGCCGCTAAAAAAGGACCGCCTGCCACTCAAGGACTACATGGACCAGCTGCGTTATCTCGGGCGGGTGCCGGGCTGGGGCACCCAGGGACTGCGCTTTCATTTTTACGAATCCATGCAGAAGCTTGCTGCGATCGAACCGACAGCCTTCCTGTTCATCCAGGATCAGTTGCGCGGCAGCCCCCTGTTGTTCCTCTCCCAGACGCTGGACACGCTGCAACGCGACGCCAACCGCCTGGCCGGTGTCACCCACCGCCTATTCGACAAACAAATCGGCGTCGGCTTTCGGGCGCTCAACCCGGGCTTGGCCCGCGGTGTCCTGCACGTGCGTCCGGACGTCGCCCGCACCGATGATTTCCGTACCGACGGCATTTATCTGCTGCCCGAAACGGTGGCCGATCTGCCCCCCATCGCCGGCATCCTGACCGCCGGCGAGGGCAACCCGCTTTCGCATATCCAGCTTCTGGCGCGCAACCTCGGCATCCCCAACGTCAGCGTCGACCAGGAATTGATTTCGCGCTTCGCTGCGCACGACGGCAAAACAGTGGTGCTGGCTGTCAGCCCGGCCGGGCTGGTCGAACTGGCGGAGGATGGCAAGCGCTGGCAGCGCGTTTTCGGTGACGACGAGGAGAAAACGCAGACCCTGATCCGCCCCGATCTGGACAAACTGGACCTCCGCTTCAAGAAATTCGTAGGCCTCGATGACTTGAAGGCCGATGATTCAGGGCGCATCGTCGGCCCCAAAGCGGCCAAGCTCGGCGAGTTGCGGCATCATTATCCTCAGGCCGTAGCGGCGGGGGTGGCCATCCCCTTCGGACTGTTTCGCGCGACGGTCCTGGAGCAGCCCCACGAGCGTTCGCGCCAGACGGTCTATGAATGGATGGTGGCGTCCTATCGCCGGCTGGAGGCGCTGCCGGCCGGATCTCCCCAGCGCGAAAGCCAGACCGAGCAGTTCCGTGCCGAGCTCTACGACCTGATCCTGAATACCCGGTTGGACCAGGGCTTTCGCCAGCGCCTCGAACAGGCTTTAGAGAAGCATATCGGGCCGGTCGGCGAATATGGCGTCTTCGTGCGCTCGGATACCAATGTCGAAGATCTGCCCGGATTTACCGGGGCCGGTCTCAACCTCACGCTGCCCAACGTGATCGGGGTGGACAATCTGGCCAAGGCGATCCCCAGGGTTTGGGCCTCGCCCTTTACCGCGCGCGCCTTTGCCTGGCGCCAGTCGCTCATGGATGCGCCCGAGCATGTCTACCCGGCCGTATTGCTGCTCAAATCGGTATCCAACGACAAGTCCGGCGTCATGGTCACCCAGGATATCGACACGGGCGATCCGGCCGTTTTGTCGGTGGCGGTGAACGAGGGGGTCGGCGGCGCCGTAGACGGGCAATCGGCCGAGTCCCTGCGCATCGACACACGCAGCGGTTCGGTACGCCTTCTGGCCAGCGCCACGGCGCCCTGGCGTCGGATGCCCGCGGCCGAAGGTGGCGTCGACAAGCTGCCGGTCAGCGGCGATGTGAGCGTGCTGAAGACAGAGGAGATCAAGCAGCTGATACGACTGGCCCAAGAGCTGCCCGAGCGTTTCCCGCCGATCACCGACGATGAGGGGCGCCCCGCTCCGGCGGACATCGAGTTCGGCTTTCGGGACGGCCGCTTGCAGCTGTTTCAGATCAGGCCCTTCCTGGAAAGTCGCGACCGCCGGGGGGGGAGCTACCTGAGGGCGATGGACAAGGCCCTCGAGGGCCGATTGAACAAGTCCGTCGACATGCGGAAGACACCCGCATCATGAAGCCGGCTTGATACCACGGGGATCGCTGGCGTCGCCCGCTTAATGCTTCGGCGGATAGGCAGCCATTCCCAACGCTACTCACCGGGCGTCGGTTTCACCACCAGGGCCTGAAGGGGCGCGGCCAAGGCTGCCAGCCATTTCCCCCCCTGGGGGTCCTCTGCCAGCCCGACCATGATATAGGCGTGGGTGTCGTATTCGACCAGGGCACTGTCGGCGTGAAAGTGCTTCCAGGTGCCCGATTTGCGGTAAAGCCTGGCCTCCGGGTGATCCTTGAGGCCCAGAACGAATTTATGCCGGATGGCCGGCTGGGAAAGGATGGCCTTCATCTTGCGCGTCAATTCGGGGCCGACCAGCCGCTCGGTGGTCAACAGGTAGTAAAAGCGCGCCACCTGGATCGCCGTGATCCCGTGGGAGATCTGGTGCAGGGGGTCGCGCCGGTAGGCGACGCCGCGGGCATAGGCCTTGCCGACCCAGATGCCGCCGTTGTAGCGGGGGTCGTAGAGCAGGAACCGCGGATCCTGGAGCGTGGCGATCAGCTCGTCGCGGCCGACGAGGTCCAGCACCCGGGTGGCGGCCGGGTTGCTCGAATGGCGGATCATCCGCGTCATGTCGGCTTCGAGCGCGTCGTCGAGCGTGAGCCGGCCGTCCTCGATCTGCACGAAGGCGGCCAGCAGGATGGCAATCTTGGGAAGGCTGGCGGCGTATTTCATCACATCGCCGTTGACGGCCGCCATGCGCGGCTTTTTTATGGTTGTGATGTCGACGAGGGCGATCATCAGGCGCTGCTGGTCGACGGCTTTCTTAAACCCTTTGGCCGCGAGCAGTTGCTCGAGCTGGGTTTGCAACACCGGATCGATGCTTTCCCGGAGCTGGGGATAGCCGCCCGCCGGACAGGGCGTCGCCGCAAGGGCCGCAACCGCGATCATGGCGACCACCGCCAGAATGGGGCTGAGCCGACATCTGTTTTTCAAGAGGCACCTCTTTGGTCCGCCAGGAGGGTTGAAATTCCCGCGATTATAGCAGCCGACCGTGTTTTGTAAACCGATTCCAAATCCATCGCAAAGGTTGGGGCATGACCGCTGACGACGAATCCGACGCCAAATCGCCGCAGCGCTCGGTGGTTGAGCGCATCCTCGGGATCTTCACGGATGTAAAGGCCGGCGAGGGCACGACCGCGCTGCTGATGCTGAGCAATACGTTCATCCTTCTGTGCGTCTACTATTTTATCAAACCGCTCCGCGAGGGCTGGATTGCCACCTCGGATATCAGCGGTCTTACCAAGGTGGAGGTCAAGGCCTATTCGAGCTTCGCCCAGAGTCTTTGCCTGGTATTCATGATGGGGTGGTACGGGCGCCTGGCCAGCCGCTGGAGCCGTGTCACCCTGTTCACCCGATCAACATTGTTTGCGATCTCCAATCTGATTGTTTTCTGGCTGCTGCAGCCCGGCCTGATTTTTGAGGACCTGCCGCTGATCGGCATTATTTTCTACGTTTGGGTCGGGATTATGGGCGTGTTCGTGATGGCCCAGTTCTGGACTTTCTGTGCCGACGTCTACACCGATGAGCGCGGCCGGCGCATCCTGCCCCTAATCGCCGTGGGGGCGACTCTGGGTGCCGTGGCTGGATCGAAGATCGTCAGCACCTTCGTGGGCTCAGGCCTGGTTGGTGGGGGGACCTTCCTGATTCTGGCCACACTGCCGTTGTTCGTCTCCATCGGTTTGACCATCGGCGTCGACCGCCGCGAGGGCGGCCCGGGGGGACCCGCGACTCGATCCGCCCCGTCCGATCCGGGGGCCGCCTCGATCTTCAGCGGTGTCCGGCTCGTCCTGGTCAGCCGCTTCCTGCTCGCGGCGGCCATGGTGACCCTGCTGACCAACTGGGTCAACACCAATGGCGAAAACCTGCTTTTCCGGGTGGTCCAGGAAGCGCTCGCCCGCCAAGCCGAGGCCCGAGGGCTGCACGACCCGCTTGCGGCGGCCGAATTCACCCGCGACGGCACCACGGTCTTCTACGGGGATTTCTTTTTCTGGGTCAACACGATCGCCCTGGTGCTTCAGGCGTTCGTGGCCTCGAGGCTGCTGAAATACGGCGGGTTTGCCACGATTGCCCTGATGCTCCCGGTCATCGCGATCCTCTCTTACTCCGCCATGGTCGTGCTCCCCATCCTGGCCGTCGTCAAGGCCATGAAGATCAGCGAAAACGCCACCGACTATTCGATCAACAACACCGCCCGGCACGTCCTCTGGCTGCCGGTCAGTTCCGAAATGAAATATCGCGGCAAACCGGTGATCGACACCCTTTTCGTGCGTGTGGGGGACGGTCTGGCGGCCGGCACCGTGCTCGTCGCCGTCCATGTTCTCGCCATGAGCATCAAGTCGTTTTTGCTTTTCAATCTTTTGCTGACGGGCGGCTGGTTTGCGCTGACCCTGATGATGATCCGCGAGCACCGCCGGGCGTCGAAGGCTGCCGCCGACCAAACATACGGCACGTGACCGGCGCCGGGGCGCGCCCCTTTTCCTTTATCCGTAAATCGTGGCATAGTGCCTGTCGTTTGGGGACGTGCGCGTCCAAGGTTGGATACCTGTTCGGGGCCACAGGCCATCGCCCTCCCTGTCGGCAACGGTGAAGTTCTATGGGATCACTGACGTCTTGGGCCATCCAGTGCGGGAATGCCCTGCGCCGCTTTCTGCGGGCGCTGCCCGCATGGGTGCGCCGCGATTTCATCTGGAGCCTGCTGCTGATTCCCGCAGCATTCACCGTGCTGGTCTATCGCCTCTCCGCAGCCAATTTCCAGGGATGGGCAAACAGCGATGTTTTCAAATCCCTCATGGAAATCGTGCACCCGGCTTTTCTTCTGGGATGTCTC
>JASJBQ010000201.1 GCA_030066455.1 Desulfobacterales bacterium
ATCCTCAAACCGCAGCAAACAGACGCGATCGCCATATTTCCCCTTGTTGCTCAACATGGAAACGGCATTGCGATTCCATAAATCCAGCGAAGAGCGGATATCACCATAGACATCCGGTTTGTGCCGCCGTGCCGAGGAGTACCAATTCCGAGGGTTGCGCACGATCGAGATCAGTTTGCCGTCGGGGTAGACCTCAAAGAAGGCATCCATGTTTTCCGCAGCCATGGCCAATCGGGCCGTAAACCCGGTAACATACTTTTTGTCCCCCGCAATATTCTGATCATTGAGCCAGGCGCCAAAATAGGAGGTCATGTAGGCATTGAATACCTCGCGATGATCAACGCTGGTCTGTTGGTCGATGTAATGCCGGAACAGTTGCTTCTGCAAGGGCGGAAGAAAGAGGAAAGGGAAGGTTTCATCCACGGTCTTTTGTTTCTTATACCCCGTCTTCGCGTGGCTGATGACGTTCGTCTCAAACAGGATTTCGAGCCAACGATCGGAGGAATCGTCCAAATCGATCGGCGGCCAGTTGAGTTTGCGTGGAAAACCGAATTTGAGTTCATGCGGATGCGCATGGAGTTCGGGATGACCATCGAACAGCTGACTCAACAAGGATCCACCGGAGCGTTGAATCTCTGAAATTAAAACCAGCGGGCATATGATCGGGCGCATGTGCGCGATAGAGGACGCTTGCAGGTTCGCCAGCTGATCCTTGCTGGAGCGAAATTCGTTCTTTATCCGCAGCCAACGCCTGAAGTGCTTGTTCAGATTCCTGATCGTGATATTGCCGTCTGCCGCGACAACGGCCTTCGCAGCGGCTTCACCGACCAGCAGTACCATCGCCCTATATAAAATCGGTTGGTGTGTCATAACCCCGTGATACTTATTAGCCGCAGTTGTTGTCCACGTGGGTGGCGGCCTGTCTGGTAGGAGCCCGGTTATTCTCCACTAAGCCAAACAGGCCATCGCCTAATGGCCGGAAATGTTTCGCCGGTCGTTGATGGGTCATTAACGGGCCTCGAGGATCACTTTTAAATACTGTTGCGATTCCGCAATTCGCCATGCCTCTTTGAATTCGGACAGCGGCAAGATCTTCTGGGTAAAGGCACGCGTATCGAGATGCGGCAGAAGTTCGATCGCCCTTTCGAAATGCTTGGCCGCACTGCCGACCGAGCCGATGATGATTTTGTCATAGGCTACAATGCTTTCAAACGTAAAATTGCGATGGGCATAGGGTAGGCCCAGAAGGAGAATCGACGTGCCGGCGCGACTGTTTAAAAGGATTTCATGAAGTGCATCGGGGGAGCCGGTTGCTTCGATGATATTGTCAAAACGGTCGATGGCCCCTAAATCCTGTGAGGTTTCGATTCCCGAGTCGGCTAAATAGCGGAGACGGAGTGCGCTGCGATCAAAAACGGTGACCTTATGCCCCCAATGGGCCAGCACCCGTGCGCATAGATGGCCGATGGGACCGGCACCAACGACGGCGCATGATTTGGGTTGATTTTTTTCCTTCCGGCGCCAGGTCCGACGCAGGCGCTTCATCCCCTTGATGGCCACCGCCAGCGGTTCGCAGAGGCAGGCCGCAGGCAAGTCGATGTCCGCTGGCAGGCGGTGTACAAATTTCCCGGGCACGGTGACGTATTCGGCATAGCCTCCGTTTCGCCCGATGACGCCGAGTTCGGTGCGCTGGCGGCACCCCAGGAAATTCTCGCGTTTACAATCTTCACATTCACCGCAGCTCTGAATGCATTCGACAACGACCGCATCACCGATTTGCAGATGTTCCACATTGGTACCAAACGCTGCGATCTTGCCGCAAAATTCGTGTCCGGGAGTGATCGGGTACTGTGCGGTCCCATCCTGGTAATATCCCAGCGTGCCTTTGAATATTTCAAGATCGGTGGCGCAAACAGCCACATACGCGACGCGAATGAGAACATCACCGGGGTTGATATCCGGAATGGCAACCGTTTCGAGAGAGGCTTTGCGGCTGCCGTGAATCACGACGGCCTTGCCGCTGCGATCAAACAGGATTTCCTTTTTCGCTTTGTCGCTTTGATCCACTGTGTTTTCCACCAGCCCTTTGAACGTTCCCACGGCTTTATTGTAGCGAAATGCCAACGTTTCAACTATTTTCTCGCGCCGGCGGGCATTGGCAGGGGAACGGCTGTCGGAGGCCAACACCAGGTGGCCGATGTCGGCCGCCGTGCGCATCGATTCCTTGAACGGTGTCACCAAAGCATGGCGCCAATCCTTGACACCGATTCGTCGTGCGGCAACCGCTTCGCGATAATAGCGGCGCCTCACCTGCCACCAGGATTCGTCATGAATATGGTAAAGCGCCGCCTGCGGTTCGTACGCAACCTGATAGTCGCGCTGCATCCAATGTTTGGCCCATTCGATATCCTCAAGCCCCAACAGGGTTTCATCAAATGGGTGTTTATCCCATAAATCCTTGCGAATGGCGGAATTCGCATTGTTGGCGAAAAAGTTGGGTGGTTTCAACACGCGGCGTTGAACACCGAACATGCGTTGCATATCACGACTCTCACTGAATTTGGACGTGGGGCCACCCAGTTGGCGCCCATAGACCATCGCCGTGCGGGCGTTCTGCAGCGGTTGAACCAAATTGGCCAGCCAGTTCGCATCCGCGGGGAGGGTGTGTGCGGAAACAATGACGATAAACTGACCGTTGGCGGCCTTAATGCCGACGTTGAGCGAATAGCCGAAAGTAAAATTGTCGCTCCGGATGGGAATGACCCGATCGGCGAACTGGTTGGCAATATCGACCGTGCCGTCGATCGATCCGGAATCGACGACAATCGTTTCATAATCGGAATAGCGCTGTTTTTTGATGGCGCCTAAAAGGGCCGGCAGAAATCGCGATTCGTTGTAGGTTCGAATGATGATGGATGTCGCTGGTCGGTCCATGGGGTTTTATTTTTTTGAAGAACGCAACCCTTCCAGAAGATTGTTGATGGTGCTCGCATGCACCCGTTCCCAGGCCTTGGGGCTGCTGTTGGCATTGTGCGGGGCAAAAAGGCAATTGTCGAGATCGCGCAAGGGGCTGTCCGCCGGCAACGGCTCTTCCTCAAAAACGTCCAGAGCGGCCCCGGCAATGGTGTTTTGCTGAAGCGCGCGGGCAAGTGCGGGCTCATCGATCACAGGGCCCCGCGAAGCGTTGATCAGGTAGGCGCTTGTTTTCATCAACGCCAGCTGTTGATCGCTGATCAAGTGATACGAGGTCGGGTTGAGGTCCGTATTCATGCTCACAAAGTCCGATGCGCGCAGGAGGTCCTCCAGGGACGTCATCTCGATACCGGTTGCATCGATAAAATCAACCGGCATTTCCACGATGTCGTTTCCCAGCACGCGCATGCCAAAGGCAATTGCGCGTCGAACAACCGCCTTGCCGCAATCGCCCACCCCGACAACGCCCAGGACGCATTCATTCAGCGCGGTTAAAATGGGTTTTTCCCAATTTCCGTGACGAATGTCGTGATTCATCTGATGGAGCTTGCGGGCAAAGTTGAGCATGTATCCCAGGACGCTGTCGGCGACCGGTTCGGAAAAAGCATTGGGGGTCCGGCAAACCGGTATGCCGCGCTCAGCCGCGGCCGCGGCATCGATAGAGTCGATACCCGTACCCCATTTGGAAATCACTTTCAGACGGGGGGCGGCCGCAAGCACTTTGGCGGTGATGCGGTCGTCACCGCAGATGATGCCGTCGATGTCCGCAACCACCTCCAGGAGTTCATCTTCGCTGAGACGTTCGTTCACGTCGGCCGGAATGAGGTCGACATTTTCCGCCTTAAGGCGTTCACGAAACCGCTCGATGACCGGCAGCATATAGGGGGCCGATACAAGAACTTTCCAAGCCATTCTGTTGGGGTCCTCTCTTTTCTATAGGTATTGCCGTGTTAACGGATCATCGTGCATGAGGCTTTCGACCCGCACGCGGTCTTCTTCCGTATCCACGGCCTGGGTGTCGTAGGGCGTCTCCACCATTTTGACTTTGTAGCCGTGTTCGATGAATCGCAGCATATCGATCGATTCGGCCTCTTCAAGCGGCGTGGGCGGCAGGCCATTGAATAATTCGAGGCCCGCGGAGGTAAAGGGAATAATGCAGACCTGCTTGTAGGCCGGGATCCGGGCGAAGGGTTTCATCCGGCGCGTTGGCACCGGCTCGCGCGACATGTAGACGGCATACATCTCTTTATCCATTACGACCTTGATGGTGTTTGGGTTGATAAAATCTTCTTCGCTCGTAATCGCCGCGGTGAGGTTGACGCAGATGTTGCGCTCGTCGCCGCCCGAAAAGGGGCCCAGCGATGCTTTGACCATATCCGGATGGACCATGGGCTCATCCCCCTGGACCATGACGACGATATCGGCCGCCAGCGTGTTCATCGCTTCAGCGACACGGTCGCTGGCGCGCGCATGGTCCGGTGACGTCATCATGGCCTGACCGCCGAAGGCGAGCACCGCGTCCATGATTTCCTGGTCGCAGGTGGCGACATAGACGGCATCCAGGTCAGCGCACATGGCCGTTCGCCGATAGACGTGTTCGATCATTGGCCGCCCCAGAATAGGGGCCAGCGGTTTTCCCGGAAAACGCGACGAGCCCATCCGGGCCGGAATGACGGCAATCGTATGCATATGCTCCATCCTCGCGGGTGATTACTGGGCGGTTGAAAACCGATGAGGCTGATTATGGCGTTAAAATGATGCCCCAAACGTTCATCTAAGGCACATCAACGGCGCGCTCTCGTCGGATTTTGCCCTGTATGACCTACCCACTCAAGACGTTAAAAAAACCTGTCAGGCGATCAGTACCGCCCTTGCCGGGGCGCCATCACTGCCGTTTAGCTTTAACGGCAGGCAGACCAGTTGGTAGCTGCCTTGAGAGACCGGCCGAAGGTCGAGGCCTTCCAACACCACGGCACCGGCTTCCAGCAAGACGCGATGGGTCAATGGGGTCGGATCGTCAAACAACTGAACGGACAGGTAATCAACCCCGATCAATTGGATTCCCCGGGCCACGACCCACTTGGCGGCCTCGGCTGTCAGGGCCGTAAAGTCTTCGCGAAATTCATGCTCGGGGTTCGACCAATAGGCCGAGTTGTCTGTTTTCAGAAGTAGCCGCCGCGTTTCGGTTGGCAGACCAAGCGCCTCCAGATGCGCCGGCGTTATTCTCGCAACACCCGGGATTTCAGCCACCAGGGCCTGGCCGACCAGAACGTCCAGGGCGATTTGTTCGACCCCCGCACCGTTGTCGATAAAGTGGGCGGGCGCATCGATATGGGTTCCGGTATGAACACTGCATGCCAGATGAGTGTTGTTGCTGTTGTCACCGGCAGCAAGGCTCTGGTACGGCGTCAGAACGATATCCGGGTCTCCGGGCCACCGGGGCAACCGGGGGGTCAGCGCAAGGGATATGTCGTAAATCTTCATTGAACCGTCTTCTTTGTCGTCGGCGCGTCTTGAAGGAAAACGCGTCAGCTGTCATATTCACCAATCATGGCAGGTCAGGCGCTGTCGCAAATAAAATCGCTGTAGTTTTCAAGCACATTCCGCTCGCTGCGTCCACCATAGATGATTTCGGAAAGAAAGGCCTGTGTTTGCCGGTCCGTATCGGGGATTTGGTCAGGGGCATGGATCAGCTTCAGCATGGCGTCTTCGAGTTCCTGCTCACTGTGAATGGTCCAGCAGGCTCCCATTTCCTCGTACTGCGTCGTATTGCCATGCAGATATTTCAAATACAGGGCCGGTTTGGAAAGCAGCATCGATTCAACGATGATGCTCGAGGCGATGACCAGCACGACGTCCGCCCATTCACACAGTTCGACCGATGATATGTCCGGCACCGTCGGCAGGGGGAGATCGGCATAGAATCTGCGCTCCTTGCCTGTTCGCGTGTGGGGCTTAACCACGATGTCGAGACCGGGTATGCGTGACAGCATCGCAAAGGTTTTGACCATCCTGTCGGTATCGACCCGGTAGGCAAAGCGTGTCGTCATAAAAACGGCTTTCAACCGGCTTGGGGAATCAGAGTTATTTACAGGTGACATCGTGCGGGGCAAAATGCGCTTGTTCTGGGTTATCCATTGGCGGCAATACCTGGCGCTGCCCAAAACCCTGATTTTTTCTTCCCGCACACCGGCACGAACGAGCGCCGCTTTGCGGAGTTCATTCTGGGTGATGACATGGTCGAAGCGGTTGAACTTTTCAAAGCGTTGAATCTGGGTCGATCCTTGTTTGACCACTTCGTTGGTGTAGATAAACACGCCATGGGGCAGGGCTAAAGTCGGTATGCCCATCTCTTGGGCGGCGTCCAGAAGGGGATTGACCACATACTGGCGTGGGTTGACGTGATCAAAACAGATGATGCGTGTGGAATAATCGGTGAGCGTGGCTTTGGCCCACGCATGATTGTAATAACGCGACTTGAGGAAAGTGTAGATGAGCTTTCCGGCTTCCCGCGCCGTTTGGGCCATTTTGACAATGAGGCTCGAAACGATCCCGCTGCCAGGCCGATTCAAATGCAGATGCAACCGGAAACAGGCAAACATCAATCGGCAGAGCACCCGTTGCGCCCCGCCGGTACGGGCATCCCGGCAATCGTAGAGATGGGCAACCTTCACGCCAAGCGACCTCAAAAAAAGCAGGCGATAGTCATGATCGATGTCGTACTCGGGATTAAGGCATAGAACAGTCGTTTGGTGCCGGTTACGGTGCATCTGCCAGACCACGGGCGTCATATGGTCGATGTCATTGAAGGCGCGTACAAAAAAAAGAATCATTAAACGCTCGTCGGTCCAGTCCTAGTCGTTAGTTGGCACCGGAGGTGATTATCAGGGCGATGGCGGCGTTGGGCGATGCCCTCCACACGCCGACGTGTCTTCAGGCCGCCTCCCGGCCGCGTTTCGCGGCCAATCTAATGAGACAGGGGTAATTTGTCAAGAACATTGAAAAAACTGACCGATGGCCAACCCGGTCTAAAGGAAGCTTGGGGCGCGGGCATGCGGCCGAGCACGCACTTGGTGGCGGCACAATCGATATTGGCACCCAAACGACACGAGCGGCCGGGCTTAAAAATTGACAAATACATTAAAAAATTATAGATAAATAAATTTTGTTTAACGCGTCACCGACTTGGTTCATAACCGTCGGCGTAGCGTATCAAAGGGTATACGAGCAGGCGCCCTGTCTTTCTGGCTGATGTTCAGACATTGATATTCGGGACCAGGCGCTGCAAGGGTCGACTTTTCGGCAAATCATCAGCTAAACTATTATCGTAATGGCACGAGTGGAGACGGGGATGAAGATTTTAATACTCGGACTCGGCAAATCGGGCACGACGGCGATGGTCTACAAAGTCGCCGGGGGGCTTCCCGACTGCCGGGCTTTTTCAGGTGGCAAACCGGGCAAATATGTCGGCGACTATGAAAACGCCGTTTACAAGCACACCTACGAGCCGCGCAAAGGCAAAGACTTCGATCTGTACCGGGAGCATCTGAAAAACGAACACTACGATCGCAAGATCTGGATGGCGCGCGATCCCCGGGACGCCGCCGTCAGCAAGATGCTCTACCGCTGGCACAAGGGTTATGCCGGGCGCAAGAAGCAATTTCAGGCCCATCTCGATCTGGTGCTTCAGAAAGAAAAAGACCCGCGAAGCGTTTCTTTCGGAGAAATCTGCCGCTATATCGGTCACGGGGCGTGGCCGGCATCGATCGACGCCGTCGTCGAAGAGGAAAAACAGCGCTATCGCGAAATGGCGGCGTTTGTCGAAACCCTCGACGAGGACTGGTTTCTTTTCCGGTTCGAAGACATGGTCGCCAAGAATTTTGTTGCCTTGAACCAATACCTGGGTTTCCAGTTCGCCGATGAAGTCGAAGTGCCCAAGGGCACGGGCAAAGACAAGGTGGTTCGCAAAAAGGCCTCGGGCGACTGGCGTCACTGGTTTACACCGGAGGACGCCGAGTGGTTCAAGCCGGCCTACACGCCCTACATGACCGTGATGGGCTATGACACCGATGACTGGGAGCCGGCCGCGTCGCCGGTTATCGAGCCTGAGTTTTCCTCGGTCTACATGCAGAACCTGCCCAAAAAAGCGACCCAGAACGTGGTTTTGCGCTACATCGATCCGATTCTGCAACGTTTCAATCTGCGGGGTTAAAGTCTGAAAACGTGGATTCGGATTCAATGCGTGTGCGTCTTCGGAAACGGAAGCCTGCGTTTCAAAAAGAAAGGGCGCAATCTTGCACTTAAAACCGAGGATTATGGTTACCGGGGGGGCCGGATTCATCGGCTCGCATCTGTGTGCGCGTCTGGCCGAGCAGGGCGCCGAGGTCCTGTGCGTCGACAACTTTTATACCGGCACCAAGCAGAATGTGCATGCACTGCTGAGCAATCCCTATTTCGAGATTCTGCGCCACGACAT
>JASJBQ010000202.1 GCA_030066455.1 Desulfobacterales bacterium
CTGATCGAGTTGAGCCCCAAACACTCCACCCGTCTGATGTCCTACCTGATTATCCATATCTCCCTTTGCGGCGTCTTCATCAAGGATACGGACTTATTCCCGCGGGACATCACGCGTTTTCTGAACAGCGGCGTGGAACCGGTCTACAATATCGCCAAACAACTGGCGCGGCTTTTTCCGGTATACTTCAACGACATCGGCGCCGAGGGGCGTTTGCGGGACATTTCCACCCAGCTTGACGAGATCAACCACCGCAAGGACGTATTGTTGCATTTCTTGCGTAAACAGTGCCATGTCGAGAGCAGCAATCGTATCATCAACTTCATGGAGTCCGTTCTGCACTTCTGGCAGTCCCGCGAGATCGACCCTCTGTTGACCTATCTGCCGCCCAATATTTTCAGCCAGATCGAGTCCCAGGGGCCGTATATCGACGGGGTGCATGCCGTGATGCAACGCCTCCGGAAGGAAGGCCTGGAGGAACTGAGCACGTTGCTGCAGGTCGATGACGATGCTTTCGAACAGACGCTGAACGCATTCGCCGATCTGCCTTCCGTGGATTGTCAGCGGGTGCTCTCGGCCGTACGCCTCTACAAGCTCCTGAACCAGAAATACAAGATCGGGTTCACTGAACTGGCCGGCTATATCGCCCAGTTGAAAACCGAGGGATTTCCCGACCTGGACGAACTGGAAGCGATCCTGGAAGAACCCCGGACCCACGCCAAGCTGGAGCGGCTACTGGGTTTCGAAGAAAAACTCAAACGCATCGTGCTGGCGTCCGAAGTTTTCGAGATCCGGGAAGACATCTACAAAAAACGCCATTTCACCATCGATATCCCTTCCATGTACGGCAGCTACCACGAGATGAAGTTCAACGCCCTGGGGCTGAGTTTCCGTCTCGAGGCGCTGACCAACGTCCTGCTCGAGAAGCTGATTCATCGCATCGACCTGAACCTGATCACGCGGGCCACCTTTTACCATATCTACGACCTGCTGTTATTGTTCAACCGGGCGTTGCGGCTGGACGGTATATCTTCCAAGGAATTCGAGCGTCAGCTGGAGATGCTTTCCCACGCCCTCGCTGCCCGGGGTTTTACCTTTACCCAGTACCTGGACATCTTCAAAGGATTTGCCCGGGCGGTGAAAAACATCATCAGCGATTACTTCCACAACATTCACGAGGAGAACCTGAATCGCATCATTGCACGGACGCCGGTCGAGCAGCTGCTGCCCAAATACCATCCGGGTGAAGACGAACCGCGCGACGAACGGATGCTTCACCGCCTGTCGGAAATATTCTTCCGGGACCTGATTTCCCTGGCCCTGGGGCTGCGGCAACTGGATTTGTTCCTGAGCCGGATTCTGAACACGCTCTTTCACCAGTCGGCCCAGATCCCCAAGAGCAGTCTGCACAGCCTGCTGAACTACGACCCCCAGCGGGCGATGACCTCGCTGGTGGCGCCCAATCCCAAAGTGGACGGCATCATTTTCCTGGGCAACAAGGGGCTCAACATGATGAAGCTTAAACGCTTCGGATTTCCGGTCCCGACCGGCTTCATCGTGACCACCGAGGTTTTTCGCTGCCGTGAAGTCATCGAGTCCTACGCCGCCGCCGAAGAGAACTTCCGCGACCAGATCGCCCAGAACATCGGCATTCTCGAAAAGTATACCGGCAAGCGGTTCGGTGCCCCCCGCAATCCCCTGATGCTCTCGGTGCGCAGCGGCTCCTCCATATCGCAGCCCGGTATGATGGACACCTTTCTGGATGTGGGCATGAACGAGGCGATTGCCGAGGGGTTGGGGGCGCGGGTGAACAACGCCTGGTTCGCCTGGGACAACTACCGGCGCTTTCTGCAGTGCTGGGGCATGTCTTTCGACCTGGAGCGCAACGACTTCGATGCCATCATCAGCGATTTTAAATTGCGTCACGGGATTCCGCTGAAACGGGATTTCAGTGGTGAGCAGATGAAGCAGGTGGCGCTGGCCTATAAGGAGATGGTGCGCTCAGCCGGCATCGAGGTGCCGGAAGATCCTTTTGAACAGCTGGTGCTGACGATCATGCGGGTGCTGGAATCCTGGGAGTCGGCCAAGGCGAAGACCTATCGCAAGATCATGGGAATCTCGGATGACTGGGGCACGGCCGTCACCATCCAGCAGATGGTCTTCGGCAACATCTCCCAAAATTCGGGCTCGGGAGTGATCTTTACGCACAATCCCCGCTGGTCGGGCGACACCCTCAGGCTCTGGGGTGACTTCACGATCGAAAACCAGGGGGAAGACGTGGTATCCGGTCTGGTGACCACCCTGCCGATATCGGTGATCCAGCAGGAAACGGAAATGCGGGACACGGACATTACTTTGGAAACGCATTTTCCTGAAATTTACGCGACCCTGAAACGTTTCGCCCAGGATATCGTCTACCACCGCGGGTGGAGCCCGCAGGAAATGGAATTCACCTTCGAGGGGGCGGCCTCCACCGATCTCTATCTTCTCCAGAGTCGCAACATGGCGATTCGCGAGCGCAAGAAATACATGACCTTCGACCATCAGGACCTGATGGACCGCAATCCCATCGGGCACGGGATCGGTGTCAGCGGCGGGGCCATGAACGGACGCCTGGTCTTCACCCTGGATGAGATCGACCGCTGGCGCAGCCGTGAGCCCGATACGGCGCTCATTCTGGCGCGGGCCGATACGGTTCCGGACGATATCCGTGAGATCTACGCCGCCGACGGTCTGCTCACCGCCCGGGGCGGTTTAACATCACACGCGGCCGTAGTGGCCCACCGGCTGGGACGCACCGGTGTCGTGGGCTGCGGCGAACTGGTGTGCAATGAAAAAGAGAAGACTTGCCGGTTCGGCGACGTCGTGGTCCAATCGGGGGAATTCATCAGCATCGACGGGCAGGAAGGGACAGTTTTTAGCGGGCGTGTCAAGGTCAAGGAGGCCTGACCGCCCGATCGGCCGCCCGCAGCGGTTGCGGCCAAAAAAGAATACGCCAACCGCGCGGCGTACAATTCAAAAGGGGGGAGAGTATCCATGCAAAGTCCGGCAACGGGTGGTGTGGGCAAAACGCTCGGCGTCAATGGGTTCGGCCGAATCGGCAAGCTTACCGTCTGGCATCACATCGCCCGCAAATATTTTCAGGAAATCGTGGTCAACATCGGCCGCGAGGCCGGTCAGTCCATGGCCGACATTGCCCATTATCTCGAGCGGGATTCATCCTATGGCTTGTTGCAGCACTATCTTTACGGCCACCAGGCCCAACCGGTGATCACCGCGGTGGACGAGGCGGCCAATTCGCTGAACGTTGACGGGATCACGCTTCGATTTCTCAAGGATCACCGCCAGCCGGCCGAGATCCAATGGCGGGCCCACAACGTGACGCTGGTGGTCGACACCACCGGGCGCTTCCTCGACCCCACCCTCCGCGGAAATGATCCGGCCGGCGCCCTCCGCGGCCACCTCGACGCCGGCGCCGAAAAGGTCATCGCCTCGGCCCCCTTCAAGATCAAGGACAAGGGGCAGGCCATGCCGGAGGATGCCGTGACGACGGTCATGGGGATCAACGCCAACGACTACGACCCCCGCCGCCACCGGCTGATCTCCAACGCCTCCTGCACGACCACTTGTCTGGCGCACATGGTGAAACCGCTCTTGAACCATTTCGGCCCCAAGCGGATCCTCTCGGCCTCTATGGCCACGGTGCACGCCGCCACCGGCTCCCAGGCCGTGCTCGACCGCCTGCCCAAATCCGGAGTCAAGGATTTGCGTAAAAACCGCAGCATCATGAACAACATCATCCTCACCACCACCGGGGCGGCCAACGCCCTGCGGCTGGTCATTCCGGAAATGGAGGAGATCGGATTCATCGCCGAATCCGTGCGTATACCCACGGCCACCGGCTCGCTGATCATTCTGGTGCTCGATCTCCAGGAAGAACTCGAAGGCGATCCCATCCGACGCAGTGTCATCAACGCCATTTACAGACAGGCGGCCGAACTGGACCCCAACGGCTACCTGCATTTCACCGCGAAGCAGAACGTTTCGGGGGATATCATTGGATTCCCTCGTGCGGCCACCATAATCGAAGGCCATGAAACCCACACCCGCACGGCGGAGGTCACGCTGGACCTCGGCCGGATTCCCGGTTTGCCGGATGACGTGCGGGCCGGTCTGCAGGACCGTGTCTACCGGATACCCATCACCCAGGCGGTCATTTACGGCTGGTACGACAACGAAATGGGCAGCTACGTGAACATGCTTGGGGATCGCACGGTCAGCGTGGCAGAGGATATGGCCTAACGGTCAGACGGCCGGGGCGGGGTCGTGCACAACGCTGCGCGTAGCGAGCCGGGCGGTTGACCTGATGCCCGCCGGTCGCGGCCCGAGAGCCGTTGCCGCTGAAGACCTACACCGGCGCCCCTGATGGCAGCGACACCGACAGGACGGTGCATTCGGCATGGCGGATGACCCGGTCGGTGGTCGAGCCGATGAGCATGGTGTCGAGCATGCCGTGCCCTCTTGATCCCAAGACCATCAAGTCGACGGCCGCCTCTCGGGCGTAAGCCAGAAGCTCCGCGTAAGGCGGCCCCTCGCGCAACGCTGTCGTCGTCTGGCACCAGTGGCGGACATCCTCGGGGATCAAGGCATCGATCTTATCCTGTATGAAAGTCTTGATGGCGGCCGTCGAAGAGCGGCGATGTTCGAGCACCGGTTTGAGCAACTCGGTGTAAGTCGGCATTTCGATGACATGGACGAGGTGCAGTTCGGATTCAAATTCCTGGGCCAGCCCGAGGGCGTGCTGCAAGGCAAGATCGGCGTCGGGGCTGAAGTCGCATCCGACGAGGATGCGTCGGAAACGCAACGCCCCGCCCGGCGCCACCGGACGGACGCCGCCGCCGCGGACAACCAGCAGCGGGCAGGAGAGGGTGCGCATCAACCGTTCGGTGACCGACCCGAGCAGCAGGCGCTTGAGGCCCTTGCGGCCGTGGGTGGCCGCGACCACCAGCTGGGCCTGGTCTTCGCGGGCAATGCGGTTGAGTTCATCGGCGGGTTGACCCACACAGATCCGCGGCTCCCAGTGCACCGCCTGATCGGCCATGAAGGCATCGATGTGCTGACGGGCGTAGTCGAGGTTGCGGTTCAGATGCTCTTCAGGCGCCAGATAGGCTTCACCGTACATGGAGGGTGTCGGCAGATCGACGACGTGGCAGACGAGCAACCGCGATTGGAATTCCTGCGCCAGCGCAATGCTGTGCCGAAGGGTGGGGTGGGCGGTATCGGAAAGGTCGGTGGCGCAGACGATGGTTTGATATTGGATTCGCATCCGGACCTCCTTGCTGGAAGGTGGTGGGATGGCGCCTCGCCTGTCTGCGGAACAGCAATAATGGCGTCCGCAAACCGGCGGTATGCCCTTATGTGATGTAATAAAAATATAAGAAGAGGCCTGTGCGGCTGTCAAATGTCAATTGAACGCAACGGGCGGGCCCAATACCGAAAAACCTGTCTAAACCATTGACAGCCCCTGCTTGGCAGGGCATTCTGATTCCTTCTGTGGCCCCGCCGTGCCTCGTGGTCTGCCGGCCTCCCGCCAGAAGCCATTTCAGCCTCGAACGCAGAAGCGTACCCCAAAACGAGAGTGGAAAGGAAGAGAGCCATGTCTGTCAAACCGCGTGTACTGATTATCGGTGGCGTCGCCTGCGGACCCAAGACGGCGGCCCGTCTGAAGCGCATCATGCCGGAAGCCGAAATCACCATGATCGAGAAAGGCGCGCTGGTATCCTACGGTGCCTGCGGTCTGCCCTATTACGTCGAAGGGACCTTTGCGAATATCAATGCGTTGACCCATACCCCGGCCGGGGTGTCGCGCACGCCCGATTTCTTTCGCACCTGGAAAGGTTTCGAGACCCTGACCCGCACCGAGGCCGTGGCCATCGACCGCGAGGCCAAGGAAGTCCGCGTCCGCAACCTGGACACCGCCGAGGAGCAAACCCTGCCTTACGACAAACTGGTGCTGGCCACCGGCGGGGAGGCCTTTCGCCCGCCCCTTCCCGGCATCGATCTGGACCATGTCTGGTTCATGACCCATCCGGACGACGCCGCCAGCCTGGTGGACGTCGTCGAGCAGAAGGGGCTTGCGAATGCCGTTCTCGTGGGCGCCGGCTTCATCGGGCTGGAAATGGCCGAAGCTTTGATCAACAAGGGCCTGGATGTCACCATGGTCGAGATGATGGACCAGATCATGCCCGGCATCATCGATGAAGACATCGCCCGGATGTCCCAGCGGCACCTGGAAGACAACGACGTCGAACTGGTGCTGGGGGAACGGGTGACGGCGCTGGAGGGCGACGGCCGTGTTCAACGCGTGGTGACTGACCGCCGATCCATCGAGGCCGATCTGGTGGTGATCGGGGTGGGCACGCGGCCCAACGACCGCCTGGCCCGGGAGGCCGGCCTGGACTGCGACGGAGGGATCCTCGTCAATGCCAACAACCAGACCAGCGACCCCGACATCTACGCCGGCGGGGACTGTGTGCGCAACCAGTTTGTCCATCGACTGGTGGACGAGCGTCTTTTCGTACCCTTGGGGTCAACCGCCAACAAACACGGCCGGGTGATCGCCAACCACATCGCCGGGCGGCCGACGCCCTTCAGCGGCATCGGTTGCTCCAGCATCGTGCGGGCCTTTGATTTCACCATCGGCCGCACCGGTGTGACCGAAACCATGGCCCGCCGTCTGAACATCGATTATGCGGTTACAACCTGGTCGGGGCATGACAAACCCCATTACATGGAGGGCAGCCGCCTGTTTGCCATCAAAATGCTGGTCTCGCGGCGCGACCGCAAAGTGCTGGGGGTCCAGGTGGCCGGGATGGGCGACGGGGCCAAACGGCTGGATGCGGCGGCCAGTGCCATTTATTTTGGGGCCACCCTGGATCAGCTGGCCGATATCGATTTCGGCTACGCCCCGCCCTACAGCCCGCCCATCGATCCGCTGGCGGTCTGCGCCCATGTTCTCACGAACAAGCTGGACGGCCTGGCCGACGGCATCAATCCCCTACGGGCCAAGGCGCAGATGGACGCGGGCGGCTGCCTGCTGCTGGACGTACGTCTCGAGGACGAGGTCAAAATGGAATGGATCCCGCATACCGACAGGGTCCATATCCCGCTGGGAGAGCTGCGCGGGCGCTTCAGCGAACTGCCGCGGGACAAACCCATCCTGACCTACTGCAAAATCAGTATGCGCGGTTACGAAGCCCAGCGGATATTGAACGCCGAAGGCTTTGACAATGTGCGCTTCATCGAGGGCGGCGTGGCCGCTTGGCCCTTCGAGACCGATATGCCCGGGTTGTGATGGTGCCTTGCCGGGTCCGCGGCGGGGGAAGGACGGCTATTCGATACGGCGCCGTTTACGGGGAGCGGGCGTATCGACAAAACCCAGCAGGCTGCCGATCTTTTCGGATAGCTGTAAAATATTGTACGGTTTGGAAATAAACCCCAGGCAGCCCAGCGCCACGATTTCCTCAGCCCGTTTGTTGAAGCCATAGCCGCTGGTGAGCAGCACGCGCACATCGGGATCGATCGATTGCAGGCGCTCAAACGTCTCGCCGCCATCCATGCCCGGCATGACCACGTCCAGGATGACGAGGTCGATGGCCGCCTGGTGCTCCTCATAAATCTCCACCGCGGCCGACCCGGACGGCGCCTCGATCACCGTGTAGCCCAGTTCGCTCAGCCATTCCCGGGTGATTTCGGTGATGAATTTTTCGTCGTCCACCACCAGGATCGTTCCCGTGCCGCGGATCGGTTCCTGGTGAATTTCCTGATCCCGCTCCGCCGGCACCTCGGTGGCCGGTAAAAAGATGCTGAATTGCGATCCCCGCCCCACCCGGCTGGTCACCTTGAAGAAGCCGCCGTGGTTTTTGACGATGCCGTAGGCCGAAGACAGCCCCAAACCGGTGCCGCGGCCCCTTTCCTTGGTGGTGAAAAAAGGTGTAAAGATCTTCTGCCGGGTGATTTCATCCATGCCGATGCCCGTGTCGATGACTTGGGCTTCGATGTATTTGCCCGGCTTCATGCCGAAGGGGTGAACCGTCTGGCGGTTCAATTTGACATTGCGGGTGGTCAGGATGAGGTCGCCGCCGCCCGGCATGGCCTGCCAGGCATTGACGTAGAGGTTGATCAGGACCTGCTCGATCTGCCCGCTGTCCACGTTGACGGTCCAGTTAGCCTTGAGGCCCGAGAAGTCGATCTGGATTTCTTTCTTGGTGCGCGCAAACATCCGGGCGGTTTTGTGGATCAGGAAATTCAGGTCCGAGATCCGGGTGGGGCGCGGCTTGGTGCGGGCAAAATCGAGCAGTTGGCGGGTCAACCCCGCCCCGTTTTGAATATACTGTTCGACATTCTTCAGCTTCCGGGTCAGCGGATGCCGATTGGGCAGGCGCATGCGTACGAGCGAGATATTGCCCTGCATACCCATGAGGATATTGTTGAAGTCGTGGGCGATACCGCCGGCCAAGGTGCCGATGGCCTCCATGCGCTGGGCATGATA
>JASJBQ010000013.1 GCA_030066455.1 Desulfobacterales bacterium
TAGCTACGCCTGCGGTTTCAAAAACACTGCGGCCTTGGCCTAAACCAAAATCTACCATTCCTGGATGGACACAGATCTCTTCCCCATCTACCAGGATTCCAACTCGATTTTAAGGTAAAGGTCGCCGCGACGGCCGTCGGGCTGCATTTGCCCCAGGCCTCGCAGGCGCAGGGACTGGTTCGCCTTCATTCCGGGCGGTATGCTCACCCGAAACGTTCGGCGCCGCAGTCCGGTGGCCAGCGCCACGCGCTTGCGGGTGCCGGCGAGCGCCTCGAAAGCGGTGATGCGCAGACGGCCCCTGAGGTCGGCTGAGCCGGGAATCGACGCGGGCTGAATCACCTGTAGATGGTGGCTGTGCTTTCGGGCGGCGGCAGCCTCGAGGGGCGCGGACAGGCCGGTGGCGGGGATTCGCTCGAATCCTTTCAGCAGTAGGATACCGGCCAGAAAACCCCCCACGTGCGCCCACCAGGCAATGCCGCCCGCGGATCCGTCCGCACCGGCGGCGCCAAGGAACTGAAGAACGAACCAGATGCCCAGGAAGACAAAGGCGGGGATTTCGATCAGCCAGGGGAAGATGAATACGGGAATCAGGGTCAGGATCCTGGATCGGGGATAACACAAGAAGTAGGCGCCCATAATGCCGGCAATGGCACCGCTGGCCCCCACCGTGGGGATCTGGGATTGCGGATGGAGGACCAGGTGGACCAGGCCCGAAAGCACCCCGGCCAGGAGGTAAAAGGAGAGATAGCGCAGTGGTCCCAACCGGTCTTCGATATTGTCACCGAAGATATGGAGGCTCCACATGTTGCCCAGAAGGTGCCAGAAACCGCCGTGGAGAAACATAAAGGTGAACAGGGAGACGAGGTTGGCCCCCCAGCCGAAATAATCGACCAGCGCAGGGTGGGTAAAGCGGGCGGGGATGAGCGCGTAGGTGGCGATAAAGCGGCCGCCGTCCGGGCCCTGGATGGCCTGGTAAACATAGACCAGGACATTGAGCCCGATGAGGAAATAGGTCACAAAGGGGGATCTACGGGAGCGGATGGTATCGCGAAGCGGAATCATGGCCCGTCTTCTTCCCCTGTCGCCGCCGCACCCGCTTCAGGCCAGGCAAACCGAAGGATCACGCGGGATTGTCCGGCAAGGCTTCGATTCGCATGCTGATGTCGACGGCCCTGGCCGCGTGGGTCAGGCCCCCCACGGAAATGATGTCAGCACCGCAGGCGGCCAGGGTTTTGAGGTTGTCACGATCGACCCCGCCGGAGATTTCCACCAGCGCCCGGCCACCGATCAGCCGCACGGCCGCCTGGATCTCGTCGGGCTCCATGTTGTCCAGCATGATGATGTCGGCCCCGGCGGTGAGGGCCGTTTCCACCTCGGTCAGCGTTTCGGTTTCGACCTCGATTTTGAGACCGTGGGGTGCCGCATGCCGGGCCCGCTCAACAGCAGCGGCGATGCCGCCACAGGCGGCGATATGGTTGTCTTTGATCAGAATGCCGTCGCTCAGGTTGAAGCGGTGGTTCGAAGCTCCGCCGACGCGCACCGCATATTTCTCCAGCGCTCGCCAACCGGGGGTCGTCTTGCGGGTGTCCACGAGGCGAACGGATGTGTCTTGAAGTATATCCACATAGCGGCGCACATGGGTCGCGATCCCGCACAGGCGCTGGAGAAAATTGAGGGCCGTACGCTCGGCCGTCAGCAGTGCGGCCATCCGGCCCTCGGCCGTCATCAAGGGAGTGCCCGACGCAGCCCGCCGGCCCTCGGCGGCGTTTTCCACGACCCACAGGTCGGCGTCCAGGCGGTTAAAGACGCGCCGCGCCACCATCAGGCCGGCCACGATCATCGGTGCCTTGGCCATGATGACGCCTCGGCCGCGGGCGTCGGGGTCGATCAGGGCACGGGTGGTGATATCGCCGGTGGCGATGTCTTCCTCCAGAGCCAGATCGATCAGCCGGTCCAGGCCATACAACATAACGCTCTTCCCGCTTGTATTTTTCCAGGCCTCAGGGGGCCGGATGATTGCGACCTCCTAAGAGGCCAGTTCTTCGATGCGCGCCAGATGGAACGCCAGGGCTTTTTGCTTTTCCGCAAATCCGGCATGCTGATTCCGCACCTTGGCCACGACGTTCTCGGGGGCCTTATTCAGGAAGTCGGTGTTGTTGAGTTTGCGATCGAGTTTGGCGATCTCCGTCTCGGCTTTGGCGATTTCCTTGCGCAAGCGCGCAGCCTCCTGCTGGAAATCGATGATGCCTTCCAGCGAGACATAAAGGGTGGCATTGTCGATGACGGCGGTGGCCGAGGCCTTTGGTTTGTCCCTCGGGACTTCGACCTCAAGACGCTCCAGGCGGGCCAGGTTGGTCACCAGGTCGCGATGGTCGCTAATGACGCGCCGCATGGTGTCATCCTCGGAGTGCAGGACCACGGCCAGCTTCAGGGACGGGGTGATGTTCATCTCACCGCGGATGTTGCGGATGCCGGTGATGACCTGCATCATGGCGGCAAGGGCCTCCTCGGCCTCGCGGTCCACCGCCAGGGGCGGCAGGCGGTCGTCGTCGCCGGGGAAAACGGCCTGCATGATCGAACCATCGGCCCCGGGCAGCTGGTGCCAGATTTCCTCCGTGACGAAAGGAATCAGCGGATGCAGCAGGATCAGCGTGTCATGCAGCACCCGCCAGAGAACGCCGCGGGCGGCCCGCACGCGTGCCTCGCCCTGATTGCCGTAGAGGGCGGGTTTGCTCATCTCCACGTACCAGTCACAGAATTCATGCCAGACAAACCGATAGAGCTGGGCGGCGGCATCGTTGAAACGGTATTCATCGATGGCGGCGGCGCTCTCGGTTGTAACCGTATGCATCCGGGAGAGAATCCAGCGGTCCGGGACGGCGAGCTGGTCGGGCGCCGGCAGCGCTTCGGGGGTGTCGATGTGCATGAGCGCAAAACGGGCCGCATTCCAGAGTTTGTTGATGAAGTGCCGGTAGCCTTCCACCCGCTTCTCGGACATCTTGATGTCGCGTCCCTGGGCCGCGAAAGCCGTCAGCGTAAATCGAAAGGCGTCGGTGCCGTAGGCTTCGATCACGTTCAGGGGGTCGATCACGTTGCCCTTGGACTTGCTCATCTTCTTGCCGTGTTCGTCGCGCACGAGGGCGTGAACGTAGACGTCGCGGAAGGGCACGTCGTTCATGAACTGCAGTCCCATCATCATCATACGGGCGACCCAGAAGAAGAGAATGTCGAAGCCGGTCACCAGGGTCGACGTGGGGTAAAAGGTCTTGAGCAGTTGGGTCTGATCCGGCCAGCCCATGGTGGAGAAGGGCCACAGGGCCGAGCTGAACCAGGTGTCCAGGACGTCGGTTTCACGCGTCAGCCGGGTGCCGGCGCAGGCGCGGCAGGTCGTGGGCGCCTCCATGGCCACGATGACTTCCTGGCAGTCTTCGCAGGTCCAGGCCGGTATGCGGTGCCCCCACCAGATTTGGCGGGAGATGCACCAGTCGCGGATATTGTACATCCAGTCGTAATAGGTCTGGGTCCAGTTGGGGGGGATAATCTGCGTGTGGCCCGTCTCGACGGCGGCGATGGCCTTTGCGGCCATGGGCTTGACTTTAACGAACCACTGGGTGGAGAGATTGGGTTCCACCACCGTCTTGCAGCGGTAGCAGTGTCCCACGCTGTGGTTGAGGTCTTCGATATTGACGAGCAGGCCCTGATCCTTGAGGGCCGCGACGACATTCTGGCGGCAGGTGAAGCGGTCCTGGCCCTCGAAGGCGCCGGCTTCGGCGGTCATCAGGCCGTCATCGCCGATCACCTTGACACTGGGCAGTCCGTGACGTCGGCCGATTTCGAAGTCGTTGGGATCGTGGGCCGGGGTAACCTTGAGCGCTCCGGTGCCGAACTCCAGATCCACGTAATTGTCGCGAATGATCGGTATTTCGCGCGCCATCAGCGGCAGGACCACTTGCGTGGCATCGAGCCCGGTGTAGCGTGCATCCTCGGGATTGACAGCCACGGCCGTGTCCCCCAGCATGGTCTCGGGCCGGGTGGTGGCCACCACCAGGCCCTCCGCGGTCCCGGGAAAGGGGTAACGAATATGATAGAGGTGGCCGTCGATATCTTCGTGTTCCACCTCGAGGTCGGCCAGGGCCGTGTGGCAACGGTGGCACCAGTTGATGATATAATCGCCGCGGTAGATCAAACCCTCTTCGTACAACTGCACGAATACCTTGCGCACGGCTCGCGAGAGCCCCTCGTCCATCGTGAAGCGCTCACGCTGCCAGTCGCAGGAGGCGCCCAGGCGTTTGAGCTGGTTGATGATGGCACTGCCGTATTCCGTGCGCCACTCCCAGACGGCCTGGATAAACTTCTCGCGCCCCAGGGCGTGGCGATCCGTTTTCTCTTCGGCCAGCTTGCGTTCGACCACGTTCTGGGTGGCGATGCCGGCATGGTCCGTTCCAGGCATCCACAGGACGTTGTCACCGCGCAGACGCCGGTAGCGGCAGAGAATATCCTGCAGGGTCACATTCAGGGCATGGCCCATGTGCAGCACACCGGTTACGTTCGGAGGGGGAATGACGATCGAATAGGCGGGGGCGGTTCCCGCTTCCGCCGCGGCGAACAAACCCTCCTCTTCCCAGTAGCGGTACCACTTTTTCTCGACGTCGTGGGGCTCATAGCCCTTGGCCAGCAGATTCGAACCCATGCAAACAACTCCTCCTAAAATTGAAAAAGGGGATTAGATCTAATCCCCGCTGACAAAGCTGACATTTGGCCGCCGGGGCATGCCGATCGTGGCGGCCGGCCGGCCCCACTTTCTCAGAAACACACCGTTGATTCAACACCCGGCGGCATGGCGATCGATGGCGACGAAGAACGTTGAAGGGTTATTCTTCGGTGGAATCTTTAAGCAATTGGTTTTTTATATTCTCGATTTCGGCGGATACGGTTTTCTCGATGGCTTCGTTGATCAGGACATCGATTTTTTCGGTAAACATTTTGCGAATGACGTTTTCGAGAGCCTTTTCGAACTGGGCCTCGGTAATCGTCTCCGGCAGCGCCGCCGTCTGCGCGGCTTCGTCCGGACCCTCTGCCGGGGGCTCCTCGGCCAGTTTGGCATCCAGCAGGTCGATGGCGTCGGACAATTCCTGGGTGCTCAGATTGAAGTCCAATTCGTCGCTGCCCGCGGCACCCTGTAATTCCGGTTCGAGGTTCATGCCCAGCGAATCGAAGAGATCATCTTCCTTGTTTTCCTCGATATCAAGATCCATGGGGGCGAAATCCAGATCGTCGTCCTGACCCGCACCGTCCGGGGCGGCCTCAGGCGTCTCCTCCGGCACCGCTTCAGCGAAGAGATCGAACGCGGCACTCTCGGGTGCAACCGTTTCGGCGCGATCTTCCTCGATCAACCCTTCCGGCGCTGTTTCCATCTCCACCGGCGCGTCGGCCGCCATTACGAAATCTTCTTCCGGCGCTGCGGCTTCATCGGGTGGTGTCGTTTCGACCACGTCCACCAATTCCAGTATCTCTTCCTCCTTCGGCGGCGATGGCACGACCTCGGTCAGTTCGATAACTTCTTCGTCGGCGGGAGGGATGGCATCCACCACGTCGGTCAGCTCGATAATGTCGTCGTCACCGGCGGCAGAGGCCTCGACGATCTCGGTCAACTCGATGATCGGTTCTTCGTCCGAAGAGCGCTGCTCCGTCATGGAATCCTCATTCTTTTCTCAATGGATTAAGGCCTTTATGTCACCTATGTCAAATTTATCGAACGCTATCACAGGGATAGGCTAGTGTCAAGGCGGGCGGGCCTCCAAACGGTGCCGGTTCACGAAGGATATTCCGTAGTTAGGGCCAATCCACCAAAGGCATCTTACGGTCCGGGCCGGTCGATCCACGCGATTGAAATCCACGGCACGCTCGGCCGACACATCGCTTCGCGACGACAGCGGCCGTGTCGCCTGAAAACCGCTGCCGCTTTGGCTCAAACCAAATGCTGGTTTTGGTTGAGAGGTCACGAACGCGTGCCGGCCAGCATTTCGCGATGGCCGGCGCCGGCAATGCGGAACCGTCATGGGTACCCGGCCTGCAGCCTTCCCAGAGATAAAAGCATTTACAGGTGTCTTGCCCTGCGCGTATAAAAACCGGATGCGATCCTTCTTTGTCGAACCGGAGGAGATACACAAGGCTGTGGCCGTCATCGGCGGGTCGGAGGCCCGGCATATCCGCAAGGTCCTGCGGTTGCGTCCGGGGACGCGGGTGCGGGTCACCGACGGACGGGGGTATACGGCCGATGCTTGTATTCAGGTCGTTGAGGCCGACCGCGTGCGGGTCGAAATCCTGACGCCCGCCCCGACACCGGCTCCCGATAACCGGGAACTCATCGTCGCCCAGGCGATGCTCAAAGACCGCAAGATGGACGCATTGATACGGGCCCTTACCGAACTGGGCATAACGACGTGGCTGCCCTTCATTTCCGCGCGGTCGGTGGCGCAGCCCGATTCGCGGCGTCTGCAGGCACGCCTGACGCGCTGGGCGCGAATCTCCCGGGAGGCCGTTAAACAATGTGGCCGGCGGCGCCAGCCGCATATTCGAATGGCCGCAGGGCTGCACGATATTCTGGAGAAGTCCGCAGGGTTTGATCACAAGATCATGTTCTGGGAGGAAGCTGATGCCCCACCGGCCGTGTCGGGTCCGCGCGGAGAGGGCCGCATCATGGTCATCATCGGCCCCGAGGGCGGTTTCACGGCTGAGGAGGCCCAGTCCGCCCGGCAGACCGGTTTTTCGGTGTGCGCATTGGGACCGCGGATTCTCCGAGCGGAAACGGCCGCCCTGGCCGCCGTGACGCTGGTTCAGTATCTGGTCGGTGACTGGCGGGCTCCTTCCCCGGGCGGGCGCCCGCGCTGAAGCCGACGTTGGTGATTATGGTTCGCGGTCCGCATGGCCACTTTACTGCTACACCGCTTATGGGTTGGATGGCCCCCGAGGAGGGCGACCCTTCTCGCGGGGGGAGAATTGCCCGAACGGGTGAGGTCGATTCAGGCCGGCCGGAGGGCCATGCTTTCCCGGCGGTGGGCAACTGAAATAACTTGACAGATGGTTTGCGCTATGCCATAAGCGATTCCACTTTTCGCTGCCAAACAGCTGAATCTTCAACGATATCGGTATGGTGGTGAAAGCCAACCCAACGCGAGACCGTGCCGAGGTAGCTCAGGCGGTAGAGCAGGGGACTGAAAATCCCCGTGTCGGCAGTTCGACTCTGTCCCTCGGCACCAATCAAGCTAGCCCGCTGCTTCGGCAGCGGGTTTTCTTTTGATCGGCACCATTGCCGCCGCATTTCCCCCGGACATTTCGGCCCGCCCTTGCGACCGACGCGCAGCCCAGAAGGCGGTGCATCACGGATTGATGCCTGCGGGCGCTGCTTCCGAAGAGACCTGGATCCCCCCAAAGAAACACTTCCGATAGCCGATAAACAGCCTTGTAACCCGCCGGGTTGGGAACCGATTTGCCCATGAATCCACTGAGGGCTTCGCTGGACACCGCCCGGCGGGATCGCCGGACAGGGGGTTGCGGCCCTTCCCACCATTAACCCATCAGGCAGGCGCTGAGCTGCTGCTGACCGCAGCCGCAAAAGGCGCTTTGAACATTTGCCCGGAGGCACTCAATGGTTTTTGATCCAATCCGCATCAAAATCCTGCTGGTCGAAGATACGGCCGTTATGCGCAAGATCGAAAAAAAGACGCTCGCGGCGCTCGGTTTCGAATCCATCCTCGAGGCGGTGGACGGACAGCAGGCGGTCCAGAAAGCCCTCGAGAACGGAGACGTCGACGGTGCTTTCGTGCTCGCGCCGATTGCCATGGATCTCTACAGCTTCGGCACGCCGATCAAGCTGGTGCTGCTGGCCCACAAGAACGGAAGTATTTGCGTACGCGGCAATCGTGAGGGATTCAAGGCGCCCTATGCGGATTTCTCCCGCGGCAAATCATTTTACCTGCCGCATAAAATGTCGGTTCACCATATGCTGGCCCATCTCTTTTTCAGCCGCATCGGTCTGAATCCCGGCATGGTCGGCGAAGGCCAGAGCGACATCAACTTTGAAATCGTGGCCCCGATCAAAATGCAGGAGTTTTTCCAGAGCAACAAAAGTGCTTCCGGGTTCATGGTGGCCGAACCGCTGGGCACCAAAGCGATCGCTTCCGGGGCGGTGCATTTGCAGTTTCCCAGCAGCGAGCTCTGGGAGAACCACCCTTGCTGTGTCGTGACCCTGCGGGATGATTTTATCGCCCCCCATCCCGAGGCCGTGTACGAGTTCACGGAAATGCTCGTACAGGCGGGCCGTTTCGTGGCCCTAAAGCCGGAGATGGCCGCCGAGATCGGGGTCGGTTTCCTGGACCCGAACAAGACACTGGGGCTCAAGGTGCCGGTGCTCAGGAACGTGCTCACCGAAGCGTTGGGGATCAAGACGGCCGATCTTTACCCCAGCGCGGAGAACCTCAAAGTCATGAACGACTACATGGTCAAGCGCATGCGCATCGGCACGGCGGTCGACATGGAGGCTTTCGTAGACACACGTTTTGCCGATGACGCCATCGGCGACCGCGTCGCCAGCAACCTGCCGGCCTATCTGCACATCGCCGATCAGCGGGCGGAGGAACTTCTGCTGCGCAGCGCCGAGGCCAACCTGGAAGACAAATCGATGCTCAACCTGGAGGGCAAGTACCTGACCTTTAAATTGGCCGATCTGCAATTCGGCATCGATATCCTCAAAATACGCGAAATCATCGGCATGCAGACCATTCATGCCGTCCCGCAAGCCCCCGATTACATCCGGGGGGTGATCAACCTGCGCGGCAAAGTCATCCCGGTAATGGATCTGAGAACCAAATTCGGCATGGGGCCCACGGCTGCCGACAAACGCAACTGCATCGTCGTGCTGAAATCGATCGCCAACGATGCGCCGATTTGCATGGGGATTGCCGTGGATTCCGTTTCCGAGGTGATGGCGATCAAATCATCCGACATCGAAGCCACCCCTGATTTCGGGATACCCATCGATACCCGCCACGTTCTGGCCATGGCCAAGACCGAGGACAGCGTCAAACAACTGCTCGACATCGACCATGTTCTGCTGGATGACGGGGATCCGGCGCAATGGCTGCCGTCGACGCCCGCAAACGAAACGGCCTGAACACAAGTCTCCAGGCGGAAATTGGGGACCCGGCGCGGTATGACACAAATCGCCTCCATGTATGCGGACATGATGCGCGGTTTTGGCGTCGAAGGTCTCGACATTCCAGCCGGCTACGTCAAACTTTTCGATGGCCCCGACACCATTCCGGCGGCCGTGCAGGCCTGTGCCCCGGAAGAAGAAACCCTGACCGCTTGCCAGGCCCTGCGCCACGCCATGCTGGATCAGCCGGTCCTTCTCCATCCGGGCAATATCGGGTGCATTGCCGCCGCGATCAGCCTGGGGCGGGGCTCGTGAATGCGAATCAAAACGAAGCCTTGGCCCCGCCCCCGCGGGCCTATGTCCAGCGGATGTCCGTCCAGTCGGGCCTGGGGGGCGCGTTTCAGCCGCCATCACCACGTGATTTTACCGCTGGCACGGTCTACGCCTGCCAGGCGGCCGGCCGCCCCGAATTCGGCCTTTTCGGTCCGGCCGACAGCGGACGCTTCACCGACCTTGCCACGGCCCGCAAGGCGATCGGGGCGATGGACGCCATCCAACCGCCCCGCATGCAGGGCATCTTCTTCTATCCCCATACATTCGAGGCCCTGGACCTTCTACCGGACATCGTCATCTTGAATGTCCGGCCGGTGGAACTGACCAAACTCTTGCAGAGCTATCAGTACGTCACCAGTCGCCCCATCAAGGCCCACATGAATCCGCTGCGGGCCGTGGATGCGGACCTGATTGCCCGCCCCTACCTCACCGGGGAGATCAACATCTCATCCTACTGCCTGGGTGCGCGGACGCTGGCCCGCTTCGACGGCGACCGCATGGGCGTCGGCTTTCCGCTGGCGACTTTCGAACGGCTGCTGGAAGGTATGGCTGCGTCGGCGACGGGGTATCCGTACTCGCGCTATCAGGACGCCTGATGGCGGGCCTGAAAGGGCATCTTCCCGCCCCTGGCATCGTTCTCGCCTCTTGTCGGTCCTCGGCGTAGCGTGGCTACGCCTGCGGGCGCCAGGTCGGCTGCGGCCTTGCCATGGACGGCAATCCACCCCTTCAGGCCCGCCATCGGTGATGGGCATCTTCCCGCCCCGGGCGGTGTTCTTGCCCGCGGCGATTTCAAAGACCCTAGACGCGTCGAACCCATTCGACCTTCACCCGTTTGACGGGTTGACCCCGGCGTAATTCCAGCCAATCTTAACACCATCTACCTGCTGCGTCTTGATGCGGGTCACGTAATCGACTCGATTAATCCCGTTGACCTGAAAGCAAGGGTGATATCCATGCAAAGCATCCTCGAGGCGTTTGAACTGGATGGCGTGCAATCCGGGGCCTATGCCGGACAATGGCTGGCGTGCCACGGTCTGATCCAAACCTGCCGCTCGCCGATCGATGGCAGGGCGATCGGTCGTATTCAGACGGCCACCCGCGATGACTACGAGGAAATTCTTCGGCGGGCGGTGGCCGGTTTCAAGGTGTGGCGGACGTGGCCCGCACCGCGCCGGGGAGAGATCGTGCGCCGGGTTGGTCTGGCGCTGCGGGCGCACAAGACGGAGCTGGGTGCCCTGATCAGCCTCGAGGTGGGCAAGATCCGGGCGGAAGGGGAGGGCGAGGTCCAGGAAATGGTCGATATGGCCGATCTGGCCGTAGGGCAGGCCCGCATGCTCTACGGTTTGACCATGCACAGCGAGCGGCCGGGCCACCGTATGTACGAACAGTGGCAGCCGCTGGGGCCCGTGGGTGTGGTGACGGCCTTCAATTTCCCGGTGGCCCCCTGGTCCTGGAATGCCATGATCGCCCTGGCAGCTGGTGACGCTGTCGTCTGGAAGCCTTCCTCCAAGGCGGCCCTGTGCGCGGTGGCGGTCATGAAAATCATCATCCCCGTTCTGCAGAAAGCCGGTGTCCCGGACGGGGTGCTCGGCTTGGTTGTCGGGGGCCGCGACGAGGTGGGCGAGGCCTTGGTGCAAGACACGCGCGTCCCCCTGATTTCGGCCACCGGCAGCGTGGCCATGGGGCGCCATGTGGCCCGGACGGTCGCCTCGCGACTGGGGCGTAGCATCCTGGAGTTGGGCGGCAACAATGCCGTCATCGTGACACCCAACGCCGATTTGGGCTTAGCCGTGAAAGCCATCGTCTTTGGGGCCGTGGGTACCGCCGGGCAGCGCTGCACCACCACCCGACGCGTTATCGTTCACCGCTCCCTGATGGCGCCGCTGCAGGCGGCCCTGGTCAAAGCCTACCAGCAGGTGCTCATCGGTAATCCCCTTGATGACGGCATCCTGATGGGGCCGCTCATCGACCGCGAGGCGGTTGCGGCGATGCAGGTCGCACTCGAGAAGATCAAAACCCAGGGGGGAAAGATTCTCTATGGCGGGGAAGTGCTGGAAGGCGGGATCTACGCTGCCGGGACCTATGTGCGTCCTTGCCTGTGCGAGGCCCATGCGGACATGCCCATCCTACGCGAGGAGACATTCGCCCCCATCCTTTACCTCCTGCCCTACAGAGATCTGGAAGAAGCGGTCCACCTACAGAACGCCGTGCCCCAGGGGCTGTCTTCGGCCATTTTCACCAATGACCTGCGTGAGTCCGAGTACTTCCTGAGCGCCGAGGGGAGCGACTGCGGTATCGCCAACGTCAACATCGGCACCTCCGGGGCTGAAATCGGCGGCGCCTTCGGGGGGGAGAAGGAAACAGGGGGTGGCCGCGAGGCCGGCTCCGACGTTTGGAAAGCCTACATGCGGCGGCAGACCTGCACCGCGAACTGGTCGGGAGAAATGCCCCTGGCCCAGGGGATCACGTTCAATCTCGAATAGCACCCCTGTCCACTCGGGAACCCGTCGGGGCTGGGCGACCGAGGCCAAGCGCTGTGCTGGAAGGGGTCATAACTTGTAGAGGATGTCGACGTACGCTTTGAGAATGTCGCCCACTACACCGCGCAACGGCAGGTTGGCGGCCAGGCCGTATACCGGGGCCATGCCGCTTTCGGTGGCGGGGTTTTGTTTGACTTCCGCCACGGCGGTTGTCAAATCGTCGAGAAAGCGCGCGGCCACGCCCGGCCGGGTGTGCCGCAGGGTGACGCACAGGTGGACGCAACTGGGGCGGTGGAGACCGTTCAGGCTCCAACCGCGGTGGCTCATGGCGTCCATGACGCGGTAGATATCAAGGCGCGGGGAGGCGAAGGCGACAACCCAGAGCGGATCGCCCAGGATTTGGAGCTCTGAAATTTCCCCGATGCCGGCCTTGATGGTCGCGGCGGTTTCCAAAATCCGCCGGGTAGCGTCCAGATAGCCATTGCGGCCGATGGAGACCATGGCGGCCCAGCAAGCGGCACTCAGCGCCCCCGGGCGGCTGCCGGCGAAGCTTGGGGAGAAGTAAAGCCCTCCCGGCCAGTCGGCGATGGTGAAGTACTGGTGGCGCCTGAGACCCGGCGTCCGGTAGAGCACCACCGATGTGCCTTTGGCGGCATAACCGTACTTGTGGGTGTCGGCCGACATGGAGGTCACCCCGGGAAGGCGGAAATCAAAGGGCGGCACACGGTAGCCCAGTGCTTCGGCCCAGGGCAGGACGAAACCCCCCAGGCAGGCGTCCGTGTGAAAGCCGACGCCACGGGTGCGGGCCAGTTCGGAGAGTTGATCGATGGGATCCACCATGCCGTGGGGAAAGGAGGGCGCCGAGCCCACCACGACCACCGTGCGGCGGTTGATGGCGCGGGCCGCGGCAGCCACATCGGCCCGGAAGTTGCCGTCCACGGGGATTTTCACCATTTTGATGCCGAAATACTCTGCGGCCTTGTCAAAGGCCGCATGGGCCGTCACCGGGACCACCATTTCGGGACGGCGAATGCCTTTCTCCTTCCGGGCCCGGTCGCGGTAGGTCTTCATGGCCAGAAGAATGCTTTCGGTCCCCCCGGAGGAGAGCGTGCCGCAGACCGGGTCGGGCGTGCTTCGGGCGCCGAGCATGTCGGCGGTCATGGCGACGATTTCGGCCTCGAACTTGGTGATGCTGGGCCAGAGATCGGCATGCAGGGGATTGGCCTGGGAGTAAAGACCGTAGACCCGGCTGAGAAAGTCGATGTGGCCCGCATCACCGTGGTAGACGGCCCCGGAGGCGTACCCCTCCTGCCAGCGACCGGTTTCGTTGTTCTCCAGCCGCCGCATGATGGCCATGACTTCATCGCGGGTGCGCCCCTGGTCGGGAATCGCGGCCATGGTTTCCGTCTGGTCCCTGTAAGGTTTGAGGGCCGGCGCCACCGCTTCCATCATCGCGGCCGTGTCAGCGTCGATTTTCCGGCGCACGGCCGGAATCCTGCGCAGGTGCGTTTCCAGGAATCGGACCAGGCGGGGGTCGAGACGATTCAGATGTTTTGATGCGCGTTCGATAAGATCCATTCAGGTGACATCCTTGTTTAGGCGCGGCTGCGATTGAGGCGCGCACAGATTTTGCGGTGGGTGCGGTAAAACTCCCTGAAAGCGCTGAACATGGTTGCGTAAAGCTCCCCGTGGGCGGGGTTGGGTCGGTAGCTGCGGCGGATGGCCAGACCGGCGGCAATGGTTTCAAACGTGCCGGCGCCCAGGGCCACGGCGGCCAAAATGCCCGCCCCGCGGGCGTTGGTCTCCACCGGGTTTTCAACCTGATGAATCGTGCACGCGAGGACGTCCGCCATGATCTGGCACCAGAGGTCGGAGCGGGCGCCGCCGCCTACCATCCGGATATCCGTCAGCGGCCGGCCGATGAATTTCTGAACGTAGCCTTTAAGCCATCGGGTGTTGAGCGCCACGCCCTCCATGACCGCCCGCACCAGGTCCCCGCGGCCGGCGGTCAGGGAGAGGTTGTGAAATCCGCCGCGGATCAGGCCGTCTTCCACCGGGGTGCGTTCACCGTAAAGCCAGGGGGTGAAGATGACGCCATTACTGCCGGCCGGCGAACCGGCGGCCAGCGCTTCCAACGCGACCCAGTTATCGGCCGGCCCGTCCGCCGCACCCAGGATTTCTTCCCGCAGGAAGTTCAGGCACCCACCGGCATTCTCCTGCTCGTTGGCCAGAAGATAACGCCCGGGAATGGCGGCGGGCAGCGAGGCCATGTTGTGCCGCAGGTCGGTCTTTTTGAATGGCACATGACAGGTGAGCCAGCTGGAGGTGCCGATATACAGGTGGGGGTCGAAATCTCTGACCGCGCCGGATCCGATGGCGGCCGTGTGCAGGTCCGGCGCCCCCATGACCACCGGCAGTCCCGCGGGCAGCCCCAGATGTTCAGCGGCCTGCGACGTGAGTGGGCCCAAAATGTCTATCGCCCGCTTGAGTTCCGGCAATTTGGCCGCATCGATGCCACTCATGGCGATTAGCCCGGGGTGATAGCGAATAGCGTCGATCCGGCGGTTGTCGGTCAACCAGTGCAGGGTGATGCTGTCGAAGGATGCGGCGAAGCGACCGGTCAGACGAAAATTCAGATAATCCTTGGGCTCCAGAAATTTGTGGGCGGCAGCGTACCGCTCGGGAGCCTCCGCCTTGAGATAGAGGATGTGGGCGATGGGATCCTTGCCGGAATGCCCCGGGATTCCGCCGGTGAGACGGATCCAGGTGTAGAGTTTGTCGATACCGTATCCGGATATTCGGAGCGGGCCGTGCGTCAGGCGCCTGACGTGGGAGGCCCCGCGGGAATCCATCCAGATGATGGCCCGGCCCAGAGGGCGCCCGTCCCGATTCACCGGCACGGTTCCGGACCACTGGCCGGTGCAGCATACCCCCGCGATGCCGGTCGGGTCGATGCCATCCTTGGCGAGCAGACGCCGGGAGGCGCGACCGACGGCCTGCCACCAGTCACCGGGATCCTGTTCGGCCCCGCCGTCCGGCAGGAGATGCAGTTCGGTCGGGGCGATCTCGCAGGACCGGACACAGCCGTCCGTGTCCACCAGGGCCACCTTGGGGCCGGAGGTGCCGAGATCGATGGCGAGTACATGGACGGGGTCAGGCATGGTCATTCAGCGGTCCTCGCCGTCGGTAGGCGTGCCGGCGGCCGGACGCGCCGCCAAAGTGCGGGACAGGCGAAGGTCGGGATCAGGCCGAATTTCGGTAAGCTGTGAACATCGCCTCGAACAACTGCCCGATTTTTTTCATGTGGCCCAGGCTCTCTTCGGCGCTGCGCCCGGGATATTTACGGAAGGCGATCAGGATGCCGCTCAGCGAGGCGAACAGGGCATGGGAAAAAAGCCGCCGTCGTTCGGGATCGGATTCATCCTCAAACACCAGATCGAGCATGTCCATAAAACGGCGGGCCACCACATCCAGTTTCCGGGCCGAGGCGCTGCTGATCTCGCCGTAGAGCGAGAAACGGGTGATCATCTTCCAGTAGATTTCATTGACGGTGCAGTAGTCGATGAATTCGTCGACCAGCGTGCCGAACGATGCACGTTCCGGGGCCGCTGCGAATTTGCGCTCCAACTCGCTGACGAAACGGCCGGTGTCCCGGTAGGCCGCCTCGACGAAAAGGTCCTCCTGGTTCTGGAAATAGGTATAGATGGACGACTTGGCGATGCCGGCTTCATTGGCGATTTCCTGCATGCTGACCTTGTCGTAGGTTTTCGCGCCGAAAACCTTGCGCGCCGCATCGATGATCAGATCGCGGCGGACCTCCCTCTCTTTGGCCTTGAGTTCACGCAACGTACTGTTTTTTTTCATGGTGACGCTATAGCCCCTGGCAGTCTGCAAAGTCCCGCTGTAACGGTTCGCACTAGTGTTAGCATGAACCGGACTTGAACGCAACTTTGAGTTGATTTGTTGACCGCCGTTCGATATATAGAATGCTAAACGAGATAAACCCGAACGTGCCATCACGTTCCTTTTCAATCATGCCCGGGGAGATCATTGCGCCTATGGATATTAAATTCTTTTACCAAGACGCCGTCGACGACCCTTACGCTTACGCCGCCCGCTGGAAGGACCGGCAACGCAAACCGGTCGTGGCGCATTTCTGCTCCTACACCCCCGAAGAGGTGATCTGGGCCGCCGGAGCCCTGCCGGTGCGTATATTCGGTCAGTCCGCGCGCATCGTGGCCGCCGACACCCATTTGCAGAGCTATGCCTGCAGCCTGGTGCGCGGGGCCATGGAGGACGCCCTGGCGGGCCGTCTTGATTTTGCCGACGGGTTCGTCTTCCCGCACACCTGCGATTCCATTCAGCGCCTTTCGGATATCTGGCGCCTGAACGTCCCCCACGGCTTTCACCTGGACGCGGTGCTGCCGGTCAAACTCAATACCCCCAGCGCCCGGGATTACATGCGCGACATCGTCAAGCGTTTCGCACACGACCTGGAATCCCGGCTGGGAGTCGAAATCGCCGATGAAGCCCTGTCCGACGCCATCAAACTTTACAATCGACTGCGCCAGGGGCTGCGCGCCATCCACCGTCTGCGCAGCGAACACCCGGAGAAGCTGCCCGGCCGCGTCGTTCATGCCCTATCACGTGCGGCCATGGTCATGGACCGAGAGGCCTTCGTGGACGGGCTCGAGCAGCTGATGGTGGACCTGGAAGGACACACCCCCCCTTTTTCGGATCGCAAACGGCTGATCCTCTCCGGCGGTCTTTGCTCCATGCCGGATATCTACGGCCTGATCGAGACGGCCGGCGGGGACGTGGTCTGGGACGATTTGTGCACCGGGTCGCGGTATTTCGACGGCGAGATCGACGACGAACCGTCCTTGCTGGCGGGAATCGCGGACCGCTACCGCGAACGCATGGTCTGTCCGGCCAAACACATGGACCTGACCCGTCGCGGCGACCATCTGGTGCAACTCGCGAAAGAGCACCGGGCCGGGGGCGTCATTTTCGTGCTGCTCAAGTTCTGCGACCCGCACGCCTTCGACTACCCCTACATGAAAAAGATGCTGGACGCGGCCGGCATCCCCAGCCTGCTGTTTGAAATCGAAGACCAGCAGGTCAGCGCCGGCCAGGTGCGCACGCGCTGCGAGGCCTTCATCGAAATGCTATAGGACGCGGCGGCAAATCCGGCGTCCACAAATGGAACCCTTCCGGCAGGAGAAAATGATGACCACGCCCGACAAGACCATCGACGCGTCCCGCGAGAGACGCAAGATAAAGTGCGTCAAGAAGATGAAAGAGATCATGACGCACTACTACATCGACGCCAAAACCGCCGCCGACCAGGGGAAGAAGGTGGCCTGGATCACGAGCGGCGGGCCGGTGGAGCCCTTGATCGCCATGGATGTGATCCCGGTCTATCCCGAAAACCATGCCGCCATGATCGGCGCCTCCAAGATGGGGGTCGACCTGTGCCTCAAATCCGAAGAGATGGGCTATGCGCCCGACCTCTGCTCCTACGCCCGGGCCGATATCGCCTGTGCGCCGGTGGACGGCGGGCCGATCGGGGGGCTGCCGCGGCCCGACATGCTGATCTGCTGCAACAACATCTGCGGCACGGTGCTCAAATGGTACGAGGCCCAGGCCCGTTTCTTCGATGTCCCCCTCTTCATTCTGGACACCCCGTTTTGTCACACCACGTTTTCCGACGAGGCCCGACGCTATGTTCGACGCCAGATCGAAGAATACATCCAGTTTCTGGAGGCGCACTGCGGCCGGCCCCTGGACCGCGAGCGCATGGCCGAAGTGGGGCGGCTCTCGATCGAGGGCCAGCGCATGTGGCAGGCCGTCCTGGACACCACCACCCACAAGCCGGCGCCCATGAGCGCCTTCGACGCCTTCTTTCACCTGGCCCTGATCGTGACCCTGCGCGGCACCCGGACGGTGGTGGACTACTACACCGAGCTGCTCCAGGAGATGCGCGCGCGCATCGACCAGGGCATCAGTGCCGTGGAGAACGAAGACTACCGGCTGTTGTGGGACAACCTGCCCATCTGGTTTCGCACGCGCTGGCTGTCGGAGAAGTTTGCCGCCCACAACGCCTGCCTGGTGGCGGACACCTACACTTCGGCCTGGTGCAGCTCGCTGCAATATCTCCACGCGGACGACTTTATCGATACCATGGCCGAGGGCTACAGCCGCATCTATCTCAACATCGGCGTGGATGCCATGGCCGAAAGCGTGCTGCAGATGATCGACAAATACCAGGCGGACGGTCTGGTGATGCACTCCAACCGCAGCTGCAAGCCCTATTCCCTGGGGCAGTACGACATTCAGCGAATCGTGCGGGAGAAAACAGGGCTGCCGACCTTGATGATCGAAGCCGACATGGTGGACGAGCGGCTGTTCGCCGAGGGCCCCACGGCAACCCGCATCGACGCTTTCATGGAGATGTTGAAAGCGGGCTAATTCGTGATGACGCGCACCGCAGGGGCGTTGCCTGAAACAAGAACGCAACTCAGACGGCGGGGAGGGCCGGAGGATGGTGCCGAACGGATCGGGTATTGGCAGATGGCTTAGGCGGTCCGCAGTTCTTCTGGTCGTCGTGGGCCATTTTTGCGGGGGAGACTTGGCCGCGGCGGCGGACGGCCAGGACGGGGCCGCGCTCTACCGCCGCCTGGCACAGGTTGCCGGCGGTCAGGGGGACCCGGCCATCTTCGAGCAGCTCAACACCGGGGCCCGGCAGCTGGACTGGTCGCAGGCCCAGGAGAAGGCCTTCACCGGCCACCTGCGCATCATCCGGGCAAAGACTGCCGAGAACAATCCGGATCGCCAGGCGGTCTATCTCCTGCGCGAACTCACCGGAGAAGTCTACATCCTGGAGACACCTGCCGACCGCTTGGCCCTCGCGGCAGGGGCGGGCACACCTCATGCCGGACTGGACGCCAAATTCGAGAGCAAACTGGAATTGCGTGCCCTGCTCATGCCGGGCAATATCGGCGGGGTCGACTACCGTTTTGCCCGTCTGGCGGCGGCGCCGGTTCAACCGACCCTCGACCGGATCTTCAAGATGGCCATCATCCTCATGCTGTTCTTCGTCATGGTCGGCATGGGCCTCACACTGGCCTTCAAGGATTTTGCCCTGGTTTTCACCAAACCCCGCGGGATCGTCCTCGGCCAGATTCTGCAGTTCGGCTTTATGCCCCTGCTGGCCATGGCCCTGGGGCATCTGCTGGGGTTTTATCAGCAGTACCCCTTCATCTTCGTCGGCATGATCCTGATTACCGCCATTCCCGGCGGCGTGACCTCCAACCTCATGACCTACTATGCCAAGGGCGACCTGGCGCTCTCGATTTCACTGACCTCCTTTTCCACGGTGCTCTCGATCCTGTTTACGCCCCTGCTGCTGGCGCTCTACTGCGCCAACATGCCCGAGGTGAGCATCCCCGTAAAAACCGTGGTCCAGACCATCATGATCCTGGTGATCATTCCCCTGATCGTGGGGATGTCGGTCAGGTGGCGCTGGCCCCGGGGGGCCGAGAAAGCCACGCCCTTTTTTTCCGCACTGGGGATCGTGGCCCTTTTGGCATTGATCATCGCCGGCGTGCTGAGCAATCTGCACGTCTTCGCCGACACGGACCGCTACGGGGTCAAATTCTACATCACGGTCTTTGGACTGACGTTTATGGGCATGATGGCCGGAATCGTGTTTGCCAAGCTGATCGGGATCAACAACTACCAGACCCGGGCCATCTCCCTGGAGACCGGCCTGCGCAACAGCGCCCTGGCCATGACGATTGCAATCCTGATTCAGGATGCCATGGGCGATTTTTACAGCTCGATGTTCGTCACTTCCGGTCTGTTCGGACTGATCATGTACGTGGCGGGCATCATCGCCATATTTATGTACAAACCCCTGCTGCCGGTGGCGAAGCACTGAGTGCGCGTGCAGCCGGCCCCCGCGACGCTTTTAGGGAGATGCTCACGGCCGGGGCATCGTTGGGGCTGATTCGCTATCCCCGTGTGCTGGTTTTTCCGGGGTCGGCATCGGTAGCGCGATCGGGTCTCGAATCGGAATCCGGCCAGCGTCATTTTCGATTCCGATACCGATACCGGCGCCGATTCCGGGTGAGGTCGAAAATGAAGATAACTTGTCCTGCCGTCGGCTATGGTCTTGATCTAAACCCTCCACCTCTGGTGGGGGACCCGGCGAGGTAAGACCGATCCGGGGTATTGTTTTTTGACTGGTAAGTTCATTTTCTTTCCCGGGAAAGAAAAGACGGTCTCGTAAAAAGTCCGAAATCGGCGTTACGCTTCAGCCTTCGTCATTGCGGCGTACCGTAAGTACGCCTCATTCCTCAGGATTCGCAAGCCTTGATCTCGAACATTTTACGAAACCGTCTA
>JASJBQ010000203.1 GCA_030066455.1 Desulfobacterales bacterium
GCGGCGATGCCCTGATCGGGCGCCGCCTTTATCCACTGCTCCACCGGGCGCGTTTCGGTGACGTGCGGGTCACCCCCCGTGTGGTCTACGTCGATCCCAGCCGCCCAGCGTGGGAGGAGGGCTTTTCCCGCAACACCTTCATCGCCATGGTGTCCGGCGTGGAAAAGGCCGCCATCGACGCGGGGCTGATCGATCCGGTCGACTGGCGGCAGGGCATCGCCGACCTCAAAGCCACCGTCGGTCTGGGCACCTTCCACTATACTTTTTTCAAGGCGGTCGCCCGCGGCTCGCGTTAGGCATGGCCATTGGCAGAACTGATAGCGTCAAGCTGAGAGCTCGAAGGTCAAAGCAACCGCGGTCGGCAGGGAAACAAAAAACAGAGAAACAGGGAAATAGCGAGATACAGAAACAGGTTAAGGAGAATGCTGGAGAAGCCAGCCGCAGGCAGCCCCCTAATTCCCTGTTTTCCGATTTTCTATGCCATTGGCAGTTGCTTTGGGCTTGACGCTTTGAGCCATTGTCCGATTTCTTATTTCTTGGTTTGCATGATGGCCTTGTAGGCCTCCGAAAGGCGGATAAACTCCGTGGGGCGCCCGCCTTGGTCCGGATGGCACTTCAGGGCCCGGCGCCGGAACAGGCGGGTCACCTGGCGGCGGGACAGGCGGTCGAGTTCTTCGGTCTCCATGCCGAAGATGCGGCCGGCCTCCTTGAGCGGCATGCGCTTGGGCTCCGGCCAGCGGTGGCGGCGGTGGGCGTTGCGGAACTGGTTGATGAGGTTGGCGAGGAAATCGCTGCGCCCGTATTCCAGGTCGAAATACATGAGCAGGTAGCGCACGAGATAATCCTGGAGATGGTCGCGCGGCGGCATCCCGGCCCAGAAGACCGCGTCTTGGTTGAGGCGGCAGAGCTCCTGCACGAAGTAGTCGTCCACGGCTTCCTGGTTCAGGCCCTGGGGCATGGTTTTGGCGCACAGTTCGCTGAAAAAGCGCTGCAGGTCGAAGCTCACGTAGACATAGGCCTTGCGTTCGTATGGCTTGAGGACGCGTTCGGCCTTGAGGAAGTACTGCTCGATTTCATCGCGCGAGCGATCGCGCACGGGGTGGAAGATCTTGGCGGGCACCCGGCCGATATAGCCCTGGTCCATCCGGCCGAAGCGCAGGAAGTGAATCCGGCGCTTGTCGAACAGATGGACGCGCTGGCGCTTGTCCGCATCGACCATACGCTGCGGGGGCTGGCGCCGCTGCCGGAACGAGCCGACGGCGTAGCGCACGTCTTGGTCCACGAACGGCCAGAACAAATCCTCCAGTTCGTCGGCGTCGAAGACGCCTCCCTGCTCGAGGATCAGGTCTTCCAGTTCGGGGTCGACGTAGTACGCCCGCCCGCCGGGATAGACGATATACTCGCCCGGGTCGCAGCCCAGGTCGACGAGGTCGCGGCTGCGGTAGCAGTCCCGGTCCCAGAAGGATTCACGAATGACGAAGCGGTACCACTGCTTCTCGGGGATGGCGGCTAGATACATGGTTTAAAGGCCACATTCTACGGTGGGTGTAAAGCCTGACATTAGATTGCATCTCGACGATGTTTGTGTTCATTTTCTTGCGCGCGCAAGAAAACGAACCAAAAGAAAGCGCCCGTGCCCCGCTTTCTCCTGCGCGTTGTCAATGCGGACGGCGCGCGTCGGGACTCGCTGGCGCTCAAACAGGCCGACGCGCTTTTCCCGTCCGCATTGCCAATGCTCGGCGCGGGACAAAGGGAAAAGCACGAATTGGTCATGGCACGAGTCATCCAAACCCGCGAGAGACCGGTGAACACACATTCGCTGGAGCGGGTATACTTGTGCACGCTTGATGCTATCCTTCAAGCGCCTTCAGCGCCGCGTCGTAGTCGGGTTCGTCGGCGATCTCGGGGACGAGCTGATTGTAGACCACACGGCCGTTCTCATCCACGACCACCACGGCCCGGGCGAAGAGGCCCGCCAGGGGGCCGTCGGTGATACGCACGCCGTAGCGCTCGCCGAATTCGGTATGGCGAAAGGCCGAGGCCGAGACCACCGTCTCGAGCCCCTCGGTGCCGCAGAAGCGGGCGTGGGCGAAAGGCAGATCCATCGAAGCGCAGACGGCAACGGCGTTGGCCGTTTTTTCGATCTCGGCGTTGAAGCGCCGCACCGACATGGCGCAGGTGGGGGTGTCGACGCTGGGGAAGATATTGAGGACCACCTTCTTGCCGGCGTAGTCCGCGAGGGAAACCTCGTTGAGTTCCTTGTCCACGAGGGTGAAGCCGGGGGCGGTTTCGCCGACGGCGGGCAGGTTGCCGCTGGTCTGCACCGGATTGCCTTTCAGGGTCACTTGGGCCATGGTTTCCTCCTTGATGGGGTTGGGTTTTGGCGTTTTTCTGACCATAAGACCTTTTATCCGGAAATAAAGACGGCTTCGATAAAGGTCCGCCGGCGGCGGCGCGCTGGCCCCCTTTTGCCACGGCAGCACCCCTGCGCCGATTACGGGCCGCAGTCGGCAGGGTCGTCGTCGCAGGCCGCCTCGCGGGCTTTCTGGGCCAGGCGGGTCTTGCGCCGGGCCCGGGCCATGCGCTGGCGTTTCTCTTCTTCCGCGCCGCTGACGACCAGCGGCGGGATCGGTGTGGGGTGGCCGTTTTCGTCGAGCGCCACGAAGGTCAGAAACGCCGAGGCCACGTGGTGGATGTCGCCGCTCAGCAGGTCCTCGGCTTCGGCCCGCACGCCCACCTCCATCGAGGTCCGTCCGGTCAGGTTGACGCGGGCCTTCAGTATCAAAAGGTTGCCTACGAAGGCCGGGTTGATGAAGTCCAGCCGATCGATGGAGGCGGTGACCACGTTGCGGCGGGCGTGGCGGAAGGCGGCCACGCCGGCGGCGCTGTCGATGTGTTTCATGATCACCCCGCCATGGATGTTGCCGGCCGGGTTGGCGTCCTCCGGCAGCAGAAAGTGGGTCAGGACGGCGCGGCTTTGATCGGGGGGTTTTCCTTGCATGCGGATCTCTCCGGGCGTGGTCCGGGCCGTGCGTCAAAGCGCCCGGACCTGGCAGAAGGTTTCGAAGTAGGCGGCATTGGCACCCATCGTCGAGAGCGCGTCGGCGGTGAGCCGGTTCACGGCCCCGCTGTGGTGCCACCAGCCCTGGTAGACCTGGGCGATGCCCGGCGGTATGCGGGGCGTGACCACGGCCGTGGCCGCCAGTTCGCCCCGCGCGGTCTGGAGGCGGACCGCGTCCCCGGATCGCAGGCCTCGCGATCCGGCCTCGTCCGGGTGCAGACGGATCTGCGGGGGATCGCGGCGGTCCATGAAATGCTGGGAATGCATGGCATGCCGGTAGTGGGTGCTGAGCAGCCGCAGCGGGTGGGATTTATCCGGTGCGGTGGGAGGGATAAATACGGGCAGGGGCGCGTGCCCGTCCGCCGCGGCGCGGGCCGAGTGGAATTCGTATTTCCCCGAAGGCGTGGCGAAATGACCGTCCGCCCAGGGAATGTCGTCGCCGGGGATGCGCACCGGGCCTTCGAGGAGGTCTTTCCAGGTGATGCCGAGTTCTTCCAGCAGGGGTTGGGCGGTCTGCTGCAGAAACCGCGCGGGCGTAACGGCGGGGTAGTGGTCGAGGCCCATCCGCCGGGCCAGGCGTTGAAAGAGTTCGTACTCGCCGATCACGCCCGGCGGCGGGGAAACGATGCGGGGGGAGTGGTTCAGGTAGGGGGAAAACATCGAGGAGCAGACCAGGTCCTCCTCCTCGAGCACGTGGGTGGCGGGCAGCACGAGATCGGCGGCGCGGGCCGTATCGGTCATGAAGAGGTCCACCACCACCTTGAACGGCACCCGCGCGACGGCCCGCCGCAGGCGGTCGGCATCGGGCATCTGCACGAGGGGGTTGGCCTTGGCCACCATCAGGACTTCCACTGGCGGGTCCTGGGCGGATTCCAGAAAACGGGCCATCTGCGCAAGCGGGAAGCTGCGCTGCCGCACCGCGTGGCGCTCGCCGGCCAGGGCATCGGGGTCCAGGCGGCGCCGGATCGAGCGGTTGGCGAAATTGGCCCCCCCGCCCGAGACGCCGATCTGCCCGCTGAGGGCGGCCAGGGCGTCGATGCAGCGCACGGTTTCCCCGCCGTTGGCATAGCGCTGCAGGCCGTACCCGATGATGATGCCGGCCGGCCGCTGGTCGGCGTAGCGCTCGGCCAGCGCTATGATCGCTTCACCGGGGATGCCGGTGGCGGCCGCTGCGGCCCCCGGGTCGAAGCCGGCGAGGCTTTCACGGAACCGCCGGAAGCCTATGGTGTGCCGGCCGATAAAGTCGCGGTCGATGCGGCCGGTGTCGATCAGGTGCCGGGCCATGCCCAGGGCCAGCGCGCCGTCCGTCCCGGGGCGGATGGCCACGTGGCGATCCGCCCAGGCCGCCGTGGCCGTGCGCAGCGGGTCGATGACCACCACCGCGCCGCCCCGCGCCCGCACCGCTTTCAGGATCGGGATCAGGTGCGGGCTGGTCTCCATGGGGTTGCGCCCCCAGACGAGAACGGTGCGGGCCCGGGCGATGTCGTGCGGGGCATGCCCGCGCGCATCGCCGAAGTCATAGCGCTGGGCGGCGATGCCGGCCGCCCAGCAAAGGCTCCCGCGGGGCGTCGTGACCCCGCCCAGGTGGTTGCAGAACATGCGGTCCACGCTCTTCAGCAGCCCCCCGTAGCCGCTGTCGGCGTAATACAGGATGGCGCGGCTGTCCCACCGGCGGCAGGCCTGCGCGAGGCGCCCGGCCAGCGCGTCGACGGCCGCCTCCCAGGAAACGGGCTGCCACCCGGCCTTGCCGCGGCGCAGGGGCTGCCGCAGCCGGTCGGGGTGATACAGGCGTTCGAGCAGCTTTTTCCCCTTGGTGCAGGCCTTGCCCCGGGTCAGGGGGTGGGCCGCATCGCCGCGGATGGCGGTCACCCGGCCGTCCTCGACCACGGCCGCCAGGCGGCAGGCATCGAAACAGTCCAGCGGGCAGGCAAAGGGGATTTGGTTTTTCATTGGGGGATTTTCCCGACCATGAGGTGGACGCGCCGGCCGCCGTGGCTGAAGACATGGTGGCGGGCCCGGAGGCCCGGGAGTTCGGCCAGCCGACGGCTGGGGGCCAGCACCGCGGCCTTCCACCCCTTGAAAGCGGACTTCAGGTGGCGGCCGATCGTCTGGTAGGTCTGCTCGGCCGTGCGGCGCGAGCCCAGGCGCCGCCCGTAGGGCGGGTTGAGGACCACGACGCCGGCAGCCGGGCTCAGGGCCGCGCCGGCGACCCGCTCGAAATCCCGCGGTTCGGCGCGCACGGCGTCGTCCAGGCCGTGGGCGCTGACGGTGGCCTGCAGTTGCCGGACAGCGGCGGCATTGCGGTCCGAGGCCCGGATCAGCGGGCGCGGTAATCGGGTTTCCGGCGGTGCGGCGGTGCGCCGGATATGGCGCCAGCGGCCGGGCCGAAAGGACGGCCAGTCCTGAAAGGCGAATGCGCGGAACCATCCCGGGGGGATCTGTTTGGCCATCATCGCCGCTTCGATGGCAAAGGTGCCGCTGCCGCACATGGGGTCGCAGAGGGCTTCGCGGCCGGTATAGCCGGCCCGCATGAGAACCGCGGCCGCCAGGGTTTCGCGCAGGGGGGCCCGGCCGCCTGCTGTCCGCAGGCCGCGCTTGTGCAGGTTGGCGCCGCTGCTGTCGATCGACAGCAGACAGCGGTCGCGGTCCAGGCGGGCGTGGATGCGCTGATGCGGCCGCCCGCCCGTCGCGTTGTCCGCGGCCGGCGCCGCCGCGGCCATCCGGTGCCGGACGCCGCCTAAGATGCGCTCGGCCACGGCGTCGGAATGGTAGAGGCGCGAGCGGTGGGCGCTGACCTTGACGTCGACGGCCGCGCCGGGCGGCAGGTAGAGCTCCCAGGCGACGGCCCTGGTTTTCCGGGACAGGGCCTCGAAGGTTTCGGCGCGGAATTCGTCGATGCGCATCAGAAAACGGTGGGCCGTGCGGCACAGCAGGTTGGCGCCGTAGATGTCGTGCAGGCGGCCCTCGAAGGCGATGCCGCCCTTTGCAACGCCCGTGATCCTGACGGCTTCGGTATGCCGCTCCAACTCGGCGCGGCAGAGCGTTTCCAGACCGGGGGCGGTCACGGCAAAAAACGTCTGCACCGGCCCGACGATGCGGCGTTTGATGCGGCGCTCGAGGGCGGCGTCGGTATGGGACGAGTTGGGGGGGTGCATGCCATCCTCAGGCTTTTGGTGTATGCGCCGCTCGAACCGGAAGAGAAAAAACTGGGCCCGAGTCCGCTTTGGCCGTCTAAAGGGCTTAATAGGCGATATACGCCAATCAGGCAAGCCGACTGCCAAGGGTGGTATGGTCAGAAAGCGTGCGTGGGCGATACAAAAAAAGGCAGCGCCGTTGCGGCGCTGCCTTCGAATGCGTGGCACCTGATTGGAAACAGGTGTGATCTGGTGGTAAAAAAGCCTATTTGCTGTTCATGACAAAGCCCAGGAATTTTTCGCGGGGAATCATTTGCAGGGCCGTCTTGATATCGTTGTTGGTGGTCTTGCCTTCGACCACCACCATCAAAATTGCATCCACAATGGGCGCGAAGGCCACGGAGTCGGCCACATTGATAAGGGGTGGCACATCGAAGAAGACGTAGCGGTCGTCATAGCGGGTTTTCATCTCGTGCACGAGTTCCTGCATACGGCCGCTGCCCAGCAGTTCGGTGCTGTTGTCGATGGTGCGGCCGCCGGAGATAATGGTCAATTTCTCGATACCGGGCCAGACGATCAGGTCGTTCATGGGGGTGTCGTAGAGCAGATAGTCGCTCAGACCGGCCGGGCTGTCATATCCCAGTTTTTTATGGATCGCCTGCTGCTTGAGGTCGGCGTCCACCAGCAGGGCTGTGTTGCTGAATTCGCGCGCGAAGGTAAGCGCCAGATTGATGGCCGTGGTGGTTTTGCCATCCCCCGGGGTGGGGCTGGTGATCATGATGGTATTCCAGCCCTTGGCGCGTGTGCGCTGCAGAATCTGGGTGCGCAGCAGTTTGTAGTGCTCAACGATCGGCGAAGTGGGATCGATGCAGATGCAACGGTTGGCGATCAATTCGGCCGGGTCGAGCTGGACGTTTTCGGACTGGGTGTAGGCAGGGGAATTCCAGCCCAGCCGCTGATCGTCTTCGCCATTGGCCGAAATCGGCAACGCCTCCTCGTGAACATTGGCCGCTGCGCGGTTTAAATTTCGAATCACACTCATCATCTGGGGGTCCTTGATAGCCCGGCGTCCTGACAAGGGCCGGTGAATCGTTATTCAAGAGAAATCATCCCATGTTTTGTGGGCGTCAAAGTTCCAATCGGGAGCAGACGGATTTTTACAGCGCTAAATGCCGCAAAAGCCTGGCCCAGAATATGTCCAGATCCATAACCATAAAATGAAAAATGAGGATTCCTAACGGTATCGCCGCCACGGCGGAGACAATTTTCACGCGGCGCACCATGAGCTGGCGGGCGGCTTCCACAGGCGTTACAATCGCGGGGATGCCCGAAAGCACTGGAAAGCCGGTCTGCCTGGTGAGGATCTCGGCGTTGCGCACGGCGTCGTCGGTGAATTCCCGCAGCGCGGCCCAACCCATGCCCGCCCCGATCCCCAAAACAAAGCCGATGAGGACGATGGCCAGGCGGTTGGGTTTGAAAGGCTTTTCCGGCATGCGGGCCGGGTCGATCAGGGTGAAGCGCTCGCCTTTCTGGTCCTTCTCTAGCCCATAGGCCACTTCGGCCTCCATGGTCTTCTGCAAAAGGTCGTTGTACTTGGCCCGGGTATTGGTCTGCCGGGATAGAAGTTCGGTGTAGACTTCTTCGACGGCCGGCGTGGCCGCGATCCGCCGGCGGTATTTTTCGGCCGTTTGTTCGTTGTTGACGAGCAGGCGATTGATGGTCTCAATTTCGGACCGCGTGCCGTTGAGTTGGGCCGACAGATTGATGTAAGCCGGATTCTCGGGTTGGTCCTGGTAGTTCTTGCGGGAGTAGTCGACCCCGGCCGCGTCGAGGCGTTTTTTTATTATTTCAATCTCCTGCCGCGTCTTGATGACGTCGGGATACTCCTCCGAGTAGCGGGTTTTGAGCGATATCAGTTGGACCTCGAGGTATTCGAGGCGTTTTACGTCTTCATCCTTCTCGGCAATCCAGTTCTGGTACCATTCCCGGGGCGTCGTGGCCAGCTCGGCCTGGAGATAGCCCTCCCTTTCTTTGAGGGCCCGCAGGTTTTCCTGCAGCCTTTCGATGGTGCGCTCGGTATCGCTGAGTTTTTGGATGTTGAGCTGGAGCATTTCGGGCAGTTCATTGATGTGGCCCCGCTTGAAGGCTGCAATCTCGGCCTCGGTGGTCTCCAATTGCGCTTTGACCCGTTCGGTTTCGTCCCGAAGAAACTGGGAGGTTTCCGCGGTTTGGCGTTCGCGGACCCTGAGATTCTCTTCCAGGAAGAGGGAGGTCAGCTGGGTGGCCACCCGCTGGACGGTCTCGGGATTTTCCTTGGCCTCGTAGGACAGGGT